>DATKTD010000113.1:0-15294 GCA_035531315.1 Rectinemataceae bacterium
CCCACTGTAGATCGGTCGCCGTGAGACAATCCCGCTTGCAAAAGCCGCCTCGTTTCGATAATATGCCCTGCCGTTGCTGTCGGGCCGTGCTGTTGTCGGGCCTTGAGGCTGTATCGTCCGGAAGAGCTGGAGTAACCCATGGGAATTTTGAGCATTTTTCTCCTTATCATCTTCGTCATCGTCTCGTTGCTTCTCGTTTTCATGGTGGTCATCCAGAACGAGGCCGCCGACGGTCTTGGCGGGATCTTCGCCGGTTCGAGCAATACCGCCTTCGGTTCGAGATCGAGCAATGTCATGCAGCGTTTCACCTACGTGCTGGGCGCCCTGTTCTTCGTATGCGCCTTCTCCTTAGCCCTCCTCGATAAGGGTTCGACGGGCAACGTCGAAGCCGCCGCCCTCAAGAACGCTCCGGCCCAAACCAGTTCTTCCGAATGGTGGAAGAATACGGGAACGCAGGCCGCTCCCGCGCCTGCCGGCACCGCGCCCGCGACTCCCCAGCCCTCGACGGCCCCTGCCCCTGCCATCCCTAGTCCGCCCGCTTCGGGGAGCGGTAATTAAATTCTATCCGCCCGCCTTGATCCTCGAAGGAGCCGGCTTATCCGGCTCCTTTTTTTGATATTGCATTATTCCTGTAATTGAAGAAAAATAGTCTGCCAATCGATGAATTGGGTCTCGACAGTTTGCGATTCTTGGGGAATTCTATCTTTCCTCGATCAGAAACATCGAATATGCGGGGGCTTCAATGTTAGCAAAGGACCAGGATCTCCTCGACAAACTGTTTGACGTCGAGAGTAAGGCCGAATCGCTCGTGGCCGATGCGCGGAAGGAAGCGGATAGCAAGATCGCTGCCGCCAAAGAAAAGGCGGAGGCGGATGTCGCCTCGGCCTACGAGGCCGCCGTCAAGGAAGCGAACGCGAGGAAGGCCGCCGCCTCAGCCTCCGCGGTCGCGGAATATGAGAGCGCCGTGGCCTCGTTCAAGAGTTCCCTCGACGCGACGCGGATGGACGAAGCCGCTTTCAAGGCGGCTTGCGAAGCCGCCCTCGCGAAGAAGTAAGATGGCAGCGAGTTTTCGGCCACAATACACCTACGCCAGGGTCCTCGGTTCGGTTGCCCGGTTCCGGCTCGGCTCTCGCGCCGCGCAGCTTGCGAAGGGTGGACGCGTCGCCGAGGTCTGGAAGAGTCTCTTCGACGAGACGGCGCCCCAGCTCCCGGAGCGTCTCCTCGTGTCCGCGGCCGAAAGGCGACTCGAGGAAGAGGCCCAGCGCGATTTCATTTCGCTCGGCGGCCTCCTTTCCCGTCACGAGGACTTCTTCAAGGCCCTTCTTCGCAAGGCGGAATACGGCTACGCAAAGCGTCTCGTCGTGGCCCTTCAGGCCGGCGAGCCTGCCGCTCCGAGCTCCGTTGAACTCCCCATCAGGTCTTCCCTTCAAGTCCAGGCCTGGCCCGACCGGGGCCAGATGTTCCAGGGCCGGAGATTCGGCTGGCTCGCCGAAGGGGATCGACACGATCCCGTCCTCGAAAAGAACAGGCTTGATCGTCAGTACTACAGCGAACTCGGCAGGGCGGCCTCGCGGCTTCCCGCAGAAATCAAGGGTAGCCTCCCTCGGGTTCTCCGGCGTGAGGTGGAGCTTGAGAACATAGTGTGGGCCCTCAGGCTCCGCCGCTATTACGGATTGGGCGCCGAGGAGATCAGGCCCTTCCTCATCGTTTTGGCCGGGGCCGATGCCACCTCCGCCGCAATGGACGCCCTCGGCCGTCATCCCGATTCCAAGGGAGATTGGTCGGGCTGGGAGTTCGAGGATCTCGTCAACGAGTCCGCCAAAGAAGGGGAGGAGTGGCATCTCGATCTCAAACATGTCGAGGTGCAGGTCAGGCGAAGGATATTTGCCGACCTCTTGCGCTTCATGCATTCCGAGACTTCGAGCTTCGTTCCTCTCTACGCCTGGTACAGGATCAAGGAATACGAGATTGCCTCGATCTTCGGAGTTCTCGAGGGCATCCATCTGGAGGCCCCTGTCGAAGAGATAGCGGCCTTCGCGTCGCAGTACACGGGGGCCAGGGCATGAGCATCCTTGCCATGAAAAAGGTGGAGCTCGTCGCCCTACGGCGCGACTACGACTCCATCCTCGAGATTCTCGGCAACGAGGGCTGTTTTCAGCTCGCCGCGCAGAAGGCCGAGAAGGGCGAAGGCGAGGCCGAGACCCAGGGGAACAAGCCCGGTCGTCAGGCTCATTCGAGCCCCTATTCGTCGTCGCTCGACAAGGTCTATTCGATAAAGAGGACACTCGGTCTCGATTTTCCCGAAAACATGCCCGCCGGCACGCGCATGCCCGGTCCCGCCGAGGAAGATGGCCTTGCGAAGCTGTGGGCGAGGGTCGAGGAGTTCGATGCAAAGCTCAAGGAAAATCGCGAGAGGATCGGCTGGACGACGAACGCCCTCGAGGAGGCCAAGGCCTTCGCGGGGCTCAACATGCCCTGGAATTCCCTCGGCGACCTTTCTTTTCTCGGAATACGGATCGGTCAGCTCAATGCCGCCAGCGCCGTCGACATAGATAAGAGGCTGGGGACGAAGGCGATGATCTTCCCCGTGGACGGGAAGAACCTGGTTGTCGCCATCGCCACGAAGAGCGGACGCTTCGTTCTAGACACGGAACTCTCAAAGGCCGGCTTCATTCCCAAGACCTTCCCCGCCGATTTCAGCGGCGTGCCCCTCGAAGTGCCCTCGGCCCTCGAGAAGGAACTCGACCAGCTCGAGAGCGTCTCTGTCGACCTCGAGGCCAGGCGCAAGGTTCTAAAAGAAGAGCTGGCCTCCACCTGGCAGTCCCTCGCCGCTTCGTTCGCTGTGGCCGATACCATCGAGACCGTCAAGTCCGGCCTATTCGGTTCGGAGCAGAGCCTCCGCTTGGTCGGATGGATGCCCAAGGAGAGGATCGCCGCTATCGCCGCGGCCCTTCGCGCCGCGACGGGCGACCGGATCGCCTTCCGGGCCTTCGCCCCCCGCGAGGTCGAGAGCGTCAGGTCGGGCGAAGAGGAAGTTCCCGTCCTGATGAAGAAACGCTTTTTCTTCAAGAACTTCGAGCGGATGGTCAATTCCTACATGGTGCCGACCTACGGCAGCGTGGATCCGACCCCCTTCGTCGCCGTCTTCTTCACCTTCCTCTTTTCGGTCATGTTCGGCGACGTCGGACAGGGTTTCGTGATCCTCTTCGCGGGTATCGCCCTCCAGTTCGAATGGATCAAGGCCCTCAAAAAATGGAAGATTTTCGCCCCCATCGTCATCGCCGCGGGGACGGGTTCGATGATCATGGGCCTGCTGACGGGCTCCTTCTTCTCCAGCGAAAAGGCACTCGAACCCCTCGAGAAGCTGCTCACGCAGTTTTTCCTCGGGCACGAGCAGGAGCGCTTCCTCAATCTCCTTCCCGGTCCCGACACCATCGGCACCATCATGGTGTTTTTCGGCTTCACCCTCGTGATCGGCGTCTTCATCAATTCACTGGGCCTGATCTTCAACATCGTGGAGAATATCAAGAAGGGGAGGCTCGGCCACGCGATTTTCCAGAAGACCGGTCTCTGCGGGGCCTTCTTTCTCTGGTGGTCCATCGGCATAGCCGTCCGCGTCCTCATCAAGAGCTCCTTCGGACTCGGCTGGTGGGATGCCGTGGCGCTCGGCCTTCCGGTCCTCCTCCTCATCTTCGAGGATCAGCTCGCGGCCCTCGTCGACGGGCATCATTACCACAGCGATGACGGATTGTTCGTCAACATAATCAAGGCGCTGGTCATCGTCATCGAGACCTTCTCCTATTACTTCTCGGTCACGCTTTCCTTCCTCCGCGTCGGCGCCTTCGCGCTATCGCATGTGGTCCTCTCCTACGTGACCTTCAAAATGGGCGACATGGTCAACAACGGCACGCCTTTGGGCTTCTTCCTGGAGGCCGTGATCGTCGTGTTGTTCAACGTCATCATCCTCGTGCTGGAAGGCATGGTCGTCGCCATCCAGGTCGTCCGTCTTCAGTACTACGAGTTCCTTTCCAAGTTCGTCATTGAACCGGGGACGCTCTTCGCCCCCTTCAGATTCAACCTGTCCAAGGAGTAAGTCGTGAACAAGCGCATCGCTCTCGCAGCCCTTCTCGTCGTCGGAACCGTCATTGCGGCCACGGCCCAGACCGCCGGCGCCGCCCCGGCCCTCACCCTCCAGAGTCTCAAGTACATCGGCGCAGGCTTGGCCGTCGGCCTCGCCTGCATCGGCGGCGGCATCGCGGTCGGCGGCGTCGGCGGGGCGGCCATGGGCGCCATCGCCGAGGATGCCAGCCTCTCCGGAAAGGCCCTTCCCTTCCTCGGACTCGCGGAAGGAGTCTGCCTCTGGGGCTTCCTCGTCGCCATTCTCTGCCTGACGATGTAACGTGGCCGGGATCTTCGTCATCGCCGAGGAGGAGATCGTCCTCGCCTTCCGTATGGCAGGCGTCGACGGTCGAAGCGTCTCGGGCCGCGAGGAGGCCCTAGAAGCCTTCCGCAAGGCTACCGGCGAACTCGTCGGCGGCCGAACCCTCAAGGTCCTCGTGCTCACCGAGGAGGTCTCCGATCTCCTCGAGGAGGAGGTGAAGGCCTGGCAGCTGTCAGGAGCCTATCCTCTCGTCGTCGAGGTTCCGAGTCAGGGGGAGCGTGCGGCTTCGAGAAAGAGCATCGTCGACGCCGTTCGCGAGGCCGTCGGCGTGATGATTTAGGATCTTGTTTTATCGCGGCGCGGGTTGCGATCCGCGCCGGCAAAGGTCGGGATTGTTTGGCGATGCGCGCTTCCCGACCAGGGCGAAATCGCCGGCTTCGTCGCCGGCCTTATCGCGAAGGCGAGGTCGCACAGGCGACCCAACCGAGGCCCCTGACCGGGGCGCGCATTACCAGGAGCAGGCATGGAAGAGATCGGAAACACCGAGGCGATACAGAAGGAAATCCTCGAAGAGGCCCGCAAGGCCGCGGAGAAGGTCCTTCGAGATGCCGAAGAAGAAGTGGCATTCGCGACGTCGCAGGCCGTCGAGAGGGTCAAGACCGCGAAGGACGGGGTCGCGAAGGCGGCGGACTCGTGGATCGCGCGTAACCGCGCCGAAATGCTCGCGCGCGTCCCCCTCGAGAAGATCAGGTACAGGACCGGCCTCGTCGACGGCCGCGTCCGCAAGGCTCTCTCGGACTGGTTCGGGAGCATGGGCGAGGATCGCGTCGCGGCTCTATTGGAAGAGCACATGAAGGCCAGCGCCCCCGTTTTCAACGGCCGGGCGGTTAGCCTCCGCTATCGCGGCCTTTCCAAGACCAGGGCGGTCGCGCTCGCGAAGTCGGCCCTGAGCGTACCCGAACCGGGCGAGGCGATGGAGGATCCCAAGCTCCCCGCCACCGGACTCGTCGTCCATTCGGTCGACGGAAAACTGACCCTCAGGGCGACCATGGATCTCGTCGAATCGGACCTGCTAGACAGGCAGCGCGGCGAGCTTTCCCGCGCCCTCTGCGCGGAGGCGCTCAAAGAATGATCAAAGGTCGCATAACCCGCGTCGCCGGTCCCGTCGTTCAGGCCGAGGGCCTGGGCGGCGCAGGTCTTTATGACGTCGTCGAAGTAGGAGATGCCCGCCTCGTCGGGGAGATCATCCGCATCGACAATCACGGCGCCACCATCCAGGTCTACGAGGAAAACACGGGCATGAGGCCCGGAGAGCCGGCCGTGTCCCTCGGCATGCCCCTCTCCGTCACCCTCGGCCCGGGCCTTCTCGGCACCATCTACGACGGCATGCAGCGCCCCCTCGACATGCTCAAGAAGAGCTCGGGCTCCTTCATCAAGTCGGGCGTTAAAGGCGATTCCCTCGACCTCGACAAGAAGTGGCCGACCAAGATCCTCGTCAAGGTGGGCGATAAAGTGGGACCCGGCAGTCTGATCGCCGAGGTCCAGGAAACCC
Source organism: Rectinemataceae bacterium (assembly GCA_035531315.1). Taxonomy (GTDB): domain Bacteria; phylum Spirochaetota; class Spirochaetia; order Treponematales; family Rectinemataceae; genus CAIJMU01. The sequence goes on from DATKTD010000113.1 coordinate 5,934, forward strand.
AGCTCACCAAACACAAGGTTCTCGTGCCCCCCACAACCAAGAAGGGGACCGTGATCAAGGTCCTTTCCGACGGGGACTACGATCTCAGGACGCCCATCGTCTTCACCGACGCTGGCGAGGAGCTTGGCCTCATGCATCATTGGCCGGTCCGTCTCCCGCGTCCGACCAACAGGCGCCTTCCCCCGACGGAGCCACTGATGACCGGTCTCCGCGTCATCGACATGCTCTTCCCCATCTCGAAGGGCGGCACCTCGGCTGTGCCGGGCGCCTTCGGCACCGGCAAGACCATGACGCAGCACGCGATCGCCAAGTATTGCGACGCGGACATCATCGTCTACGTTGGCTGCGGCGAGCGCGGCAACGAGATGACCGAGGTTCTGACCGAGTTCCCCCACCTCGTCGACCCGAGGACCGGCCGCTCTATCATGGAACGGACCATCCTGATCGCCAATACATCGAACATGCCGGTCGCCGCCCGTGAGGTGTCGATCTACACGGGCATCACCCTCGCCGAGTACTACCGCGACATGGGCTACGACGTGGCCGTCATGGCCGACTCGACCTCACGCTGGGCCGAGGCCCTTCGCGAGCTTTCGGGCCGTCTCGAGGAGATGCCCGCCGAGGAAGGTTTCCCCGCCTACCTCCCGACCCGCCTCGCCGAATTCTACGAGCGCGGCGGCCGCGTCGAGACCCTATCCGGCAAGCCCGGCTCGGTCTCGATCATCGGCGCCGTGTCGCCCCCCGGTGGCGATTTCTCGGAGCCGGTCACCCAGCATACCAAGCGCTTTATCAGGTGTTTCTGGGGTCTCGACAAGGACCTCGCCTACGCCCGGCACTATCCGGCCATCTCCTGGATCGACTCTTACTCGGAATATGTCGAGGAACTTCGGGAATGGTGGGACAAGGTAGACCCGAATTGGTCCGATCTTCGCGCTCGCACCATGGAGCTCCTCAAGCGCGAGCAGCGCCTGGAGCAGATCGTCCGCCTCATCGGCCCCGACGCATTGCCCGACGACCAACGCCTCATCCTGGTCTCGGCCGAGCTCATCAAGAACGGCTTCCTGCAGCAGAATTCCTTCGACGACATCGACAAGTACTGCACGCCGCAGAAGCAGATGCTCCTCCTCGAGGCCATCATGCAGTTCCACGACAAGGCGGAAAGCGCCATCAAGGCGGGGGTTCCGCTCGCCAAGATTTCGGCCCTCCCGATCCGCGAGAAACTCACGCGAATCAAGAGCGAGGTGCCCAACGAGAAGCTCGAGGAAATTCGCGCGGCCGTTCGCGAGATCGCCGTGCAGTTCGACGAGCTCCAGCGCCGCAAGGCGGGGGAGGAAGCCCGATGAAAGGTCTTGAACACACCGGACTCATCCACGCCGAGGGTCCCATCGTCATCGCCGAGCGGACCGAGACGGTAGGCTTCGGCGAGCTTGTAACGGTCTTCGGTCGCGACGGCGGGCGGAGGACCGGCCGCGTCGTGGAGACCTCGGACAAGGCCGTGGCCGTCCAGCTCTTCGCGGCGAACACCGGTCTCAGTCTCGACGACACGAGGGTGGAGTACCTGGGCAAGCCCCTCGAACTCCGCGTCGGTCTCGACCTCCTCGGTCGCGTCTTCGACGGTCTCGGAAGACCCGCCGACGGCTATCCCGAGATCCTCACGAGCGAGTTCCGCGACGTCAACGGCGCGCCCATCAACCCGGCCGCCCGCGTCTATCCCAAGGACTTCATCCAGACGGGTATTTCGGCCATCGACGGCATGAACACCCTCATCCGCGGCCAAAAGCTGCCCCTCTTCTCCGGCAACGGCCTTCCGCACAACAGGCTCGCCGCCCAGATCGTCCGCCAGGCGAAGATATTGGGAAAGACCAATTCCGCCGCGAGCGAAGCTCGCGACGCCGGCTCCGCCGGCGATGAGCCCTTCGCCATCGTCTTCGCGGCCATGGGCATCAAGTACGACGTTGCGCGCTACTTCCAGGATTCCTTCGAAAAGTCGGGCGTCCTTTCCCGCGTCGTCATGTTCTTCTCCCTGGCCGACAGCCCTTCCATCGAGCGTCTCGTAACGCCGAAGTCGGCCCTTACGGCCGCGGAGTACCTGGCATACGAGAAGAATATGCACGTCCTCGTGGTGATGACCGACATGACCAATTACTGCGAGGCGCTTCGCGAGGTTTCTGCCTCCCGCGGCGAGGTTCCCTCCCGCAAGGGTTATCCGGGTTATCTCTATTCCGACCTCGCCGCGCTCTACGAGCGCGCGGGCAAGATCGAGGGATCGACCGGTTCGATCACCCAGATTCCCATCCTCTCGATGCCCAACGACGACGTCACGAACCCGATTCCCGATCTCACCGGCTATATTACCGAGGGGCAGATCTCCATCGACCGGGAGCTTTCGCAGAAGGGTGTCTACCCGCCCATCGCCGTCCTCCCCTCGCTGTCCAGATTGATGAAGGATGGCATTGGCGAGGGAATGACCCGCGACGACCACAAGGATGTCTCGAGCCAGCTCTTCGCCTGCTACGCCCGCGTCAAGAACGTTCGCAACCTCGCGGCCATCATCGGCGAGGAAGAGCTTTCCACCCTCGACAAGCAATATCTTCGCTTCGGCGAGCGTTTCGAGGCCGAATTCCTCAGCCAGGGCGAGGACGAGAATCGCAGCATCGGCGAGACCCTCGACATCGGCTGGCGTCTCCTGGCCCTCCTCCCCCGCGAGGAGCTCATCCGCGTTTCGAAGAAATACATCGAAAAGTACCTGCCCGGCGCTTCTGGCGCCGAGGGTGCCAAGGCGGGGGCCGTCGCGAGCCCCGGAGGTGTCGCGTAATGCCGACGCAGACGATCGCCCCGACGAAATCGAATCTCCTCAAGGAAAAGGAAAACCTCGCGCTGGCGGTGGAGGGCTACGAGCTCCTCGAGCGTAAGCGCGAGATCCTGATGATGGAGCTGATGAAGAGGGTCGATCAGGTGCGCGTGCTCGAGCGGGAGATAGACGAGAGGGCCCATAGCGCCTATCCGGTAATGAGGCGCATGATCCTCTCTATCGGGCGCGAAAAGGCGCGCGAACTCGCCGAGGGCATGAAGAACGACCTGATCCTCAGGGAAACGATGGTGCAGGCCGCTGGTCAGCACATACCCTCCCTTGAGACCGTGGTGCCCGATCGCAAGCTGCAGTCGTCTTTCACCGGTTCATCGGTCGATACCGACGAGACCGTGTCCGAATTTACCGCCCTGCTCGAGAGGCTCGTCGAGATGGCGGGCCTCAGGACGGTGGTTTGGAGGCTCGCCCGCGAGGTCAAAAAGACCCAGCGCCGCGTCAACGCCCTCGATAAGATCGTCATCCCCGAGTCGCGAGCGAGGAAGGCCTTCATAGAGTCCTCACTGGAAGAGCGCGAGCGCGACGCGATCTTCGCCACCAAGCTGCTCAAGGCAAGGGGCGAAGCGAAAGAGGCCTGAGTGGGTGGCGTGACCCGCCTTCGTCATCGGGTGCCGGCGCGCGCCCTTGGCGAAGACGGGTCGCGCATGGTAAGGACCTTGGGAGCCGTCGCTCGCGTGAGCGAGGACGGCGAAGCCCGGGTCTGGAAAGGGAAATGCTGGACTACTACGATATCCTCGGCGTCAGCCAGGACGCGAGCATGGCTGAGGTCAAGAGCGCCTTTCGCCGCCTCGCGAAGAAGATCCATCCCGACATCGCGCCGGCGGGACGGCAGGCCGGAGGCTCTTCCGGCCTCAGGGAAGGCGATGGCAAACGAGCCTCCGATGGGGCGATGCGCCTCCTCCTCGAGGCCTATCGCGTCCTTTCCGACCCGGAACGGCGCAAGGGCTTCGATCGCCAGCTCAGGCGGAAGGCCTCGGAGGAGGGCGGCTTCGATTTTCGGGCCTTCCTCAAAGCGCGCTCGAACGATCCGGAGAGCCAGGCCCGGCTCGTCGTCTTCGATCTTCTTCACGACCTCGACGACGAGGCTCTGGAGGTCTACGAAAGGGCTCTTTCCCTCGGCGATTTCCGTCTGGAACGCTATCTCGACCGCGGCGAGGCCATGGACGCGGAATTCTTCATCGCCGAGCTCTACGAAAGACGGGACAGGGTCATCAAGGCCTGGCTCCACTATAAGCGCCTCATACAGATGGAGGCCGAGCGGCCCTGGTTCCGCTATTTCTTCGATGTCGTGGCCCTTAGATTCAGAACGGTCCTCCTTCTCAAACTGCCCAAGGTACTCGATGACGAGGACCTCATCGACAGGCTCGAGGAGGCCATCGATCTGGAGCTGCCAACGCGCGACATAGCCCAGTTCTACCGGAAGAAGGCGGAAGTCCACCTGCGCAGGCGGGAAACGGCCGATGCGGTGGATGCTCTCGGCAAGGCGGCCCAGCTCGAACCCCGATTGGCCGGCCTGGCAGCCCTGAGGCGTCGTGCGGCCGCACAGCTTCCTTGAGGGGGAAGGTCGGAAGATCCAGGGCTTCTAGTCGTCGATCTATTCTCGGCTTGCGGCAATGTGTCTTCTTCTGTTACCTTCGAAGGGCTGGCATGTTGCTTTTTCGAACATCGCCGCCTTCCTTACCCGCCGGAGCCCTGCCCGGCGTTGCAGACTGTCCGCCAAGGTAGTTCCATGAAACGAAGCCCGATTTTACTCGCCATCCTCTCGCTCCTGGCCACTTCGGCATTTTCGCAGACCATCGACAAGCCTGTCGCCACATTGAGGCTCACGAAACTCGAGGTCGTCTCGCTCCTCCAGTTCAAGAGCGACGTCGAAAAGGTCCAGGCCGTCATCGGCAGGGCCCTGACCGCGACCGAACGCAAGCAGTTTCTCGAGACGAAGATCAACACCCTCCTATTTTTTCAGTATTGCGACCGCGAGAACATCTATGCATCCGAGGCGGAGATCAACGCGGCGATAGCCCAGGCGAAGGCGAGCCTCGGAGGCATGGATGACACGCGCTTCGCTCAGTACCTCCGTTCTCAAGGCGTCTTCGTCGACGCCAAAATCTACTTCAAACAGCAGATCCTCTTCCATTCCTATTTGCAAGCCAAGAGACAGGCCGACCTCAAGGCCCTCAAGGCGCCGACCTCGGATGATGTGCTCAAAGCCTATGAGCTGGCCAAGGCCAGCCTGGTCAGACCCGACACCATGCGCGTATCGGTCATCTATGTGGATTTCCGCGGCCTCTCAGCCGATGCCAAGGCCAAGTCCAGCGACGCTCTCAGGCAGCTTGCCGCCAAGATAAAAGCCGATCCCACGAAATTCGACGAGTATGTCATCAAGTCCACCGACCCAGGCGCCCTCTACAAGGCGAATCCCTCCGTCTATGTCTCGCGGACCCAGCAATACCAGGATGCCTACGGTTCGGTCTTCATGGACAAGGTCTTCGGCATGAAGGTCGGCGACATCAGCGACCTTATCGAGAACCAGAACGGCATTCAGCTTGTAAGGATCAACGAATTCCTTCCGCAAAAGCAGCTCACCCTCTCCGACCAGGTCCCGGGCCAGCAGGCCACGGTGCAGGACATCCTCGAGCGCCAGCTCGCGGCAGAGACCCAGCAAAAGCTCGTTGCCGCTATAGAAGACGATCTCGTCGCCAGTCTCCGCAAGGAAGCCAGCGTCAAGATCTATGACGACAATCTGAACTTCTAGGACAGGCGATGGCATCCCGACGCAAGGCGCGCATCCTCGCTTTTCAGGCGCTCTATGCCTGGGATGCCTCGGGGACACCCGTTCCCGAACTTCTCTCCTTTTCCTGGCTAGAGCCGGAGCGTTTCGCCAGCATCGAAGAGGAGCATAGAATCTTCGCTCGCCTCCTCATCGCCGGGACTGTCGAGAACATCGCGGAGGTCGACGCGGCGATCAAGGCCCAACTACAGAACTGGTCCTTCGAGAGGCTCAAGCGCGTCGACCTCGCAATCCTCAGGATCGGAGCCTATTCGCTCCTCTTCCAGAGGGATATTCCCATACAGATCACGATCGACGAGGCCATCGAGATAGCCAAGGAATACGGTTCGGACGATTCGTACCGCTTCATCAACGGAGTGCTCGATGGGATCAGGAAAGCGCAGGCGACCTGAGGCTCTCGTCCTCCTTGTCCTCGCCGCGGCCCTGCTTTCCGCCTGCGGCACCGCGGGTGGAGATTCTTTCCAAGCGAACCTGGCTCGCCTCGACGCAGCCCTCTCCGCCCGGGATTTCCGGGTCGCCGCCGGGACCTTCGACGGCCTTTATCGCGAGGCCCGCGATTCCGGGAATTGGCTGTCCCTCGCAAAGCGCAGCCTCGCGGCCGAAGGAATCGGCGATAAGGCTCGAGCCACGAAGACCGCCGAGGCCTCCCTCCGGGCCTTTGCCCAGAATCCGAATGTCGCATCGGTCGCGGCCTGGCTCTATATCCGGGACGGGAGGGCCGATCGGGCCCTCGCCCTCTTCCCCCTCCCCCTCGATCCGGGAAAGTACCTCGACCTGTGGGCCGAAGCGCGGCTCAGGCTCCTGATCTCGCGACCCGTCGCGGATCAGGAATCCTGCAGGCTCCTTGCCGATGCGACGGGAGATCCGTCCTGGTATCTCGAGGCCGCCCTTCTCGCGATGCGCAAGGGCGATAGCTTTTCGGCCCAGGCCTGGCTGCGAAAGGGCATGGCTGGCGGCCTTCATCCGCCTGCCTCGCTGCTTTGGGACGCCGGCCTGAATCGAGAGTTGGCCGATAGCGTCGGCCCCGATTCTCCGCCCGGCGACCTCGTCCTCGCCGCCGGGGCCTCCTGGCTTGTTGGGGATCGCGAGAAGGCGCTCGCCTTATGGCAGCGGGCGAAGAGCGGTGGTAACGATTCGTGGAAGGTCGATGCCGCGACGGCCTCCCTCCTTCCTTCCGGCGATGGAGCCTTGGCTGCCGCAAGGGCCCTGGCCGCGCGCTATAAAAGCGAGCCCGAGGCCCTGCGCTATGCGGCCGCAATTTTGCTGCGCGAAGGCCGGCCTGACGAGGCCCTCGCCCTCGTCCCAGGCCTCGAAAAGGGCTCGCAGTTCCTTCCGGAGGCCCTCGGCATCGAATTGGGCTCCGCGAAGGAAGGGGAAGGCCGCTTTATCGCTCGCGCCATTAGGCTCGCGGAAGAGCATAGGGGAATGGCGGAGGCCAGGGAATTCGCCCTGCGCGTCCTCCTCGCCCACGGCCGCTGGGATGAGTATCTTGTCGTCTACGACGGCGCGTCGGAGGCCGAACGGAGCGACCCGCGATGGTGGTTCTGGGAGACGGCTGCCGACCTCGTCCGCGGGGATTTTTCGGCCGCCTCTCAAGTCGCCGAGGCCCTTGGAGCCTCTCCGGCCGGGGCGGGGGGGCCGGAGGGGGCTTTCGCCCAGGGACTTGTCGACAGTCTGCGGGGAAGGGAAGGGGAGGCGGAGGAACGCTTCAAGGCGGCCCTCGATCTTTCCAGCGAGCCTTCGCAGCGCGCCGCAGCCCTCAAGGAAATCGGCCGTCTCGAGGAATCCGCCGGTCGCCACGAGCGGGCGATGGCTGCCTGGTCGGCGGCCGTCGCGGCCGATCCGGACGACGCCGAGGCGCGAATTCTCGCGACCGGCGGGAATAAATAGAAAGGCTCGGCCAAAAGCTGCTTTACGTGGAGGAATCGTGACGAGGCTCAAGAACCAGCAACAGATCGGGAAGATCGCGGAATCCTGCGCCCTCCTGTCGCGTCTTTTCGAGGAGATCGCTCCCCTCGTCCGGCCCGGGGTCACCGCCCGGGAACTCGATCGTTTCGCGAGGACCTTCATCGAAAAGGGCGGAGGCAGCCCCTCCTTCCTCGACTACGAAGGCTATCCCGCCTCCCTCTGCGTGTCGCCCAACGAGGTAGTGATCCATGGCATTCCCGACGACAAGGTTCTCGAGGAAGGGGACATAGTCGGCCTCGATTGCGGCATAAACCTCGACGGCTACTTCTCCGATGCCGCCATCACTCTGCCCGTGGGGAAGGTTTCGCCCGAAGCCGAGAAGCTCATGCGCGTCACCAGGGAATGCCTCGATCGGGCCCTGGCGGCGGTGAAGCCGGGGGCCAGGATCCACGACGTCTCTCGGGCCGTCTACGGACATGCCCAGGCCAACGGCTACGGGATCGTCCGCCAGTACTGTGGCCACGCCGTGGGCTTCGAGGTGCACGAGGATCCGCAGATTCCCAACTACGTGGGGGCGGGAGGCAATCCTCGCATCGTGCCGGGCATGGTTCTCGCGATCGAACCGATGATCAATCTCGGTACGGGCGATGTGAAGGTCCTCGACGACGACTGGACGGTGGTGACGCTCGACAGGAAACTTTCCGCGCATTACGAGCATACCGTCGCCGTCAATCATGACGGAAGCGTGAGCGTTCTCACGTCATGGGAATATCCCAATTAGGGCAAATGAGCGGGGTTCCGGGCCGACCGGTCCGGAAGGCCAGCGGGAGTCGGATCGATCGGCTAGATTCAAGGCCTGTAACCATCGGTACCCTTCCGGCGTTATTTCCACGTAATCCCATTTCGAGGAGATGAAGATGTCGTTACTGAAGAGACTGTATTCACGAAATTTCTTCGTTCTGAACCTAGTTCTCGTAGGTGCGATCTTCGGCTTTGCTCTCGCCTTCGCCGGGTTCTCCTTCGGGGCCCATCATGGCCAGGCCGTCAGGGCCGAATCGCCCGCGCCGCTTGCCTCGGCGAGCTCGGGCTCCGCGATCGCCTCTGCGCTGGCGGTTCAGGACGCCTTTCGCTCGATCGCCGACAACGTGCTGCCGGCGATCGTGGAACTCGACGTGACCGAGAACGTCGCGCCTCAGCAGGCATCCCCCAGCGACCAGATGCCTTTCCGCTTCTTCTTCGGCCAGCCCCAGGACAACGGCAACGGCCAGCCCCCGGGAGATATGCAGACCAAGGGCCTCGGCTCCGGCATCATCGTCCGGCGCGACGGCAACACCGTGTACGTCCTCACCAACAACCATGTCGCGGGCGACGCGACGAGCATCACCGCCGTCCTTTCCGATGGTCGGGAATTCAAGGCCCAATTAGTGGGGCATGACGATCGCCTGGATCTCGCCCTCGTCAAGTTCGAGACTTCGGATAAGAATATCACAATTGCGACCCTGGGCGATTCGTCGGCGCTCCACGTCGGCGACTGGGCGATAGCGATCGGCAGCCCCTTCGGCTACGTTTCGTCGATGACCGTCGGCATCGTCTCGGCCCTCGGCCGCTCCGGCGGGCCCGACGGCAACATTTCCGATTTCATCCAGACCGACGCCTCGATCAACAAGGGCAATTCGGGCGGCGCCCTCGTCAACATCAAGGGCGAGGTGGTGGGCATCAATACCTGGATAGCCTCTCCGACCGGCACGAGCGTGGGCCTCGGCTCCGGCATCATCGTGCGACGGGACGGCAAGACGGTC
>DATKTD010000114.1:0-13142 GCA_035531315.1 Rectinemataceae bacterium
CGCATGAGCTGGCCCTGCGCAGTCGCGAAGTCGATCACCGAGGAGAACATGGCGCCGTCGTAGGTTCCGCGGTAAAAGGCCAGAAAGAAGATGAGCGAGGCGACTGCTATCGCGATGCCGACGACGTTCACCGCGGCGCGAAGGCAGTGTCGGCCGAGGTTGAGAAAGGCGAAGGCGAAGAGTCGGGTGGGGGGAATCCCCGCCAATCCAGGGGATTTCGCCGGCGGTGCCATGCGAACTCCTTCGCATCCCTCCGCATCCTCGCACCCTTGCAGGCTGGAAGGGGCAAGGGCACCGAGCCCTCAGGGCGTGAAAAAGCCCGCGGGAAGGATACTGACGAGAGTATGAATCCCGCGGGCCATCAACCCGCTGCCTGTCGCCGCGCCAACGGAGCGGCTTCGGCCCGGATACCCCCCGTCCCGCCGGGGACGAAGCCCGCCGGGACCGCGATATTCCCTGAATATCACTAGTATAGGACGGTCCGGGACCGCAGTCAAAAATTGCCCAGCCCTGCTTGGCGGAGCCAGTGACTGTCCCTCGCGGAGTTCTCCTTTGCGATCGCCCGAGGCATAGGACGAAGGTTCTCGAGAAGCGCTAGCCATGGAGATGCCTTTTCGAGGATCGACCTTTCGCCCATTCTCGAATGCCAGGCGCCGCCATGTCGCCATTCGCATGAAAGAGCAACAAGCCTTGCCTTCACAGGGTTCTCGTCAATGTAGTCAAAGGTGATGGCAAATTGGCGAATGCCGTCAAGCACACGCGAATGAAATCGGTCGCCCCAGAAATGGCCTGAAAGCCCTCGTTTCTTATTGTAGGCACGCGCGAAATAGCCCAGGAGCCACCGCATGATCGCCGAGAGGCTCTCGTTGCGGCCGGGTTGGATCTGGAGATGCACGTGATTCTCCATAACGCAGAAGTTCGCGACCTGGAATCGGTAGCGCTTCTTGGCGCGTGAGAGGAAGACCAAGAAAAGATCACGGATCTCACCGCGATCGAGGAGCATCTCTCGTCGGTTGACTCGGGCGGTGACATGGTACCACGCGCCTTCAACAAGCTGCCGGGGGCGTCTCATATCCAGGATACGCCCCCGGCTATCCGCTTTGCTTCAAATCGGTGCCTGTCCCTGGGAATTCGCGGTGACTGTCCCTCGTGGACTCGCGGGGCTCCTCGAGACGTATTGAACTGACAACTCGTGGCCAGGGGAGCAAACGACACCGGGTGGCAGCGCGGCGATGCTCCGAGGATATGCTCACATTCAGGCGAAGCCCTGCGGCCTCCACCTCCTCACGACGATTGCATCGTCGGCGCAGACCTCGTGGCAACAGTAGCAGCGGATGCATTTATCGTAATCGACACGTACGCTCTTTTGGGCCCGCGCCGCCGGGTCGGGGACGAGGTCGAGGGCGGCTCCGGGACAGATGGTCACGCAAGCCTTGCAGGCCGAACACTTTTTTCGCGAGAAGAAGGGTCTGCTCACGGCTAGGTTGCGGAAGATGGAGGTGATCTTTCGATCGGAAGTTTGACGCGAAACGTGCTTCCAGTCGTTGACGGCGACTTCGGAGATGCTGGGACCAATTAGTTCTATATCGTCCTCCGATCCGATCCAGGCGCCGCGGCCCAAGGCGTCCTCGAGGTTGGCGACGAGATGGGGATCGAGGTCGACGGTCCTGCATGCCGTCATGTCGAGGGCGAGGGGATCGCGCGAGGCGAGCACGAGGCCAAGGCTGCGCGGATAGCCCGAGCCGGGACCGGGGCCTTCCATGCCAACGATGCCGTCCATCAACGAGAAGTGGCTTCGGAGAGCGAGGTTAAGATCGGTGATCATCTGCCCGAAGCGCTCTCGATCGGGAAACCGCAGATGGAACTGCGACTTCTGGAGGCCGGGTACGCAGCCGAAGAGATTCTTCATGGCGCCGGTGAAATACATAAGTTGGTGTGTTTTTAGTTTGCAGAGCGAGACGAGGATATCGGCTTCCTTCGCCGCTCTCGCGATGGTGAAATTCCTCACGACCTTGCCCTGGGGATTCTCTACCTGGACGGCGTCGAGAAAGTCCACCCACTCTGCCCCCTCCTCCGCGGCGGCCTCGAGGAGTCCGCTTTTCTTGAAGGCGGCCGTGCCGACCTGGAAGGCCGGCGACTCGCCGACCTGGACGCGTGCGGCTCCCCGGGATTTGGCATAGTGGATGGCCGCCCGGAGAATGGCCGGGTGGGTGGACACCGCCTGATCGGGGCTGGCCCCCTTCAGGATGTTGGGTTTGAGGAGGACGGTTTTGCCGCTCGCATCTGGGAATCCCGCCGCGTCGCAGGCCGAACGCAGGGCGGCGTCAACGGCGCCTTGTTCGTAGGAGGCGCAGCGTTGGATCGAAACCTGGGCTTTCATGGAGTTACCCTAGCATGGCTTTGGGTGACTGTCCCCCCGGGCTGTCCCCCGGGCGGCCGGGGCTGGTGGGCTTCATGGGTGACTGTCCCCGTCCCCGGGCTTGGCGCGTTCCTTCCTGTCCCGCTACCATGCCTCCATGTTGCGCGCCCTCGAGAGTGTCATCGCTGTCCTCGCCATGATCGCCATCGGCTTCGGCCTGGCGCGCCGGGTCAAGCCCGATGCCCAGGCGACCGCCCTCTTGTCCCGCCTTGTGATGTCGGTCGCCCTGCCTTCCTACATGGTGGCCAACCTCATGGGTGGCTACGATCGGGTGCGGCTCCTCGCCCTCCTGCCGGGTCTTTCCGTGCCCTTCATCGTGATGCTTCTCTCCTTCGGCATCGCCGTTCTCGTCGCTCGCGCGGCCCGGGTGTCGGGGGCGAGGCGGGGGGTCTTCGCCTCCCTTTTCGCCCTCTCGAACACGATATTCATAGGCCTCCCCGTCAACGAGATCCTCTTCGGGACGGCAAGCCTTCCCTTCGTCCTTCTCTATTACATCGCGAACACAACCCTCTTTTGGACTATTGGCGTGTATGGCATCGCCCGGGACGCCGCGGCCCTGGGCGGGAAGCCCGCGGCCCGCATCGTTTCGGCCGAGGGGCTTCGGCGGGTGCTCTCGCCTCCCCTCGTCGCCTTTCTCGCCTCGGCGGCCCTCATCCTCCTCGGCGTCAAGCTTCCGCAATTCCTCCTCGACCTTACGAAGACCGTCGGCGGCATGACGACGCCTCTCTCGATGATTTTCGTCGGCATCACCGTCGCCTCGGTCGACTGGAGGAAGATCAGGCTCGACCTCGATCTGGCCCTCCTCATCGGGGGCCGCTTCGTCCTTTCACCCCTCCTCCTCGTCCTCGCTGTGAGGTGGACCGATCTTCCCCAGCTCATGAAGAGCGTCTTCCTGATCCAGGCCTCGATGCCGGCCATGACCCAGGTGCCGATCGTCGCCCGGGCCTACGGGGCCGACGCGGAGTATGCGGGCGTGATGACCTCGATCACCACGGTCGCGAGTCTTCTCACCATTCCACTCTTCATGGGGCTCGTGGGCCTGGTATTCTGAGGCTAATTTCCGATTATTATCCTAATTGCGGTCTTCCATGTGGGTCTTCCGCGGGTTGGGATCGGTAGAAGGAGCATGAAATGGCAAAGTTGACGCAGGAAATGAAGGACATGATCGGAAGCCAGCAGTGCTTCATCGCCACAGTCGGGAAGGACGGTCTGCCCAATGTGGCTCCCAAGCGCTCGACGAGGGTCTATAGCGACGAGGCGCTGATCTTCACCGAGGGGACGGGAGGGGCCACCTATCGGAATGTCCTCGAGGGAAGGCGGGTCGCGGTGGCCGTGGTCGACAGGGCCATCCCCGACGGCTATCGCTTTATCTGCAGACCGGAGTTTCTGAGTTCCGGCGAAGCCTATGAGAAGGCCAAGGAAGCGTCGATGAAGGCAACGGGGAGGGCTCCGCTCGGCGTGGTGATCCTCCACATCGAGGAGATCCACTCGCTCAAGCCCGGTCCGATGGCGGGCAAGAAGATCGGCTGAAGGCGAAGCTTGGCCGAAGGTGCGGGCAAGAAGACCCGCCGATCTCGACGCCCTACTTCTTCGCGGGGCCGATCTTGTGCCGCGCCGCCGCGCCTGGCTTCTCGGCCGCAGCCTCTCTCTTCTCGGCGACCCGGCGGGCGTTGTCTTGGACCTTGAATTTCGTGATCCTCGCGACGAGCTCGTAGGGCAGGGCTTTGTCGAGGGGGAATTGGATACTGCCCTTGTCGTGTTTGTAGGCCGAGAGCTCCGCGGCGAAGGCCTCGATGCCGCTGCCCGTCGGATAGAAGCCGACGTGACGGGCATAGGCGCCATAGTAGACGAGGGGTCCATCGAGGAAGTAGGCCGGCATCCGGTAGCTGATGCGCTCCTCGGCCCCGGGGGCCGCCTCGCGGATGGTGGCGCGCAGTCTCTGGAGTATGGTCCTCGTCGCCTCGGGGAATTGGCCGATATAGGCCTCGACCTCTTCGCTTTCGTCTTTCATTCCGTCTCTCTCGATCGAAGGTTGAGGCCGGGTTCTCTTCCTGTCAAGCGCGGGCTTAAGCCGTCACGTATTCCAGGCGCACGCGATTGACCGGCCGACTCGGCTCGGCAAGAATATCGCGAGGAGTTCAGCATGGCAGAATCGAAGAACGGTGAGGTCCCATCCGTCGGCGCGACGACGGCCGGCTCCGAGGGCGCGCAGGCGAAACCCGACTATCGGCCCCCCATGGGAGCGAAGAGGCGGCTTTCCAGCCAGGCGGGCGGAAAGACCCTCGAATACGAGGCCGAGGCCGACTGGATTGTCCTTCGCAAGGAAGAGAAGCCCAGGGCCGAGATGTTTTATGTGAGGTACTTCCTCGCGGAGGAGAGACCAGGCGAGGCATCCGCCCGCCCCCTCACCTTCGTGTTCAACGGAGGGCCGGGCTCCTCCTCGGTCTATCTCCATGTGGGCGCCTTGGGTCCTCGGCGGGTCTCCTTCCGCGAGAGGGGCGACCCTCTGCCCCCTCCCCATGTCCTGGTCGATAACGACGAGACCTGGCTCCAGTTCACCGACCTCGTCTTCATCGACCCCGTCGGCACGGGTCTTTCGCGCCTCATCCCGGAGGCTGGGAAGGACGAGAAGAAGACCGAGGAGGGCAAGGCCCGCAAGGACGTCGAATACTGGAAGGTGAAGCGCGACCTCGAGTCCCTCGGGGAATTCATCCGCAGCTTCCTCTCGAAGTTCAACCGATGGGAGAGCCCCGTCTGGATTGTTGGCGAGAGTTATGGGGGCTTCCGTGTCGCGAAGCTCGCCAAGTCCCTGCAGCAGGACTACGGGGTCGGCCTTTCCGGGGCCATCATGCTTTCCCCGGCCCTCGAGTTCGGCCTCCTCGACGGCAGCGACTACGACGCCCTTATGTGGCTCGACTGTTTCGGCACGATGGCGGGGACCGCCGCATTCCACGGTCGGGCGCGCAAGATAAAGGAGGGGGAGGATCACGGCGACTACATGGCCCGGGCCTGCGACTTCGCCCTCTCGGAGCTCCTCCCCGTCCTGGCCGGGGGCGACCTCGTCGGCGAGGGCAAGCGCGACAGGGTCCTCGACGCGGCGGCCGACTGGATCGGCATTTCCCGCCCGACGATGCGCGCCAAGAACGGTCGGGTCCGCATCGACTGGTTCGCGAAAAACCTCCTCCGCGACGAAGGCCTCTTTCTCGGGCTCTACGATTCGAGCTCCACCGTGAAGGATCCCTTCCCCGACCGCGACGAATGGGTCGGCCCCGATCCGACCCTCCACACCGTCGAGAGGGTCTTCGCCTCCGGGATAAACACCCAGGTCCGCTCGACCATCGGCCTCCAGTCGGATCGTGACTACTCCCTCCTCTCGATGGAGGTCAACGAGTCCTGGCAGGACGACCTCCGCAGCCACGTCCTCGAGGCGAGCATCGGGGCCACCGACGATCTCCGCTACGGCATGAGCCTCAATCCCGACATGAAGGTATGGATCAGCCATGGGGTCTACGATCTCGTCACGCCCTTCTTCGCCACGGAGCGCATAACGCGCCTCATGAAGCTCGACGAGGAGCGACGGAAGATGCTGACGGTCAAGCACTACCCGGGAGGCCACATGTTCTACTCCTGGAAGGAGAGCCGACGGGCCTTTTACGAGGACATCCGCAGGCTCTACGAAGGCATGGGCCTCTTCGCCCGAGCCGAGGCCGTGGCCCAGGGAGGCCGCTCCTGACGGAGAGGCGCTCGGCCGGCAGCGGCGCCCCTTCGTCAGGCGGCGCCTCTCCGCCAGGCGGCGCCTCTCCGAGGGGCGATGCCTATCATCGGGGCGGCAGGTCATCCCTGCTACCCCCGGGCCATCCCCTCTTCTCGCTGATTTCGCCCGAGGCGCTCCATCGCCTCGAATCGAGGGCGGCTGTCGCGGAGCTGGCCGAGGGGGAGGTCCTCTTCAGGGAGGGGGAGGGGGCCGAGAGGCTGTGGCTCCTCCTCTCGGGCCAGGTCAAGATGCTGAGGACGGGGGGTCGCGGCTGCGAGACGATTCTCGAGGTCATCATGCCGGGGGAGCTCCTCGGCGGCGCCGCCATCCTCCAGGAGGACAATCCCTCCACCGCGGTCGCGATGGCTCCCTCGAGACTCCTGGGGATTCCCCGCGCCGAATGGTGCGAGGCGATCCGCCGCAATCCCGAACTCGCCCTCGGCTTGATCGGTCTTCTCGGCGGCAGGCTCCGCCTCGTGATGGCCGCCCACGCGGCCACGACCGAACGGGTAGATCGACGCATCGCGGCCATCCTCGTCAGGCTCGCCGAAAAGACGGGCCGCGACAGCCCCGATGGGCGCCGGCTGGGCATAGCGCTTTCGCGCCAGGACCTCGCCGACATGGCGGGCACGACGGTGGAGACCGCGATCCGCGTGATGAGCCGCTTTCGCAAGGAGGGGATAGCCGAGAGCAACCCCGGCGGCTTCATCGTTATCCGCGATCCGGATGCCCTCGAGGAACTCTGCCCCGAATGAGGGGGGCCGCCCGGCCATGTCCGAGCGGCCCCGCGAGCGCCTCGTTCCGGATCAGTCGCCGGCCATGAAGGCCGCCCGGGTGATGGGCGCCGGAACGCCGATCACCGCCTTCTGATCGAGGAGGAGGAGGGCGGAGGAGGGGAGCTTGCCCCCTGCCTTCACGATGGCGCGCTCGGCCGAGAGCTGGGCCATGCGGCCGAAATCGATGGCGTCGGCGACCACGCGGGCCGCCTCCTCGGGGGAGTGGAAGCCCATCGAGTTTTCGGAGGAGATGAAGTCCCATCGCATGGTGGCCTTGCGCTGGAGTTCGCGGGCCTCGGCGAGGTCGGCGTCGGTGGCGCCCGCGGCCTTGGCGGCGACGATGCCGTCGATGGCGGCGAGTATCGCGGTCTCGGCCTTGCGGAGCTGGCCGGCCGTGGTTTCTTGGATGTCGAGGACCCGGTTTGCGATGTCCTTCGCGTCGCCCATGTGGCAGCTGCCGCAGGAATCGTCGATCGAGAGGAGGGGAGATCTGACCCAATGGTCGGATATCCGCTGGCCGTCGACCTTGATAGAGGGCATATGGCAGTCGGCGCAAGAGACCCCGGCCTTGGCGTGGACGGAGGTGGAGTAGAGCTCGGTTTCGGGATGCTGGATCTTGATCATCGCGGCGCCCGTATCCTTGTGGACGAAGTCCTTGAAACCGATCTGCTGGTAGTAGGCGTCGATGTCGTCTATCGTCATGCCCTTGTCCCAGGGAAAGGTGAGGATCTTGTTGTCGCCCTTGAAGTAGTACTCGACGTGACACTGGGAGCAGACGAGGCTGCGCATCTCCTGTTCGCTCGCCTTGGTCCAGTCCTCGCCGCGCGCCGCCAGGGCGTTGATGAGGGCCGGACGCGTTATGCGAAGCGCCATGGTCTTCGGGTCGTGGCAGTCGCTGCAGCTTATGCCCGCGTGCAGGTTGCCCGAAATCTGGGCGTAGGGCCTGTGGTTGAAGTTCTCCCAGCCCATGGTCTTGATGAGGGCGGGGGCGTCGGCGCTGTGGCAGTTGGCGCAGGCGCCGGGTTGCTGGACGACCTGCTGGCGCTTGGTTTCCTTCTGGTCGATGAGGGAGTAGTAGTGGCTCCTCCTCATGTTGTAGTCGACCGAGAAGGCGTAGCCGGCCCAGAGCCGCTTCATCGCTGGATAGACGGCGAGCTTGTCGTACTTCATGTCGCCCCCGTAGGGCGTGGGCGTCGTGTCGTCCTTCATCATCATGAAGCGTTGATACTCGAGGGGGTAGGCCTGGCCCCAGACCGCGGGATCGGTTTCCCCCTCCTTGATCGCCGTCGCCGGATCGGCGCTCGCCGCGCCGGCGAAGGCGAAGCTCGCCGAGATGAGGGCCGCGACGAGGAGTCCGCGTCGTCCGACTCTTCCCTGTATCCATGCTCTCATGTTGCCTCCACAGCGGAAGCCTTGGCTTCCAGGTATTCGATAAAACTATAGTCAATTGAAATGGGCGAGGCCATGATCTAGATCATACGCGTGACGAAAAGCTGTGATTCTCCTGGGATCCGCATTCCAATTCTATTTGAAGTAACGATATGCGCCTTTGACTGGCTCTTGACTGGCTATTTTGCGCCAGCTAGACTGTCACCATACCTCGAGAGGGCGCCTAGGGTTCCTCCCGCGGCGGGCCGGGCTTCCGGCTCCGCGGGGCAGCGACCGAGCGACGCCGGCCGTCACGAAGGCTCCCGGTGGAGACTTCGTGACGCGCGACACGCGCCGGATAGAAACCGGCGGACGGAGTCTCGACCACCTTCGCCTTCGGGCGGAGGCCTGCGCCGCAAGAAGGTGGCGCGGCATCCCTGCCCGAAGCGGCATGGAGCGGTCGATGGCCCTTATCGAGGTCAGATCCCTCTCCAAGAGTTTCCGCGCGCGCGTCCGAGCCTCCGGCTTCGGCGCCTCCTTCCATTCCCTCTTCAAGCCCCAGTGGCGGGTAGTCGAGGCGGTGAAGGAGGTATCCTTCGAGGTCGGCGAGGGGGAGGCCGTGGCCTTCCTGGGCCCCAATGGCGCCGGAAAGTCGACGACCATCAAGATGCTCACCGGCATCCTCGAGCCCACGGGCGGCCAGGCGCGGGTCCTCAGCCTCGATCCCTCGAGGCGGCGCACCCAGCTTGCCACATCGATCGGCACGGTCTTCGGCCAGAAGAGTCAGCTTTGGTTCCACCTCCCGCCCTCCGACTCCTTCGCCCTCCTCGCCGCCGTCTACGAACTGCCCAGAGAATTGTTCTTGAAGCGCCGCGATGAGCTCGTCGACCGTTTCGGCATCGGGCCCTGGATGGACGTACCGGTGCGCAAGCTCTCCCTCGGCGAGCGAATCCGTTGCGAGGTGGCGGCGAGCCTCCTCCACGCCCCCCGCATCCTCTTCCTCGACGAGCCGACGATCGGCCTCGATGTGGTGGCCAAGCGGGAGCTCCGCTCCCTCCTGGAAGAACTCCGAAAGCGGGAGGGCACGACCCTCTTCCTCACGAGCCACGATGTTGGCGACATCGAAAAGGTCTGCAAGCGGGCCATCATCATCCATCACGGCTCTGTCGTCGTGGACGAGTCGATGAAGGAGCTCCGCCACCGCGCCCTGTCCAAGAAGCGCATCGGCGTGAAGTACGGCGGCCCCGTCGATCTCGAGCTCCCCGGTCTCAGCCCGGTGAAGCGGACGGCCGACGCCGCGAGCTTCGAGATCGACACGAGGTCGCACAATCTGCCGGAGCTCATCGCCGCCTTGGCCGGCCGCGGCGAGCTTCTCGACCTCACGGTGGAGGACGAACCCCTCGAGGACATCATCGCCGAGGTCTTCCGGGGCGGGAACGCCGAGGAGGCCAGGGCGGCGGCTCGAGCCACGGCCCGAGCCCGCGGGGGCCTTGGCGACGGAGCCGGAGGCGGCATCGACTCCGGTGACGAGGGCGGCAGGGCTGCCGGCTCCCAAGGCGTCGCTACTGGCAAACAAGGCGGCGTACCATGAGGGCCGCCCGGGCCGCTGGGGCGCCTCGAAGCCTCGTCATGCGCTATGCGAAGTATTTCATGGCCGCCCGTCTCGGCCTCCATACAAGGCTCGCCTATCGGGGCAACGCCATAGGACGTAGCCTCACCTACGGTCTGTTCATCTTCGTGTACTCCCGAATCTGGACGACCGTGATGGCCGGGAGGACCGAACTCGGCGGCTACGGTCTCTCGGCCCTCGTCTGGTACTTTATCGTGGCCGAGCTCCCCTCCTTCGCCTACGGCCGTTTTTTCGGCACGGTGGCCGAGGACGTGAAGAGCGGACAGATCGCCTACCTCGTCGCCAGGCCCTGGTCCTTCCTCGGCTACGGCTTCGCCCAGGCCATGGGGCCGGCCCTCCTCGACATCGGCAGCTTCGCGGTCGAGGGCCTCCTTTTCGGCCTCCTCCTGCTCGGTGACTGTCCCTTGCGGGATCCGGCCCAGGCGGGGGCCCTCCTCCTCTCCCTCCTCCTTTCCGGGGTCATCCAGTACCACTTTCAGGCCGGCATCGCCCTCACAGCCTTCTGGGTCGAGGAGAATTCGGCCTTCCTCTGGATCTGGCAAAAGTTTGCTCTGGTGATCGGCACCCTGATGCCTATCGAGCTCCTTCCGGAAACGGCGAGGCGGATGGCCCTGAGGACTCCCTTTCCCTGGATTGCCTGGGCCCCGGGGCGTATCGCCGTGGCCTGGGATGGGGGACTGTCACCTGCTCTGCTTGCCGGCCAGGCTGCCTGGGCCCTCGGGGCCATCCTCCTCTCGAGGCTCGTCTACGCGGCGGGCAGGCGTCGCATAGCCGCCCAGGGAGGCTGAAGATGCGAAGGAACGGACTCGGGGCCTACCTCCGCTTTCTCGGAGCCGCCTTCTCGTCGAACATCCAGGCCGCGATGGAATACCGCGTCAACTTCCTCGTGCAGGTCTTCGGCATGATGCTCAACAACGCGGCCTTCGCCGTCTTCTGGAAGATTCTCATCGACCGCGCGGGCTCCATCGGCGGCTATGGCTTCACGGATGTGATGGCCCTCTGGGCCATCGTCTCGACCTCCTTCGGCCTCGCCCACGTGTTCATGGGCAACATCCGCAATCTCGGCTCGGTCATCATGAAGGGCGAGCTCGACGTCTACCTCCTCCAGCCCAAGGACCCCTGGCTCAACGTCCTCGTGTCGAGGACCTCGGTTTCGGCCTGGGGCGATACCTTCTACGGCTACATCGTCCTCGCCTTCCTCCCCGGCCCCTCGGTGCCGGGCTTTCTCCTGTTCACGGTTCTCGCGATCATAGGCGCCCTCGTCCTTGCCGCGACCTTCTCGGCCGCCGAGAGCCTCGCCTTCTTCCTCGGCGACTCGAGCGCTATCTCCGGCGCCCTCGCGGAATTCATGCTCTCCTTTTCGCTCTATCCGGAGACGATTTTCGACAGGAACGCGCGCTGGATCTTTTACTCGATCATTCCCTCGGGCTTCGTGGCCTTCCTTCCCCTCGCGGCCTGGAAGTCCCTGAATTGGTCCATGGTTCCCCTCCTCGCGGCCGCGGCCCTCGTCTATGTCATCGCGAGCAGGGCCCTTTTTGCTCTCGGCCTCAGGCGCTACGAATCGGGTAGCCAGATGGGGACGAGGCTGTGACTGGGTTTGTCGGAAAGCGGCCCTCCCGGGCGGCTTGAAATTAAGGGCGGATCCCGGTTGCGGGGCTGCCCGCGAATCGCGCGCCCGGCCCGGAGGCCGGGACGAAAGGAGCATCTCATGGGGTATGGAACGAAGGTTTGATCGAGCTTTTCGCGCGGACGACCGAGGACATCGTGAGCCTCGAGGAATTCCGCCTCCTCCTCGATTCGGGGAGGAAGCTCAGAATCAAGTTCGGGGCCGACGTGACGGCGGGATTCCTCCATCTCGGCCACGCGGTGAATTTATGGATGATGCGCGAGATGCAGGAGCGGGGCCATCTCGTGCAGTTCCTGATCGGTGACTTCACCACACGCATCGGGGACCCGACCGGGCGGTCCGGGGCGCGGATTCCGCCTAGCCGGGAGTCGGTCGAGCGCGACGCCGAGGCCTTTATCCGCCAGATCGGCGGGGTGTTGATCACCGACGACCCGGAGGTCTTCGAGGTCAGGCGCAATTCGGAATGGTGGGATCGCCGCGGCCTCGGGGACTTCCTGGGCTTCGCCGGCGGCCTGACCACGAGGCGCCTCCTCTCCCGCGACATGTTCAGGGCCCGCGAGGCGGCGGGCGGGGAGATCCGGCTCGACGAGATGATCTACCCCCTCCTCCAGGGCTGGGACTCGGTGGAGCTGGGCTCGGATCTCACCATCGTCGGCAGCGACCAGCTCTTCAACGAGTCGATGGGGAGGCTCTTCCAGGAGCGCTCGGGCCGCGATCCCCAGGTCATCATAACTACCAGGATAACGCCCGGCCTCGACGGGAAGGCCAAGCAATCGAAGAGCCTCGGCAACTATATAGCGATCTCCGACGGGCCGAGGGAGATGTTCGGCAAGGCGATGAGCCTGCCGGACGCCCTCCTCCGGGGCTGGCTCGAGGTCTACACCCTCCTGCCCATGGGGGAGATCGACAGCTTGTGCGACCCGAGCTCGGGTCCCGGTCCCCGCGCCGCCAAGATTGGCCTCGCGGGGGCCCTTGTGGAGCGCTGGTGGGGAAGAGAGGCGGCCCTGGCCGAGGTCGATTGGTTCGAGTCGACCTTCTCGCGGAGGGAGTTTCCGGCCGACGCCCCCCTCCTCGAAGTCGAGGTGGGGAGCCATGGCCTCCTCGAGCTCCTGGCCCGGCTGCGGCCCGGGGATTCGCGCTCGGCCCTGAGACGACTCATCCTCGAGGGCGGGGTAGGGGTCGAGGGCCGGGTCGAGAAGGATCCGTCGGGGACAGTCACCGTGGAGGTCGGCCGCATTATCAGGCTGAGGCTCGGGAAGCGGGGCTTCTACCGTCTGCGAGCCGGATCGGGCCGAGGCTAGGCGATGCTGGAAATGTTATTGGCTCAGGTATGCAATTCTCGTTGTGTTATACTTAATGCGAGGCCCTATTCGGGCCTTTTATACCTATTCCCCAGAGGGGTTGTGGATGAAGAATGTGAAGCTGGTCGTCAAGCTCGTCGGCGGCTTCGGCCTCGTCGCCCTCCTCGTGCTCGCCGTCGGTCTCCTCGGTCTGTGGGGCTCCGGCCGCCTTTCGCAGAACGTAAAGGAAATAGGCATGGACTCGATGCCTGGCATGGAGAATGTCCT
>DATKTD010000115.1:0-4909 GCA_035531315.1 Rectinemataceae bacterium
CGGCCTCGCGAGGATGCGCGGCCTCCTGGCCCCCCATGCGGGCACCGAGGCCTTCTTCGCCCGCGACAGGGCCGAGGCCGAGGAATTCTGGGCGGTGAGGAAGAAGTTGGGCGCGATAGCCCGGCGCACCAACGCCTTCAAGCTCAACGAGGATGTCGTCCTTCCCCTGCCCCGGCTGGCGGAGTTCGCCGCCTTCATCGACGAGCTCAACCTCGGCGAGGAGAGGCATAACCAGCGGGAGATAGCGGCCGGGCTTCGCACCGAGCTGGAGGCCGAGGCCCGGAGCGATCCCGCCCTCTCGGCGAAGATGGAGGGGGCGGGGGCCTTGTTCGCCGTCTTCGAGGGCGAGCTCGCCTCGGCGGGACGCGAGACCCTTCGCTCGCTCCGGCCCGCGACAGCCCTGCGCGACGGCCTCCTCGCCCGCTTCGCCGGCCACGAGTCGCTCGAGAAGGCCTTGCCCACGGTCTTCGGCCGGGAGCGGGCCCGCCTCATCAAGGTCGCCACCCACATGCACGCGGGCGACGGCAACGTCCATTGCAACATCCCGGTCTTCTCGAACGACAGGGTGATGATGGCCCGGGCCGACGCGACGACGGATCGCGTGATGCGCCAAGCCCTCGCCCTCGGCGGCGTCGTGAGCGGAGAGCATGGCATCGGCCTCACCAAGATCCGCTATCTCGAGACGGAACGGATCGCCGAGCTCGAGGCCCACCGCGCGGCCCTCGACCCTCTCGGTCTCATGAGCCCCGGGGCCCTCCGCGATCCCGGTATCCTCGACCGGGTCTTTACGCCGAGCTTCAATCTTCTCGGCCTCGAGGCCCGAATTCTTCAGCACGACGGGCTCGCCGAGCTCGCCGCGAAGATCCAGGGCTGTGTGCGCTGCGGCAAGTGCAAGCTCGATTGCTGCGTCAACATCCCCGAGCGGGCGATGGGCTACCATCCGCGCAACAAGAATATGGCAATTGGTTCTATAATAGAGGCCCTCCTCTACGACGCGCAGAGGAACCTGTCCGCCTCCTTCGACGTCCTCCACCGCCTCGAGGAACTGGCCGACCATTGCACCATCTGTCACAAGTGCCGCAAACCCTGCCCCGTCGACATCGACACGGGCGAGGTCAGCATGCTCGAGAGGGCCATCCTCAAGGACAGGGGCCTCAAGCATACGAGCCTTGCCACGAAGGCCTCCCTGGCCTATCTCGAAAAGGGGAAGGACAGGCTCTTTCAAAGCGGCTTCCGCCTCCTCGTCCTCGGCGCCGGCATGAGGGGGCAGAGGCTCGTCTCGCGGACCGCGCGAGTCCTGCCCAGGACCGGCAGGCTCAGGCTCGACTCGCCCCTTTCCCTCATGTCGTCACCCATTCCCCTGTCCAAGGGGCGGCCCCTTCCCGAAGCCCTGCCGCGCTACGGCGAAAGGCAGGCCCTCCTCGTGGCGCCGCCCGAGCCGAATGGAAAGACGGTCTTCTATTTCCCGGGCTGCGGGAGCGAGCGACTCCACGGCGCGGTGGGCCGCGCCTCCCTCTACCTCCTCCTCAAGGCGGGTGTCCAGGTGGTTCTTCCCCCCGCGGGCCTCTGCTGTGGCTACCCCTTCGGCGTCAACGGAAGGCTGGACAAACAGAAGGCCATCGAACTGGCCGACACGATTATCTTCAACCAGATCCGCGAGATGTTCTCCTACCTCGAATTCGACGCCGTCGTCCTCTCCTGCGGCACCTGCACCGAAAGCCTCGGGCATATTGAGGCCTCGCGCTTCTTCGACGCGCCGCTCAGGGACCTGTCGGAATTCGCCCTCGAGGCGGGCCTCGAACACGGGGGCCTCGGCGAGGTCATGTACCACAAGCCCTGCCACGACAGCCTCGACGGGAAGGGCGCCGGCCTCATCGCCAGGGCCGGCGGCAGGGCGAGGACGCTGCCGCATTGTTGCGGAGAGGCCGGCACCCTCGCCCTGTCGCGGCCCGACATCGCCGTAGATCTCCATGACCGCAAGGCCGCGGCCATCGTGGAGGCTCTCGCCGAAAAGCCGACGCGTCGGACCCTCGTCGCCAACTGTCCCTCCTGTATCCAGGGCCTCGGCCGGCACGAGGATCTCGGCGTCGAGGTAAAGCACCTGGCCATGGTCCTCGCCGAGGCGGCTGGCGGTCGGGATTGGGAGGCCGAACTCGAGACCATGACCCGAGGAGCGGAGGCGGTGACCTTCTGAGTACTTGCCACGACCGAGGCGACGCGCGAGACTGAAAGGCCGCCGGCCGTCCGCCCAGTGGAGAGCATGCAATCCGAGGGGACAGCCCGACGCAGCGCATTCCCTGAGGAGTTTTTTCGATGGACGAACACGTGACCTGGTGGGCCTTCGACGAGGTCGAGGATTTCATGCGTGCCGGCTTCGAGGCGATCGGCGTTCCGCGCGAGGAGGCCCTCGTCTGCGCGAACGTCCTCGTCGCCGCGGACAAACGGGGCGTCGACTCGCACGGTGTCGGCCGCTTCAAGCCCATCTATCTCGACCGCATCTGGGCCGGCACCCAGAACACGAAGACGAATTTCGAGGTGGTCAAGGAGACGCCGACCACGGCCGTCATCGACGGCCACAACGGCATGGGCCACTACATAGCCAAGCGCGCCATGCAGATGGCCATCGAGAAGGCCGACAAATACGGCATGGGCATGACGGTGGTGCGCAACTCGACTCACTACGGCGCCGCCTTCTACTACCCCGCCATGGCCGTCGAGCGGGGCATGATCGGCATGACCACCACGAGCGCCCGGCCCTCGATCGCCCCCACCTGGGGCGTCGAGCCCATGCTCGGCACCAACCCCATGACCTGGGGCATGCCCACCGACGAGGCCTTTCCCTACATGCCGGACTACGCGACCTCGGTCACCCAGCGCGGCAAGATCGAGCTCTACGACCGCCTCGGCAAGGATCTGCCCGACGGCTGGGTAATCGGCCAGGATGGGCATTATCGCCACGACACCAAGCAGGTCCTCCTCGACATCTCCAAGGACAAGGCGGCTCTCACGCCGCTGGGCGGCCTCGGCGAGGATCTGGCCGGATACAAGGGCTACGGCAACGCCCTCACCGTCGAGATACTCTCCTCCTGCCTATCCCAGGCCAATTTCATGAAGTCCCTGGTCGGCCTTACCCCGGAGGGAAAGCCCGCGCCGATAGAGCTGGGCCATAGCTTCATGGCGATCAAGATCGAGAACTTCGTCGAGCTCGAGGCCTTCAAGAAACAGATCGGCGACGAGCTCAGGATGCTGCGCGCCTCGAAGAAGGCCCCCGGCGCCGAGCGCATCTGGACACCGGGCGAGAAGGAATACGAGATCTGGCTCTATCGCAGGGACAAGGGGGTGCCCTTCAACGAGCCCCTCAAGGCCGCTTTTAAGACGGTCAAGGAGAAGCTCGGTCTTTCCCACAAGCTGCCCTTCTGAGGGCAGGACCCCCAAGGTAACGATAGGCGGCCCTCAATCTCGACCGGCCTCATCGTCGCCCTCCTCCCGGAGGCGTCCTGCCAGGGCCGAAGTACTTCTCGCTCCTGTACCTGAGCCAGACGAGGAGGACCTGGGGAATCTTCGCCTTCTCCTCCTTCGTGAGGAGGGAATAGAGGGCCAGCGCGCGATCCCTCTCCCTGCGACATGAGGCGTTCTCATGGGCATCCCAGTGGGAACGGGCAAGGCGAATCAGTCGGGAGACCTCCTTGGCCGGATCGCCCCCGGCGCCTTCGGCCCCGCCTTTTCCTTTCATGGTGGCAGTCTAGCATGGAGGGGGCGGAAGAGGTTCGGGCCCTTCTCGCTTGACTTCGAGTATTCAAACGATAAAATAAGATTGAAACCATCTTGATCAAACAGGCCTTTCCCAGTGTTTTCCCGAGGAGGTCCCCATGCCCCTTCCCTTCCCGATTCTCACAGCCGAGGAGGCAGCGGAACTCATCGGCCACGGCCAGACGATAGGCTTCAGCGCTTTCACGCCAGCCGGATCCGCCAAGGCCATACCCGCCGCCCTGGCCATGAAGGCCAGACGCGAGCATGCCGCCGGCCGCGAGTTCAAGGTCGGTGTCCTCACCGGCGCCTCCACCGGCAAAAGCCTCGATGGAGCCCTCGCCGAGGCCGAAGCCATCGGCTTCCGCATGCCCTACCAGTCCGACCCGACCCTCCGTCGTCAGATCAACGAGGGTAGGGTGCGCTTCGTCGATATGCACCTCTCCCTGGTTCCACAGAATGTCCGCTACGGCTTCATGGGACCCATCCATTGGGCGGTGGTGGAGGCCTGCGATCTCACGGCCGGAGGAGGCCTCGTGCTGACCTCCTCGGTCGGCGCCTCGAACACCTACCTCAGGCTCGCGGACAGGATCCTCATCGAACTTAATGCCCGCCATCCCGCGGCCCTCCTCGGCATCCATGACATCTTCGAGCCCCACGATCCGCCAGCGAGGCAGGAGATCCCGATCTACCGGCCCTCGGATCGCGTAGGCTCGCCGATCTGCGTCATCGATCCCCGAAAGATCGCGGGCGTCGTCCTGACCGACCTCGCCGACGAGAGCGGCGGTTTTGAGGAGGCGACGGAGGTAACGGAGCGCATCGGCCGCAACGTGGCCGACTTCCTCGCCTCGGAGATGAGGGCCGGAAGGATTCCCCGCGGCTTCCTTCCCCTCCAGTCCGGCGTGGGCAACATCGCGAACGCCGTGCTTGGCGCCCTCGGCTCGAGTCCCGACATCCCCCCCTTCGAGATGTACACCGAGGTCCTCCAGGACTCCGTCGTGCCCCTCCTCGAGAACGGCCGATGCAGCTTCGCCTCGACCTGCGCCTTGACCCTCTCGTCGGGAGTCATGGAGCGCGTCACTCGCAATATCGACTATTTCAAACAACGCGTGATCCTGAGACCGCAGGAAATCTCCAACCATCCCGAGATCGTCCGTCGCCT
>DATKTD010000116.1:0-5602 GCA_035531315.1 Rectinemataceae bacterium
CTTCCAGGTGAGCAAGGCTCCCTTTCAGCCAAGCTGGTAGGGGGCACCGCCGGTGCTCAGCCCTCCTGGAGGGGCTTGCCGCAATAGGTGGCTATGCGGTCGGCGACGCTGCGGAGGGAGAGGCCCTTCCTTCCGGGCACCATGTTGATGGTGGCTGTCGTCTGGGAACTCTCGCAGACGAGGGTGAGGTAGGGGCGGCGAGCGAGGAATCGGCGTTTTGAGGAGACGTTGTCGGGAATCTGGGTGCCTCGGCTGGCGGCGAGGGTTTCGTCGTTTTCCCTCTTTTCCTCGGCGCTTCCGGGAACGCTGCCCCTGACCCAGGGAACGAGGCGGAAGCTCGTGACGCTCTCGATGGGGATGACGAGCCTGCTCGCCACGACGAGAAGGCCGAAACGATGCCGAATTTCGCCCTTGGCCGTGTCGAAGTACCAGGTCTCCCGGTAGAGGAGGGCGAGGAAGAGGACGGTCATGATGACCCAGCCGACGGTGCCAGGCTCCTTGCCGCCGAAGAGGAGGGCCGCGGACACGGCAAGGAAGATGAGAGCCATGACCGCACGGAACCAGAGAGGCAAACGGTAGACGAGGACGCCGTCGCGGCGCTCGACGAGGACGAGGGGCAGATCCATGCCATGACAATAATGGCGGACGGGGCCATAGGACAAGGGCCGACGCCTCTCCGACGCTTGCCGCGTCGAAGGCCGGCGGTCTATCCTTTCGGCCTCGCGGGGAGGATCCCGCGAAACCAAGGAGACAGCATGGCCGCTACACGCGTACGTTTCGAGACCTCGATGGGCTCCCTCGTCATCGAGACCTTTTCCGAGGAGGCACCCCTCACCGCCGAGAACTTCCTCGAATACGTCAAGTCGGGATTCTACGACGGGACGATCTTCCACCGCGTCATTCCGGGCTTCGTCGTCCAGGGCGGCGGCATGAGTCCCGGCATGGACCAGAAGCGCACGCGCGATCCTATCCGCAACGAGGCGGCGAAGGCTCCGAAGAACCTGCGCGGCAGCCTGTCGATGGCCAGGACCAACGACCCCCACAGCGCCACGAGCCAGTTCTTCATCAACCTGGTCGACAACAAGAGCCTCGACGCGGGCGGCCCCTCGGGCGCCGGTTACTGCGTGTTCGGGAAGATCGTCGAGGGCATGGAGGTGGTGGACGCGATGGCCAAGGTTCGCACGACGCGCCGCCCTCCCCACGCCGACGTGCCCGCCGAGGACATCGTCCTCGTGAGCGCCAAGATCCTGGAGGATTGAGGCCTTCCGCGCGGCAAGGCGCCGCGCGCCGCCTTCGGCCGCGCGCGCGTCCGAGTTCCCGGGACCCCGGCCTCCACGCCGCGGCGGCCCGAATCGCGGCCGTCCTCGGACGGCCGCGGCCTCATGTCTGCAGGACGGGAGACTTCGAACGCGGACCGCGCTTCATGACGATGCGGTCGGGGACGTCGTAGCCGGCGACGACGAGCAGCCGCCTGAAGGCCGAGTTCTCGCGTTGCAGCTCGCGAGAGCCGCGGGTGATCTTGCACAGCGAAAGCCCCAGGTTGGCGGCGATGTTCCGCTGCGCCGCGCCCTTGGCGAGGTCCTTGACGAGGGCCCAACGCTTGGCGATCTCATCCACCTCGGAAGCCGTGAGGAGGCTTCGCAGGAAGTCCTCCACGAGTTCCGGGTCGCGCGTCTTGGCGAGCGCCTTCGACATTTCGGTCAGGTTTTCCTTGACGAGATCTGTTCTCATGCGGAGATTCTAGGTCCTATTCGCGATTTTGGCGAGGCGAAAGAAAGGCCGGGGGCCACATTTCCGCCGCGCCGCGTCTTGGCCGCGCGGCGGAGGGGTCGGGGGCGGGAATAATCAGGATGCGTTGGATCGCATACCGCGTTCGGCGAAGCTCGCCATGGCGTCGCGCATCCACTCGGCGAGCCCCTTTGTTATATTTTCATAATTGGATCTAAACCTGGCATCGACGACGTACATTTCGCCCAGCCCCTTGAAGAGCCCGGCCTCCGGCTCGTAGAAGGCGCGAAGATGCTCGGCCTTGCGAGCCATGAGGCGCATGGCCTCCGGCGAGTCGGGGCGGACTCCCGCGGCCTTGGCCTCGCCGCAGGCGCGATCGACCGCGAGTCCCTCGGCCTTGACGCCTGCCCATTCCGCCTTCGTCATTTTCGCGAGGCGCTCGCGGCTCTGCCTGTAGGCCTCGGTCCGGCCCCAGCGGTCCTCGGCCTCCCCGGCCATGGCCTCGATTTCCTTGCCGTCGAATCCCTCGTAGAGTTCCTCATCCTTCATGGTCGAATCTCCTCCGCCCAGACGGGCGATCGTCTTGTCGATGGTCGCGAGAAGGCGGTCGAGTCTCAGCCGCCTTTCCTGTATGGCTGCGCGATGGGCGACGAGGGCCGTCGCCGGATCATGACCCGGCGAGTCGATAATGGCCCCGATCCGCTCGAGGGGGATCTCGAGTTCCCGATAGAGCAGGATCTGCTGGAGCCTGAGCAGCTCGGCCTCGCCGTAGACCCGATAACCCGAGGCCTTCCGGGCATCGGGAACGAGAAGGCCGATGTGGTCGTAGTGGTGCAGCGTCCGGACGCTCACTCCCGCGATACCGGCCAGGGCTCCGATCGTATAGCTCTTCGCCATTTCGCCCCTCCTTGCTGAAGCTACACCCTGACCTCGCGTCAGGGTCAAGCGCGAATCGGCATGGCGGAAACCGGGAAATACCCCTATATTGGCTGTGCGGCGGGGCCGCGGACAGGATGCGCAGAGCGATTCTTTACGTCGATGACGAGGCGGTCATTCTCCTCGCCCTCAGACAGGAACTCCTTAGACATTTCCGGGGCAGTTTCCTCGTGGAAACGGCCCTCGACGCCGACGAGGCCGAGAGGGTCATCGGCGAACTCGAGGCCGCGGGTATAGAGGTCTCCCTCGTGATCTCGGACTGGCTGATGCCGGGGCGGAAGGGGGACGAGTTCCTCATCGATCTGCGCCGGAGCCATCCGCGCATCAAGTCGATGCTCGTGACGGGGCAGGCGGACGAGGAAGCCCTGAGGAGGACGGAAAGGGAGGCGGGGCTCTGCGCTTGTTTCAGGAAACCCTGGGAAATGAAGGCCCTGAAAGAGGCGATCGAGGCCTGTCTGGGGGTCGAGGTCGAAGGCTAGGGCCGGGAATCCTCAGCCACCGCTCACGAGATGGTAGAGTTCGACCTCGTCGCCATCGACGAGGGAGGTGGTGGCGTAGTCCTCGCGCTCGACGAGCTCGCCGTTGACCCTGGCGATGATGAGGGGAAAGGACCATCGCTTTTTCGCGATGAGCGATGCGACGCTGAGTCCATCTTCCTCGTGCGTCTCCTCGCTGAAATTGATGGTCAGTTTCATCGGTCCACCTCTCGATAAGCTAGACTTTTAGCGGCCGAGTGGCAAGGTCGGCCGCCCAGCCGCCCAGCCGCGAGGCGGCCCGGCCGCGAGGGTAGGGCCCTCTGCGGGATATCTTTAAATATTGCACGAATTTGCGTTAACCTTTATACTTCCATTCCCGTTTCAAGGAGGTGTCTCCATGATCAAATACCTGGCGACCGACGATTCGAAATGCGTCGGTTGCATGAATTGCACGGCGACCTGCTCGGTCAAGTATTTCAAGGACGACAACCCCGCGAAGTCCTGTATTCGCGTCGAGGGCAGGGGGAGCAATCAGTTCCACCTCGTAGCCTGCGACCAGGAATGCAGGAAATGCGTTGCCGAATGCCCCACGAAGGCCCTCATCGTCGGTCCCACGGGCATCGTCGTTCTCAATAAGTCGCTCTGCGTGGGCTGTCTCGCCTGCGTGGCCGTCTGCCCCATCGAGGCCATGCGTTTCTTCCCCGGCGACAAGAACCCCTTCAAATGCATCGCCTGCGGTTCCTGCGTGCCGACCTGCCCGAAGGAGGCGCTTTCCATCGCCGAGAAGCCCGACAGCGAGAAGTCGCGCTTTCCCTTCGAGGCCGAACGGGCCGTGAAGCGCGGCGCGACCACGGCCGCAAAGGAGCTGTGAGATGAGCCTCACGATCAAGGATTTCAAGCTGGTGACGGAGCAGGGCTACGAGCGTCGCCCCGTCGTCCGCGGCTACAGTATGCGCAGCCTCCACGTCGACGTCGGCTCGAGGAAATTCGCCGAGAAGACGGTGAGCGAGGACATGAAGAAGCGCTTCGTCGGCGGCAAGGGCTTCGGCCTCAAGCTCCTGTGGGACGCGACGAAGCCGACGACGAAGTGGGACTCGCCCGAGAACGAGATCGTCATCGCGATGGGGCCGGTCTGCGGCAACACCAATTATCCGGGCTCGGGCAAGAGCCTCGTCTGCTCTCTTTCGCCGATGACGGGCGTCCCCATCGACTCCAATGTCGGCGGCTACTTCGGCCCCTACCTCAAATTCGCGGGTTTCGACGCCCTCGAGGTCCAGGGCAAGGCCGATAAAGAGACAATTGTGTTCATCGACGGCAACGAGGGCATTCTCCGCATCTACGAGGCGCCCGAGGCGGGGCTCGAGTACGACACCCACCTCCTGGCCGAGCAGCTCACCCATGTCTTCGCCAAGGACCCGAAGTCGCTGCAGGCCGTGTCGGTCGTGTCGGCCGGCCGCGGGGCCGACCACTCGCCGATGGGCGTGCTCAACTTTTCGCTCTGGGACAAGAGGCGCGAGGGCATCCGCGTGAAGCAGGCCGGCCGCGGCGGCATCGGCACCGTGCTCCGGAACAAGAAGATCCGCGCCCTCGTCGTGCGCTACGCCGGGGTCGAGCAGGACTCCAACGGCGCCGCCGACCCCGCCGCCGTGCAGCGCATCGGCCTCAAGCTCCACCGCGAGATCGTCGTCAACGACGACAAGCAGTGCAAGATGCGCAAGCAGGGGACGGGGCACCTCATGGAGGTCATGAACGACTACGATCTCCTCCCGACGAAAAACCACAAGTACGGCCAGGACCCCCGCGGCCCCGAACTCGCGAGCTGGGTCTGGGAGAAGCTCTTTTCGCAGAACCTCCCCGACGGCTGCTGGTTCGGCTGCACCATGGCCTGCGCCCACGCGGTGGACCACTTCGAGCTCAGCACCGGTCCCTACAAGGGGACGAAGGTCTGCGTGGACGGTCCCGAGTACGAGACCGCCGCCGGCGTCGGCTCGAACCTCTATGTCTACGAGCCCGAGGGCATCCTCGAACTCAACTTCTACTGCGATACCTACGGCATCGACACGATCAGCTTCGGCACCACCACGAGCTTCCTGATGGAATGCTGGGAGCTGGGGGTCCTCAACAAGGAGAGGACCGACGGCATCGATCTGGGCTGGGGCAATTGGAAGGGGGCGGCTCAGATCCTCCACGACATGGCCGAGGGCAAGCGCTTCGGCGTCCTCGCCGGCAAGGGCGTGAAATTCCTCGCCGCCCATTTCGCAAAGGAGTACGGGGCCGACCCCCAGGTCATGAAGGACATCGCCCTCCACGGCAAGGGCCTGGAGCAGTCGGAGTACGTGTCCAAGGAGTCCCTCGCCCAGCAGGGCGGCTACTATCTCACGAACAAGGGCCCCCAGCACGACGAGGCCTGGCTGATCTTCATGGACATGGTGAACAACCGCATCCCGACCTTCGAGAACAAG
>DATKTD010000117.1:0-12912 GCA_035531315.1 Rectinemataceae bacterium
GCTCTGGTGATCGGCGAGCACGAGGGTTCCCCGCGGAGTCCCCGCGGCGGCGAGCTTCCTGGCCTCGTCCATGGTCGAGCCGGTCTCTCCGAAGCGGATGATGGGGGCGTCGAAGGCCGATGCGATACTCATCGGTCGACAGTAGCCATGATTCGCTTCGCGGGCAAAGGGGGCGATCCCTGGACGCTGGCCGATCGCTGTGCTAGGTTTTGTTCATCTTGTGAACGATGTCTTCCTTCCCGAGGTGGCGGCCGACATGGGCGGTCAGCGAGCCGAGGGGGCGAGGAATCGAAGGAGCAATGCATGTGCGGAATAGTGGGCTACGTCGGTCCCCGACGGGCCACCCCCATCCTCCTCGAGGGCCTCAAGCGCCTCGAATACCGCGGCTACGACTCGGCCGGCATCGCGGTTGGCGATGTCGGCGTCGCCGGCCTCGCCGAGGCCGAAGAGGCCGGTCAGGGCGATCGGGCCGCGAAACCGGCACAGAATCGCCTTCAGGTCATCAAGAAGACGGGCAAGATAGCCGCCCTTCGCGGCGCAGTCCCCAAGGACCTGCCGGGCAGCTGGGGCATCGGTCACACGCGTTGGGCGACACATGGCGGGGTCACCGACGCCAATGCCCATCCCCACCTCGACGCCTTCGGAAAGATAGCCGTCGTGCACAACGGCATCATCGAAAACCACCGCTCCCTCAGGGAAATGCTCGAAAAGGAGGGGGTGGTCTTCGCCAGCGAGACGGACACCGAGGTCATCCCCAACCTCATCGCCCGCTACTACGAGGGAGACCTCGAGGCTGCGGTCAAGTCGGCCCTCGGCCACTTCCAGGGCACCTACGGCATCGCGGTGATCCATGTCGACCATCCCGGCCTCATCGTGGGGGCGCGCAACGGCAGCCCCCTCGTCCTGGGCATCGGCGAGGGCGAGATGCTCCTCGCCAGCGACGTCACCGCGATGATCGCCCACACCAGGCAGGTCGCCTATCTCAATGACGGCGAGGTCGTGGTCATCGACGCTTCGGGCTATCGCACCACCGATCGGGAGGACCGCCCCGTCGACAAGAAGGTCGACGAGGTCACCTGGGAGCTCAACAACATCGAAAAGGGCGACTATCCCTGCTATATGGAGAAGGAGATCTTCGAACAACCCGAGTCGATCGCCAGGGCCATCTCGGGCCGCATCGACCGCGAGACCGCCAGCGCCAAGCTCGGCGGCCTCAACCTGGATCGCCGCCGTCTTCGGGAAATCAGCCGGGTTCATGTCATCGCCGCCGGCACGAGCTGGCACGCCGGCCTCGTCGGCTCCGCCCTCCTCGAGTCGGTCGCCCGCATCCCAGCCGGGGCCGAATTGGCGAGCGAGCTGCGCTATCGCAATCCCGTCGTCGAGAAAGATTCGCTCTGGTTCGCCGTCTCCCAGTCGGGCGAGACGGCCGACACCCTCTACGCCATGCGCGAGATTCAACGCAAGGGCGGCGCCGTCCTGGGCATATGCAACGTCGTCGGATCGACGATAGCGCGGGAGTCCGAGGGAGGCGTCTACGTGCACTCCGGCCCGGAGATCGCCGTCGCTTCGACCAAGGCCTTCACCAGTCAGCTCGCGGCCTTCTATCTCTTTACCCTCCAACAGGCGCGGATGCGCGATCTCTCGATGGAGGAGGGCCTGCGCTTCATCGAGGCCCTCGAGGCGGTGCCGGCGGCGGTCAAGAAGCTGCTCGCCGGAAGGGAAGCCATCCAGCGAGTGGCGAAGAAATACGCCCGGGCCTCCGACTTCCTTTTCCTCGGTCGCGGCCTCATGTATCCCATAGCCCTCGAGGGTGCCCTCAAACTCAAGGAAATCTCCTACATACACGCCGAGGGCTACGCCTCGGGGGAGATCAAGCACGGCCCCATCGCCCTCGTGAGCGGCGAGGTGCCCAGCGTCTTCCTCGTGCCCGACGACGGGCTCCGCGAAAAGACCATTTCCAACATGCGCGAGATCAAGGCAAGGGGCGGTCCCGTGATCGCCGTCGGTGTCGAAGGGGACAGCGAGGTCGAAAGTCTGGCAGACGATTTTCTCGCCGTGCCCAAGGGCGATCCCCGCTTCTATCCTTTCACGATGATCGTGCCCCTTCAGCTCCTCGCCTACTTCTGCGCCCTCGAACTCGGTCGCGACGTCGATCAGCCGAGAAACCTGGCCAAGTCGGTTACGGTAGAATGAATCCGGCGCGAAGGGCCCTTCTCGCCACCCTCATCCTCGGGGTCTTGGCGTCTGGTCCCTTCGCGCCTCGCTGCCGGGCGGCGGAAGGCCTGCCGCCCGCGCAGTCTTCCGCCGATTCCTTCGCGGTCGCGGCGCCACCGGGGACGGCCGTCCTCGAGGAGGGGCCCGATAGGGTCCGCGGTCTTCCCTTTTTCGCGCCCAACGCGATCCCGGCCCTTTGGGGCCGCTATGTGCTGGGAAATACCGACGTCGTGATCTGGTACACGAGGGAGATCCTCGTCTTCGGGAAGGACTGGTCTCCCGATCCCGCCTGGATCGCGGGAAAGGCCTACCAGGCCCTGAAGACCCCCGGGGCAGGGGAGGGCCTCGATCTGGCCCTCCGCATGTCTGGCTGGACCCTCATCTTCGAGCTGCCCTCCTCCGACCCCGCCTCGCGGCGCTTCGTCGCGGCCTTCGTCGATCGTTTCGGCTTCTTCCTGTCCAATGCACGGAGCGAGGCCGATCTTTCCTTCCCTGCCACGGTAGCCTACTGAAAGACCCTCTCTTTCCTCTGCCGAAATACGATTGTGGACTCAAACACACTCGGGTATACTTCTCGCTCAGTCATGTGCATTCCGGCGCGGACAGGGGCAATTCCATGTCGAACGTTAGTTCGTCGAATACCCGCGGTCGCCGGATACCAGGAACCTAAAGGAGGTCTCTGATGCGACTTCGCAGTCTCGGCATCGCGCTTATTGCCGCCTCGCTCGCCCTCGTCGGCTGTTCCGGCGGCGCCGGCACCGGCAACACCATCAAGATCGGCTGGTTCGGTCCCGAAACCGGCGACTCCGCCCTTTGGGGACAGGCCGAGTTCAACACCGTCAAGATGATGGTCGACGACTACAACGCCGCCGGCGGCATCGACGTGGGCGGAAAGAAATACAAGCTCGACGTCATCGGCTATGACGACAAGGGCGACTCCACGGAAGCGGTCAATGTCACCAAGCGTCTCATCACCCAGGACAAGGTGGTCGCCATCGTCGGGCCCCAGGGCTCCGGCGAGGCCATCCCGATCGCCCCGATCGCCGACGACAACAAGGTGCCCGTCGTCGCCACCACCGCGACCAACCCCAAGGTCACCGTTCAGGACGATGGCACGGTCAATGCGTACATGTATCGCGCCTGCTTCACCGACCCTTACCAGGGCAAGGTTGCCGCGACCTTCGCCTATGAGAAGCTCAACAAGCGCAAGGCCGCCATCGTCATGACCGTCGACGATCCCTATTCCGCCGGCCTCTCCCAGTTCTTCAAGCAGAGCTTCGAGCAGCTCGGCGGCAAGGTCGTCGAGCAGGTTTCCTTCACCTCTGGCGAGAAGGATTTCCGCGCCGCCCTCACCAAGGTCAAGGCCTCCAATCCCGACGTCATCTTCATGCCCGACTATTACAATGACGTCGCCCTCATCGCCCGCCAGGCCCGCGACCTGGGCATCAACCAGCTCCTCCTCGGCGGCGACGGCTGGCCTTCGGACAACCTCATCCAGCTCGCCGGCAACGCCCTCGAAGGCTGCATGTTCATCAATCACCTCGACTTCGACGGCGCCGCGGCCGCTCCCATGCGCGCCGAGTACAAGACCAAGTACGGGAAGAACGCGGAGCTCAACTCCTACATGGCCCACGATGCCCTCGTGATGGTCGTCGACGCGATCCAGCGCGCCAAGTCCTTCAAGCCGACGGACATCAAGGCCGCCCTCGATACGACCGACCTCGCGGTCGCCACCGGGAACAACGACTATCTCACCAACCCGATCACCGGCCACATCAAGATCGGACCGACCCACGACCCCGTGGGCAAGACCGCCTGGCTCATCAAGATCGTCGGACCCGACATGAAGTTCCAGGAAAGTTTCGCCGCCGACAACTGAGTTCGGCCAGGCACCATGGCGACCGGCCGCTTCTGCGGCCGGTCGCGCGTGCCAGGGCCGGTCCTCGCCACAGCGCGGGGGCCGACTCCTCCTCCCGGCCCGGCAGCGGGCCGGGCCTTTTTTCAGGCCCCGGCCGCAGCCGGGGATACCGACACCTAAGGAGAGCCACGGATGAACCTGTTCCTCCAACAGCTCGTGAACGGACTTTCGATCGGCTCGATCTATGCCCTCATGGCGGTCGGCTATTCGCTCGTCTACTCGATCATGAATTTCTCGAATTTCGCCCACGGCTCGGTCATCATGCTTGGCGCCTATTTCGGCTATTACGCGATGACCCTCCTCGGCCTGCCCTTCCTCGGCGGAGCGGTCGCGGCGGCCCTCGGCTCGGCGGGAGTCGCCATCATCCTCGAGAGGCTCGCCTACAAACCCCTGCGCGATCGAAAGGCGCCCTTCCTCTACTTCATCATCACGGCGATGGGCGCCTCGATGTTCATCGACAACTCCGTCATCGCCACCATCGGCCCCACCCCCAAGATGTACCCGAATGTCTTCGGCCAGGGTCCCATCAGCATCGGCCACATCGACATCGGCCGCGTCGACCTCGCGATGTTCGTCATCTCCGCGGTCAGCCTCGTCGCCCTCATCGTCTTCATCGACCACACGAAACTCGGCAAGGCGATCCAGGCGACGGCCTACAACATGAAAGCAAGCGCCCTCATGGGCATCAGTCCCAATTTCGTCATAATACTGGTTTTCGGCATCGGCGGAGCCCTGGCCGGTATCGCCGGCATCCTCTACGGCATGAAGTACCAGGTCTTCCCCCAGATCGGGGCCATCACGCTCAAGTCCTTCATCGCCGCGGTCTTCGGCGGCCTTGGGAGCCTGCCGGGAGCCCTCCTCGGGGCCCTCCTCCTCGGCCTCCTCGAGACCTTCGTATCCGGCTATCTCTCCTCGCAGTACCGCGACCTGATCGCCTTTACGCTCCTCATCGCCATGCTCGTGATCAGGCCCTCGGGCATCATGGGCAAGAACGCCGAAGACAAGGCCTAGGGAGGGAGCATGGAGTACATACTCGGCATCTTCGAGTTGTCGGCCATCAACCTCGTCGCCGTCCTCGGCCTGTCCATCCTGACCGGCTTCACCGGTCTCTTCTCATTCGGCCACGCGGGCTTCATGGCCATCGGCGCCTACGTCGCGGCCATCCTGACCAAGAACATGCATCTCCCCTTCTGGGTGGCCATCGTCGCCGCCGGCATCAGCGCCGGCCTCGTGAGCATCGTGATCGGTAGGCTGACGCTCAAGCTCAAGGGCGACTACTTCTGCATCGCGACGATGGGCTTCGGCGAGGCGGTGAGGCTGATCTTCTCCAACATGAACTACGTGAACGGCGCGCGCGGGATGGCCAACATACCGCAGTACGACGGCGCGACCCTCGCCATCCCCTTCGTGGTGGCCCTCATCGCGATCGTGCTTTCGTGGAACCTCGTCAACTCGCGACAGGGCCGCAACCTCGTCGCCGTCCGCGAGGAGGAACTCGCCGCCCAGATGGCCGGCATCAACGTCCTCGGCTCCAAGATGGTCGCCATGATCGCGAGCGCCGTGCTCGCGGGCGTCGCGGGAGCCCTCATGGCCAACTTCGTGGGCTTCATCGCCCCGAAGAGCTTCAACATGACGAAATCGACCGAGTTGACGATAATCGTCATCTTCGGCGGCCTCGGCTCCATCTCGGGCTCGGTGGTCGGCGCCTTCGTCCTCACGGCCCTGCCCGAACTCCTCCGGGCCTTCTCGGACTGGCGTCTCGTGTTCTACGGCCTCGCGGTCGTCGTCATAATGGTCGGTCGTCCCCAGGGTCTTCTCGGAGGCTCCGAACTCACTCCCTCGGGTATTCGCAAGATGATCGCCGAGCGCAAGGCGAAACTGGCTCTCGCGCGGGCAAAAACGGGAGGAGGCCAATCGTGAGCCAAGCCATCCTCGAACTCAAGGGCCTCACGAAAAGTTTCGGGGGCCTCACCGCCGTCAACGAGGTCAGCTTCCGCGTGGAAGAAGGCGGCATTTCGGGCCTGATCGGCCCCAATGGCGCGGGCAAGACGACGATCTTCAACCTCATCACCGGCGTCTACAAGGTGAGCGCGGGCGACATCCACTTCCGGGGCAAGTCCATCGCGAACAAGGAGCCCTACGCCATCGCCGATCTCGGCATCACGAGGACCTTCCAGAACATCAGGCTCTTCAAGAACCTCTCCGTTCTCGACAACGTCCTCACCGCCTGCCATACGAGCGCCAAATACGGCCTCTTCGAGGCGATCTTCCGCCTGCCCCGCTTCGGGAAGGAGGAGAAGGTCCTCCTCGAAAAGGCCATGAGCCTTCTCGAGATCATGGGCCTCGCCGATCGGGCGGAGGTCATTTCGAACAACCTGCCCTACGGCCTCCAGCGCCGCCTCGAGATCACGAGGGCCCTCGCCCTCGACCCCAAGCTCCTCCTCCTCGACGAGCCCGCGGCGGGCATGAATCCCGACGAGACCATCCAGCTCATGAGGTTGATAGGAGACGTGCGCGAGCGCTTCAAGCTCTCGGTCCTCGTCATCGAGCACCACATGGACCTCATCATGGGAGTCTGCGAACACATCCACGTGCTCAATTTCGGTTGCACCCTCGCGGACGGAAAGCCCGGCGATGTGGCCAACGATCCTAAGGTGGTCGAGGCCTATCTCGGAGCGGAGGAAAGCAAATGAGCATGCTGAGCGTCACGGACCTCCATGTCTCCTACGGCGGCATCCGCGCCTTACGCGGGGTGAGCCTCGACGTGGAGCAGGGCGAGATAGTCACCATCATCGGCGCGAACGGGGCCGGGAAATCCACCCTGCTCAACACGGTTTCCGGATTCCTCAAGCCGACACAGGGGGAGCTGCGCTTCAAGGGCGAAAAGATCGGCCAGAAGGCCTCGAAGATCGTGAAGGCCGGCATCTGTCATGTCCCCGAGGGCCGCCTCATCTTCGCCAACCTCACCGTGGAGGACAATCTCAAGCTGGGAGCCTATCTCCGCAACGATCGTCGCAAGATCGCCAAAGATCTCGAACGCGTCTACGGCCTCTTCCCCCGGCTCCGCGAAAGGATGAAGCAGCTCTCCGGCACCCTCTCCGGCGGGGAGCAGCAGATGCTGGCGATGGGCCGCGCCCTCATGACCGATGGCGACCTCGTCCTCCTCGACGAGCCCTCCCTCGGTCTCGCGCCCCTTCTCGTTAAGACGGTCTTCGACATCATCCTCGAATTCCGCGACCTCGGTAAAACGATCCTCCTCGTCGAGCAGAATGCCTTCAAGGCCCTCCACATAGCCGACCGGGCCTA
The DNA here is from genome assembly GCA_035531315.1 of Rectinemataceae bacterium. Classification (GTDB taxonomy): domain Bacteria; phylum Spirochaetota; class Spirochaetia; order Treponematales; family Rectinemataceae; genus CAIJMU01. The sequence continues at coordinate 7,439 of DATKTD010000117.1, forward strand.
CGTCCTCGAGCAGGGTCGCATCGTGAAATCCGGCGTCGCCAGATCCATCGCCGAGGATCCCGCGGTCAAGGCGGCCTATCTGGGAGCGAAGTCGACGACGGCCGGCTGATCCACCGAGCGCAAGACGCTCTGCCGTCCGAGACCCCGACGCCTCGCCGTACCGACGCCCCGTCGCGCTGCCGCCTACAAAGGCGGTGACGCGGTGGGGCGTCGCCTTATGGGCGTCGCCTTTCACTGGACGCGTTCAAAGCGGTGGAAGCCGCGGATCAGGCTTCGATGTCGTAGGTGGAGGAGAGAGATAGGAAGCCGGCCATCGAGGCGACGTCGAGCTTGGCGTAGACCCTGGAAAGGCTGTTTCTCACCGTCGATTCGCTGACGTCGCGCTCGAAGGCGATTTCCTTGACGCTCCGCCCCGAGAGCAGGGCGAGGGCGTAGTCGATCTCGGTTGCGGAAAGCCCCTTGTCCGAAAGCGTCAGCCTTGGCTTCTCCCTTTCGATCGTTATGACGGTCCTCGCCCTCATGGTGCGGGTGGACGCGCCCGTGATCTGCACGGCGAGGAGGAGGAAGAAAAGGATGGTACCGAAGGGCGCGAAATAGGGATCGTGCAGATAGCCATTGTTGACGAGGATGTCGTGGACTGCGGGGAGAAAGAACATGAGGAAGCCCACGACGATCAAGAGCGCCTTTTCGTGGCGTGCCACGAGGGCTTTGACGAGGGTGGCGATGATGGCCAGGCCCAGGAGGATCATGACGATTTCCGTCGCGAAGAGGGTCATCGCCACTACATGCAAGGGCAAGATCGCGATGAAGAGGCTATAGAGGGTCGTGAAACCCGCGACAAGGCCGAAGAGCCAGAGCGGGAAGTGGCGACGGAAGGAATGTCGGAAGAAGCCGGCGAAGAGGAGGAATGGCACCGAGAAGGTGAGGTAGCCGACGCGGAACAGCGCCTCGAAGGGGAGGTTGGGGAAGATCGAATAGATCAGGAACTCGTCGTAGAAGGGGACCCTGAGGGCAAGGACGAGGGAGAGAAGGCCGAAATACAGGATGCTCAGATCCTTCGGCCTGAAAGAGAAGAGGAGGATGCAGTAGAAGCCGATGATGCCGAGGGCTCCCACCTCGAACATCTCTGGCGTGACGAGGCTGGTGCGAATGGCCGAGATGGCCTTGTAGTCGCCCAGGAGGATCGGCCTGGAGATGCCGCCGCTGAAATCCACGTGGTTCGAGACCTGAATAGTGAGATCGAGGTCGGCCCCGTGGGGTCGCTCCAGGATCGCGATCTGCGAATCCCAGCGTGGCGTCTCGCCCGATCCTTCGGTGGCCGCCTTCCCTATCGAGAGTTCCTTCGTCCCGTTGACGAAGACCCGGGCCGCCGAGAGGGTATTGGTGAGCTTCAGGCCGAGGAGCATGTCCGACGGCAGCCCCGTGACCCTGAGGTGGTAGGTCGCATAACCTGTCGAAGACAGCTGCCCGATGTCGAGCCTGTCCCAAAGCGAGGGTACCGGAACCGAATAGGGGGCCCCTCCCTTGTCGGCTTCGAGCGGATCGACGAAACGGTTTGGCCAGAAGTCCCAGAGACAGCTGAGTTCCGCATAGCCGTTCCGGGGAATGCCTCTCAGGTCGAAGACTCCGGCCGACTTCTGGGTTCCCGTAAAACGGACGGCCTGCCCGAAGAGGGGCAGGGAGAGGAGGGCAAAGGCTATCGGGAGGAATTTCAGCCCGTGTAGGGATCCCGCGCTCGCGATGGCCCCCCGCCTTCCCGGCTTCGAGCCTCGGGCATGTTCCGCCCGGCGGTCGCTCCTTCGCGGCGTTCTCAATTGTTCACGCGCCCTGCGCCGATTCGGGGGAGGCTTGGGCCAGGACCTCGTATTTGGAGGCGAGGGACAGGAACGAGGACATGGACTGGACCTGCAGCTTGGCGTAGGCCCGGGCCAGGCTGTTCCTGACGGTCGATTCGCTGACTTCGAAATCGGCGGCGATGGTTTTGACGTTCCGGCCCGCAAGCAGCGCCATCGAGTAGGCGATTTCGGCGGCCGAGAGCCCCTTTTCCGAGAGCACGAGTCTGGGTTTTTCCCTGTCGACCATGACGATCATGCGGGTGCGCATGGCGATGGCAGAGTTCCTCGTGATCATGACGGAGAGGGTGAGGAAAAAGAGGATGGTTCCGAAGGGAACGACGTAGATCCCATGGATGCTCCCCCCGACCATGAGGATGTCGTTCATCGCGGAGAGGGCGAAGACCGCGAAGCCCACGAGGAGAAGCACCGATCCCGGACTTCGCGCGACGAGGGCCCTGACGAGAACGATTATCGCGATTAACAGGGCGAGGAGGGCGAGCTTCAAGGTCGTGGCGAGAGACAGCGCCACGCTGTGCATCGGGGCGAAGACTATGAAGGCGCTGTACGCGAAGGAGAAGGCCGAGAAGGCTAGGAGGAGCCAGGCCGGGAAAAAGCGGGGAAAGAGGCTCCGGAAGAAGGCGGCAAGGAGGAAGAAGGGGAGGGAAAAGGTGAGATAGCTGGATCGGAACAAGGCTTCGAAGGGAAGCTGCGGGAACAGGAAAAGAAGGAGGAATTCGTCGTAGCAGAGCGTCCGAAAGGCGAAGATGAAGGCCAGGAGACCGAAAAAGAGGGAGTAGAGTTCGCTGGGCCTGAAGGAAAAGAGGAGGAGGCTGTAGAAACCCACGATGGCGAGGGCCCCGACCTCCATCATCTCCAGGGTGATGAGGTCCGTCCTGGTCGCCATGATCGCCTTGTAGTCGCCGAGGACGAGGGGCGTATTGAGGCCGCCGCTGAAATCGACGTAGTTCGACACGTGGATGACGAGATCGAGTCGGTCGCTCTGGCGGGGACCTAGTACGACGATCTGCGAGTCCCAGCGTGGGCGGTCGGTAGCCGGGTCGGAGGAAGGCTGGCCTATCGAGAGGACCTGGGCGCCGTCCACGAAGACGCGGGCCGCGGAAAGCGGGGACCTGATCCGCAGTCCGAGAATCCTGTCCCTGGGAAGCCCGAGCACCTGGAGGTGGTAGGTCGCGTATCCGGTCGAAACCAGGCCAGGGATGCCCAGGCTGTCCCAATGCGAGGGCACCGTCGCCTCGTAAGGCGCGGCGCCTTTGGCGGCCACCGCCGGATCCACGAAACGATTGGGCCAGAGGTCCCATTTGCACGAAAGCTCCGCAAGACCCTTTGCCGGCATTCCCGAGAGATCGATCGAGCCCGGCGAGCGCTGTACGCCTTTATAGCCGGAGTCCTGCGCGAGAAGCGGCGAGGCGGCCAGCGCAAGGAGGGCCAGGAGAATGCGAAAGGTTTTCATAGCGGCGTAACTCATGCTAGCACGGCTCCTTCCTCCCCGCAAGGGAAGGAGGAGGCTTGTGGCGTACAACCTGTCGCGGAGTAGGGCCCTTCCTCCTCGTCGGCCTCGCTCGGCCCCTCGCGGGGTCAGGCGTCCGCGGAGTAGATCGAGGCGATCCTTCCCTGGCTCGCGGCGAAGGCCTCCACTATCAGGGGATCGAAGTGGGATCCGGCGCTCGAGATGATGTAGTCGGAGGCCTCCTCATGGCTTTTCATCGCCTTATAGGGGCGCTCGGAGCGGATGGCGTCGTACACGTCGGCGAGGGCGACGATCCGGGCCGACAGCGGAATGTCCGTGCCCGCCAGGCCCTCGGGATAGCCCTCTCCGTTCCATCGTTCGTGGTGGGATCCGGCAATCTCGGCGGCCGTCGCGGCGAGGGGATCGAAGCGGGTCGCCTTGGCCGCGTCGAGGAAGACCTCGCGCCCCACCATGGCATGGCGTTGCATGAGGAGTCGCTCCTCCGCGTCGAGGGGCCCGGGCTTGCGAAGGATGTCGTCGGGCACAGCGACCTTCCCCACGTCGTGAAGGGGGGAAAGCTGGACGATGCGGTCGAGCTGGGTGCGACCGAAGCGGGGAAAGGCTCCCCGCGCGATGAGGAGCTCTCCGAGGATGCCCACGATGAGTGAGGATCGCTCCATGTGGTCGCCCGTAGGTCCGTCTCGGGCGTCGATGAGGTAGGCAAGGCTATGCACGACGGCCTCGGACCAGCCTTCGATGCGATCGGTGAGGACCCGGGCCCTGTGCTTGAGGGTGCCGTGCGAGCGCGCCAGGGAGGCTGCGGCCGCCGCGCAGGCCCCGCCGGAAAGCTCCATGGCGCTTGCCCGCTCGGATTCGTAATAGGCTTCCTGCCATCGCCCCCTGAGGGCGAGGACCCTGCCGCGGAGTCTGAGCAGGGCCGCATGCCTGAGGCTGTCGCTCGTCGCGGCTATGGGCAGCCATTGATCGAGGATGGATTCCGCGTTGTCCAGTTCGCCCGAATCGACATGGTAGCGCGCGAGAAGGGCTGCGGCGCGCACGCCAGTGAGGTTCAAGCCGAAGAGGGTGGCGAAACTGAGGGAGTCGACGAGGCACTCGCGAGCCTCGTGCCTGCTGCCGATGGCGTCGAGGGCGATGCCCTTTTCGTACAGGGCGAAACAGAGGGTCAGGCTGTCCCCTACCCGCCGTGATTCCTCTATCGTCGCCTCGATCTCGCCGAGGGCCTCGGTGTTTCGATCGCAACCGACGAGGGCCAGGGCGAGATTGGAGCGGACCTGGAGGGCGAGCGAATCGAAGGGCTGTGTTCCCCTATGCGCGATCGCGATGCCGAGCGCCTCGCGGAGGTAGGGGAGGGCCTCGGTGTCGCGGCTAGACTCGCTGCGGGCAATGCCCACGTTGGCGAGGGCGCGGATGAGTGATTCGGGATCCCGCGACCGTCGCGCGATGCTGAGGGCGCTGCCGAGGATGCGGTTGGCTTCGGAGAAGGAACCGCGCTGGTGCAGCGAGATGCCCAGACTCGCGAGGAGGCGGCCGCGGATCGCGCGATCGGCAGGTTCCGCCTCGAGACCCCGACGAGCCCAGGTTTCGCCGAGTTCCTGGTCGCCGAGGTTGACGGCGGCGAAGGCGGCGAGGGCGCAGGCTTGGGGGATTTCCGCAGCCGAGAGGCTGCCGCTCGCGAAGAGGTCAGACGCGAGCGAAAGGGCGGCCTCGGGCTGGGCACGCAACAGCCTCTGGATCGCGTCGAATGAGCCGGCGTCGCCGTCGATCCCCGATAGCCTGCCGTCAACTTTTCCCATGGGAAGAAGATAGAGCGGAAAACCTCTCGCGCGCAAGCGAGGCAGCCTTGTTTTGCCTTTGGGCCATCAGAAGAGGAAGGGCGTGCCTTCCTCGCCGGCGTGGGCGATCCCGGTGTCGAGGACCCGCCTTTCCTCCTCGGCGATTTCCTCGTCGACGTGGTTGTTTTTAATGTAGCGGCGAAAGACCTTGAAGGTATCCGTGTGAAAATGGATGACTCGCCCCTGGACCCCGCCGGTATCGTCGGCGTCGATGGGAATGCGCTCGAGTTCGAGGAATTCGTGGATGAAGCGTTGGTTGACCTCGCCGACGCAGAGGAACCTCGAGTCGGTCTGGGGCATGAAGATGGCGCCACCGAA
>DATKTD010000118.1:0-2154 GCA_035531315.1 Rectinemataceae bacterium
CCTTCCCATCGTCGATATGGTTCCCCTGTACGTGGCGGAAAAGGAAGGGCTCTTCGCGAAGCGGGGCCTCTCCGTCGAGTTCATCCCGGTGGGGGCGGCGCCCGAGCGGGACCAGCTCCTGGCCGCCGGAAGAGCCGACGCCGCCGTCGACGAGATCCAGGCTGTCATCAACTTCAACCGCGACAAACCGCAGATGAAGATCGTCCGATGGGCGCTCCGGCCGACCGCCTCCTCGCCCCATTTCTTCATCCTCGCCGCGAAGGGCTCGGGAATAACCAATGCTGCCGATCTTCGGGGCGTCGAAATCGGCGTGTCCCAGGGCACCATCATCGAATACGTGACCGAACGCCTCCTTCAGTCGGCGGGGCTCACGGGCTCGGAAATCAGGACGGTCAACGTCCCCAGGATGCCCGACAGGATGAGCCTCCTCGCCTCCGGACAGCTCAAGGCCGCGGTGATGCCCGAGCCCCTCGCCTCCCTCGCTCGCGCGCAGGGGGCCCTCGTCGTCCTGGACGATTCGAGGCATCCCGAATTCGGATCGAGCGTGATCTCCTTCCGCGACGACTGGATTGCCGCCCATCCCGCCGCCCTCCGCGCCTTCCTGGCCGCCGTCGAGGAGGCCACCTCCCTCGTCGACGCCGACCCGGCCAGATACGCCTCGATTCTCGTCGAGCGCAGAATCGTGCCGCCCGCGATAGCCTCTTCGTTCAAGATGCCCGAGTTTCCGAAGGCCGGGGTGCCCACTAAGGCTGAATTCGAGGATGCCCTCGCCTGGCTCAAGGGGAAAGGCCTCTTGGCCAAGGACCTAGCCTGGGCGGACTCGGTGGACGGATCCTGGCTTCCGCAATGATCAATGGATGAGGCGCTCCGCGCCGCTATCAAAGCCATGACGAACCCGGCGATTCTCGTAGAGGACCTCTCCTTCTCCTGGCCGGAAAGAGCCCCGCTGTTCGAAGGTCTTTCCTTCGACATCGAAGCGGGGGAGGCCTTCGCCGTCGTCGGAGCCTCGGGCTCGGGCAAGTCGAGCCTCCTCGCCCTCCTCGCGGGCCTCGAGCGCCCGGCCTCGGGACGGATCCTCGTCGACGGGCAGGCTCTCGAGCGGCCCCGGCCCCGCACCGGCCTCGTCCTCCAGGATCACGGACTCCTGCCCTGGGCTACGATCCGCGACAATGTCTCCCTCGGTTCGAGGCTTCGGCGATTCTATGGGCCCGACGGCAGGCACGCGCCGACGGCGGCGGGATCGGCCGCCGACATGGAGCGACCAGCGGACGGGGTCGGCGCCTTCTCCGTTGATGCGACTAATGCCGACGATCGGAGCGTCGAAGGCTGGCTAGAACGCCTCGGCATCGCGTCCATCGCCGACGCCTGGCCAGCCCGCGTTTCTGGAGGGCAGCGTCAACGCGCGGCCATCGCGCGAAGCCTCGCCCTCGAACCAGACCTCCTCCTCATGGACGAAGCCTTCGCGTCCCTCGACGAGGCGACCCGCGAGGATCTCCGGACTCTCACCCTGGAGATCATGCAAGAGCGGGGCATGACCTTGGTCTTCGTCACGCATTCCATCGACGAGGCGCTCATTGTCGGCGATCGGATTCTCCTCCTCCAAAGTTCAGGGGAAAGCGCCGGGGACGGCGACGGTCGAGCCTCAATGCAGACCACGTCGGGCGGCGGAACCCGGAAGGCGGTGGGACCGACCCCCTTTCGCCTTTTCGATAACCCAAGGGGCGAGGCCGGGAAGCGCGGGGAACTCAAGGCAAGGCTGCGCGCGGCCCTCGGGGCGTCGTTATGAGGCGACGCGATCTCTTCTTCGCGACGATCGCCATCGTCGCCGCGTGGGAGCTCCTCGCCCTGGCGATAGCCAGACCGATCGTCCCCCCTCCGCTCGAGGTCGCCTCGGCCTTCTGGCGCGAATTGGGGCGGGGGCTTGCCCTCCACTTCCTCGCGAGCCTCGGCCGCGTAGGGGCGGGCATAGCGGTATCGGTCCTCCTCGGCGTCCCCGCCGGGCTCGCCCTCGGAATGTCGAAACGCCTCGACCGGGTCTTCGCCCCCCTCGTCTACATCCTCTACCCGATCCCGAAGGTCGTCTTCGTGCCGGTGCTCTTCCTCGTCATCGGCATCGGCGATTTCGCCAAGGTGGCGATGATCTTCATAATTCTG
>DATKTD010000119.1:0-2124 GCA_035531315.1 Rectinemataceae bacterium
ATCTCGCCTTCGGCGTCTCGGGGGACGAGATCCTCGCCTACCGCCTCGCCCTGGTGATCGGCGCCCTCTTCATCCTCGCGGCCTGGATTCCCTTTTCGCTCATCAGGGAGGGTGTCGGTCGAGGTGGAGCCGCGGAGGGCGAAAACAAGGGGCAGGAGAAGCTTGTCGAAGCCGGTCAGCAGGACGGCCGGGAGCCGACGCCGCCCCCTGGCCCTGGGCAAAACTCTCGCATCGCCCCCTCGCTCTGGCTCAAGCTCCTCCTCCCCGGATTTCTCATCGGCATGGGTGCGGGCCTCACCATTCCCTACCTCAACCTCTATTTCAAGGATGTCTTCTCCCTCGAGGACGGGGCCATCGGCGCCGCCGTCGCCGCGGGCCAGATCGCCACCTTCATCGGAATGGCGAGCGGACCGGCGTTGGCCCGCCGCATCGGCAAGCCTTGGGCCGTGGTCGGCACGCAGATGGCCTCGGTGCCCCTCATCCTGGTTCTCGCCTGGATCCACTCCCTGCCGCTGGCCATATTCGCCTACCTGCTCCGGCAATCGCTCATGAACCTCGCGACCCCCATCCAGGACATATTCCTCCTCGAACACGTGCCGCCCTCGCGGATGATCTTCCTCAACGCGGTGCGAACCCTCGTCTGGAACGGCTCGTGGACCATCTCCGCCCGGCTCTCAGGATGGATCATCTGGAAGGGGGGCTTCGCCCCCTCCTTCACGGTGACGGCCATCCTCTACGCCCTGGGTACGGCTCTATTCTGGTTGTTCTTCATCTACGGCCGCGAGGCGGGGCGAAAAGGCAGCCCGCCGCCGGCGACCTGAAAAGCGATCAGGAATTCTCCGCCACTCCCATCGCGGAAAGCTCGAGGAGAATGGGCAAATGATCGGACCAGCCCTTCGCCGTCGCGTTCGACCAGGGGATGGGCACTCCCTCCTCGTCGACCAGGCCCTTCTTGAGCACACGGAAGGCCCTGTACTCCAAACCCTCCCCATCGAGGAGATCAGGAGATAGAACGAAGCCGTCTATTCGTTCGCGGACGCCGCGATGCACATAGCTGTACTCATCGCTGTCATCCCATGGGCTGAAGGCCACAAAGCCCGCGGGGCCGGGGCCAGGGCTGGAGGCCGAAGCGAGCCCCGCGACCGCGGAAAGGGACCGGCGACCGGCGAGACCGATCGAGCCCGAGAAGGCGTCGGCGGCCCCGACGGGCATGAAGGCGGTCGCGTAGCGCCTTCCCGCCAGCTCATGCTCCGTAGGACCCTCGTTGAAGTCCCCACAGGCGACGATAGCAAGCCCCGGAGAAGAGGCCTTCGCCGCCCCCGCGACGGAGGACAGGAGACGGGCTGACTCGATGCGCGAGGCTTCCGTCGCCTCGGCTCCCTCGAGCTTCGATTTCCAATGATTCAATAGAATGGCGAAGGGACGGCCCGAGCGCGAAAAGAGCGCCTCGAGAATCGGACGCTCACGACCCCTTCCTCCCACGTCGAGACCCCAGGCCCGGGCAGCCTCCATCGGCAGACGCGAGAGTATGCCGAGGCCGATCGGAGACCCCTCAACCTTGGCGAAGGCCGACCAGCGATAGCCGCACTTGGCCAGGGGCCCCTTTGCGAGGTCCTCGAGTATCGATTTCTTCTCGATCTCCACGAGGCAGAGGATGTCGGGCCCCGGCGGGCCGGAAGGGGCCGAGGGCCGGACACCGAGCACGACCTTGCCGATGGCCTCGATCCGGCCTCGGTATTTCGCCTCGCCCCAGCTGCCCTTCGCCACGGAAAAGCCCGAATACTCACTTCCGTCGTCGATGGGATCGAAGAGAGACAGGACATTCCAGCTCATGACGAGGAGGGGACCTTCGCTCTCGGATGAGGCGAAGGGGGAGCAGCAGGAGACGAAGAGCGAAAGCACGGCCGCCGCCGGAGCGGCGACGCGGAAGTGGCGATGCTTCATGCATCGATTACGTCCGCGTCGCGCGCGGGCGCTTCAAAGCGAGAGTTCGGCCCTCGTCTTTCCTATTTTGGAGATCAGGCCGTAGGAGAGGGCCTCATCGGCGCTCATCCAATAATCGCGATCGGTGTCCTTGACCACCCGCTCGAGGCTCTTTCCGGTCTCCTCCGCGATGATGCGGTT
>DATKTD010000120.1:0-14700 GCA_035531315.1 Rectinemataceae bacterium
CGCGGACGGTCAGAAGCTTCTGCACGAGCTTTTTCATGAGGGTGGGGCAATCGTTGACGTCGCGGAGAAGGACCGACTGGTTGCCCAGGGGGATGCCCGCGTCGGCCAGCTTGTCGAGGGCGGCCTTCGCCTCGGCGGTGATCTCCTTGGGATGGTTGAAATGCGTGTTGATATAGAGGGGCTGGTACTTCTTCAGCATCGCCACGAGGGAGTCGGTGATGCGCATCGGCATGACCACGGGCGTGCGGGTGCCGATGCGGATGATCTCCACATGGGGAATGGCCCGGAGCTTCGAGAGGACCCTCTCGAGCTTGTCGTCGGAAAGCACGAGGGGATCCCCGCCGGACACGAGGACGTCGCGGATGATCGGCGTCTTCGAGATGTAGTCGACGGCCTTGTCCACGCTCTCCTCGTCGAGATGCACGTCGTCCTGGCCCACGAGGCGTCGCCTCGTGCAGTGCCGGCAATTCATCGAGCAGATGTTCGTCACGAGCATCAGGGCGCGGTCGGGGTAGCGATGGGTCAGGCCCGGCACGGGCGAGTCGATGTCCTCATGGAGGGGATCGTCCCAGTCGCACTCCTCGTCGTGGGCCTCGGGGAGCCGCGGGACCGCCTGGAGCCGCACGGGGCAGGCGGGGTTGGCCGGGTCGATGAGACTCGCGTAGTAGGGCGTGATGGCCATCCGGAAGCGCTTGAGCACCTCCGTGATGTCGGCCTTGTCCTTGTCGGAAAGGGGCAGGACCTTCTCGAGGGTCGCCACGTCCTTGATGTCGTTGCGCATCTGCCAGCGCCAGTCGCCCCATTCCTCGGGGCTGACATCCTTATAGAGGGGAATCCGCTTATAGTCATGGCTCAGGTATTGCTGCATATGGTCTCCTTGGGATTGTTCGGGATGACGCGCCGGTCTCGCGCGGAGGCGAGCGGCGCTCGCGGACCGCGGCCGGCGTCGGCGCCCTCATCCCCTTAGTTTGAGGTACTTCCTGACTTCGTCAGGGCTGGCCGGCTCGAGCTGGGCCTCCTTCGCGATCCTCGCCGCGCGCTCGACGAGCTCGGCGTTCGATTTCGCGAGTCTGCCCTTGGCGAAAAACACATTGTCCTCGAAGCCGACGCGGATCCAACCGCCGGCAGCGATCGCACCGTACTGGGCCGGCAGGCTCGCCCTGCCTATGCCCATCACCGTGAAATCCGAGCCCGCCGGCATGGCCCGCTTGAAGACCTCGAGATTGTCGGGGCTCCAGGGCACGGCACCCGGCACGTTGAGCACGAAACCGTAATGGAAGGGCCCTTCGAGGAGGCCCTCGCGGATCAGACTCTGGCTCGCGAACACGTGGCCGAGGTCGAAGCACTCGAGGGTGGGCCGCACCCGGTGCGCGCGGAAGGTCGAGGCGAACTCGCGCATCACGGGCAGGGTGTTCACGATGTACTCGTTGCCGAAGTTCACCGTGCCGCAGTCCAGGCTCGCCATCTCCGGCTCGAGCTCGGCCACCGGCCTGAGGCGCTCCTCGGCGCTGTCGCCCACCGCGCCTCCCGTGGTGATCTCGACGACGATGTCGGTCTTGCGCCGAACCGCCTCGATCACCTCCTTGAAGCGCTCCACGCTCTGCGTGGGCTTCCCCGCGGCGTCCCGCACATGGAGGTGGAGTATGGCCGCCCCGGCCTCGCGGGCCTCCACCGCGGCCCTCACCACCTCCTCGGTGGTCGTCGGCAGGGCGGGATTCTGTTCCTTGGTCGTCTCCGCGCCCGTGATGGCGCAGGTGATGACTATCTTGCCTTCAAGCATGGTGGCTCCTGTCAGACCGGGTATTTCTTCATCGTGAGCTCGAGGCTCTCCTCGATGGCGGAGAGGGCCTTGGCCAGATCGGCGTCCGTGTGGCGGTGGGCGATGTACCAATGATGATAGGGCTGGATGAAGAGACCCCGCCTGATCGTCTGCGTGTAGAAATACTCGCGACGGGCCTTGTACTTCTTCTCGCCGGGGCTGCCGGCGGCCTCGCCAGGGCCCTGATCGAAGGTGACGTAGGGCATGGGAGGTATTCCGCTCACGGTGGCGGGCACCCCGGATTTCTTGACAATTGCACCGAGGTCGGCGAGGAACTTCGTGCCGCGCTTCCAGATCGAGTCCTGCACCTTCTCGCGCTCGAGGATGTCGAGGCACTTCATCGCCGCGACCATCTCGAGGCTGTTCGGGAAATAGGTCGAGGACACGAAGACCTTGCTCTCGCAGACCGACATGATCTCGCGCTTGCCGGTCACCATTGAGAGGGGATAGCCGTTGGCGACGGCCTTGCCGAAGGTGGCGAGATCGGGCGTCACGCCGTAGCGCTCCTGGGCCCCGCCCATGGCCACACGGAAGCCCGTTCGCACCTCGTCGAAGATCAGGACCACTTCGTTCTTGGTGGCGATATCCCGGACCGCCTGGAGGTACCCGTCGGGCGGCGGGATTATGGGCTTGGCGCCCGGATGGCCGACGGGCGTGATGATGATGCAGGCCACCTCGCCCCTGTGCGCCACGAGCTTCTCCTCGAGATCGCCGATGTCCCCGTACTCGAATTCGTCGGTCAGGGCGAGGGTTTCGTCGGGCACGCCGCCATGGTTCTCGACGCACCAGTCGTGCCAACCGTGGTAGCCGCAGCGGAGAATGACCTTGCGGCCCGTATAGCCGCGGGCGATGCGGACCGCGAGGGTGGTCGCGTCGGAGCCGGTTTTGACGGGTATGACCATCTCGGCGCAGGGCACGAGCTCCGTGATTCGCTTCTCGAAGGCGTTCTGCACGGGCTGGACGAGGGAAAAGCAGAAACCCCTGTCGATCTGCTGCTTGACCGCCTCGCCGATCTCCCGCTCGTCGTAGCCGAGGATGATGGGCCCGTAGGCGCAGAGCATGTCGATGTAGTCGTTGCCGTCCACGTCGACTATATGCCCGCCGTAGCCCTTCTCGATGAAGATGGGATACTCGCCCTGCACGAAGTTGTAAGGACGCCTGATGCCCATCACCCCACCGGGGGAGAGCCGCTTCGCCTCTTCGAACATCGACATCGACCGTTCGAGCCTAAGATGAGGAAATTCGTTGGCCATAGCCTGTCCTCTCGAGGAGAAAGAATGGTCTCGTCCATCCGCCCGCGACTCCTGTCGCGCGGCCTCCTCGAAATCCGACTCCGGCCATCCTGCCCGCGCCGCGGGTAGATCGCCTTCGTCGCGCAGGGGACGGGGAGCCCCCTGGGTCCTCGCGACGGCGCAAGCGCCGTCGCGTGACGACTCCGCTCGATCCGGAATCGCCAACCACGAAAATCAGGAAGAATGATGCCGGCGACGGACACCGCCATCATTCCGGCCCGGGGACTGCCCCCGTCTCCGTCGCGCGGCCGCGCGCGGAGACTCGCCCTGGACCTTCACGATCGCCCGTGGGCGATCGTGTGCCGAATCCTCGCTTCAACTTTGCGCCTTCGCGAGGATTCGGCGCTCTTTTCAGCTTCGCCCGTGGGCGATCGTGTGCCGAATCCTCGCTTCAAACGTGCTCTTCCGCGAGAAATCGGCGCTCTTTTCAGCTTCGCCCGTGGGCGATCCTGCCTAGCGCACGTATTGTTCTTCGAAAAGCCTTCGCAACTTCGGATTTTCCCGGAGCTCCCACAGAGTAATCTCGGCATGGTCCTTCGTAAATCCGTTGCCGATGACCATCGTCACGTCCTTGCCGATGCCCTCGGCGCCGAGGGCGGCGCGGGTGAAGCTCGTCGCCATGGAGAAGAAATAGACCGTGCCCTCGTTCCTGACGGGCAGGATCGAGGCCATCTCCGTGCCCTGGACATTGACACAATTGATCGAAAGATCGACCTCTCGGCCCCTGTTGGCGGCGGAGACCCTTTCGAAGACCTCGATGGGCTTGGTCGCGTCGGCGACGACGATCTCGTGACAGACGCCGAGCTCCTCGAGGACCTTGCGCTGGGCCGCCAGGGGAATGAGACCGATCACCCGGCCGGTGGGGCCGACCCGCTTCATGGCCTCGTAGCAGCAGAGGACGCCCGACTTGCCCGCGGCCCCGAGTACGAGGACGGACATGCCTGGCTTCACCATCTTGGCGGTCTGTGCCGGCGCTCCGGCCACGTCGAGGGCGGCGAGGGCGAGGCGCTCGTCCATGTCCTCGGGCAATTTGGCGTAGATGCCCGACTCGAAGAGTATGGCCTGGGCCTCGACCTCGACCCGATCGATATCCGGATGCACCTTGAGGATGCGGTTGATCTTGAGGGGGGTGAGCGAGAGAGAGACGAGGGAGGCGATGCGATCGCCGACGCGGAGATCGCGGTCGTGGAGGGCTTGGCCGATCTTGGCCACCCGCCCTATCAGCATGCCGCCCGAGCCCGTAACCGGGTTCTGCTGCTTGCCCCTGCTCGCGACGATCTCGAGAATCTTGGCCTCGATCTTCGCGATGTCTCCGCCGGCCTCCTCCTCGATCTGGGTGAAGGAAGCCGAGTCGATGTTGAGGGCGCTGACGTCCACGAGGATTTCGTTGTCCCAGACGACCGTCATGTCGTTGTTGATCCGCATGGCTGTCTGCGGAAGGGCACCGACAGGCTCGATTACTCGATGGGTACCGTATTTGCTGCCCAAGGCCACTGGGATCCTCCTGGATGGCGCGATCGGAACACGGAATCCGTGTCGGCATACAATGCCGAGGTCGAAACCGATTACCCGAGCCGAAGGCTTCACCACCCGCTGGGGCGGCCGCGCTCACTCTCCATATACCCAGCCTTTTGGCAAGGCGTCAAGGGAAAATGGTTCGAATACCGAAAGACCCGCTTCGCCATTCGAAATGAAGGGCCGCCCCGCGAGGAGTCTCGCCAGGACGGCCCATGCAGATCGGGGACCTCGACAGGGTCCCCGCGGACATAGACTAGAGAATCAGCTTGGCGCCGAGGGTAAAGCGATACTTGGGCACGTACTCGACGATGCCGCCGAGGCCGCCATAGGCGTTCGGATCATAGTAGCCATAGTATGGGATGTCGTAGGAATTGCCCGAGGAATCCGTGCCGGTCAGGTGCTTCGCGATGGGGAAATTGTAGGAAAGCTGGCCGAAGACGCCGAGGGGGCCGAGATTGACGCCCAGACCAAGGGCCGCGTTCCAATAGAGGCTGGCCGAAATGGGGTCGCTCGAGCTGCTTGTGTAGGGATTCAGTACCACGTAGGCATCTTTATCGCTCGAATTGGCGTAATCCGTCGCCATATAGCCGAAGCCGATATGGACAAAGGGATCGAGGAAGGCCCTGGCCCTGAAAAGATGGTAGGAGAGATAGCCGTTCACATCGTAGTCCATCCACTGAGTCATCGTGAAGTTGTCAGTGTAGAATGAGAAAGTACCGGCCACACCAAGGCCCAGCTTGCCGAAGGCTATCTCGGCAAAGGGTCCGTAGAAAATGTTCTCCCCCGTCTGGAACGAATTGCTGATATCGCTCGCGGACATGGTCGTATCCATATGCAGATCGCCCGTGGCTCCGAACATCAGCTGGGCAAAGGCGCCGCCCGCGACGAGCGATGCGAATGCGAGCACTATCACTAGCTTCTTCATCTAAAACCCTCCTTGAACAAAGGCACCCTTTCGGGGGCAAGCCTAAAGATAGTACGCCTGGGGAAAATTACAAGGTGGACCACGGCTCGCGGCCTTGGAAAAGACATTTCGCGACGATATACTCGTTTTGAATGAATATTGTCGAATACTCGGAGGCAACATGAAACGCATTCTTGCCCTTATCGCGGCCCTCTTCGTGGCCCTTTCCATCGGCGCCCAAACCAGGACCACCCTCACGATCATATGCAACCAGGTCGGCGCCCAGGTCTTCATCAATGGCCGCCTCTATGGCACCACGACACCCAACGCCACCATCCCCTTGGCTCCTAACACCTACCAGCTCGCGGTGGTAAAGACGGGCTTCCAGTCCTACAACACGACGGTAACGGTGCCGCCGAGCGGCCTCGTGCTCAATGTCGCCATCTACCCCGCCGGTTATATCGCCCCCGCCCCGGCCCCCGTTCCGGCTCCGGCCTCGAAGTATCCCCTGACCGTAACCTCCCCGGCACCGAATACCCGCGTCTATATCAACGGGGCCCTCGAAGGCAACGCCCCCCTGACCATCCAGCTCATCCCCGGAACTTATAACATCACGACCCGAACGCCGAACATGATGGAGTGGAACCAGCAGGTCCAGATCATCAACGGACCGGTCACCGTCAATCCGGGTTCCCAGCCCCTCAGCTTCAACTTCCAGGCGAGCGCGAACAACATCCCCGGTGCCGTCATCATCCTCAACGGCAACCAGGTCGGCACGGGCTCCTACAGCGCGGCCCTCCCCGGCGGCACCTACAACATCGTCATCCGCGCCCCCGGCTACAACGATTACAGCGAAACCTTCAATCTCAACGGACCCAAGTCGATCATGGCCAACCTCCAGGCCCAGGCCTTCCCCTTCCAGGCCAGCGCGAACAACGCGCCCGGCGCGGCGATCTTCCTCAACGGCAACCAGGTCGCGACCGGCAGCTACAACGCCGCCCTGCCGCCCGGCACCTATACGGTCCTCATCAGGGCGGCCGGTTTCAACGACTACACCGAAACCTTCAATCTTACCGGCCCGAGGAACATGTCCGTCTCCCTCCAGCAGGCCCTTGTTTCCTTCACCTTCTCGATTCCCAACAACTTCCTCAATCCCGACGCCGCCTATATGATGCAGCAGGGACGCCAGAACGAGGGGCGGGGCAATTCCGAGGGCAAGGGCAACGATTTCGGACAGGGTCGGCCCGTGCCCACCTTCGAGCTCTATGTCGACGGCAATCTCCTCTATCCCGTCGGCAACAACGTCTGGACCGGCGCCGTCACCCCCGGCAATCATGTCTTCAAGATCATCTCGGGCGGGCTCAGGGTGGAAAGCTCCGTAAATCTTCAGCCAGGCAGGAACTGGGTCGTCCAGCCCAGCCTCGGCATCTCGGCCCAATAATCGCCGAAAGCCCTATTTCGAAGGCCGCCCGTCAAGGCGGCCTTTATTTTTAAGGCCCACCCTTTTATTTTAAGGCCCACCCGCGAGGGGCGGCACGTTGTATCTTGGGGCCCTTGATTGTATAAAGTGCACAAGCAACCGGGGACGATCCGGGAATGCGAGAAACAGCAAGGAAAGCAACGTGACCGATATTCAAGACTTCATACAGCTCGCCCGAGATAGCGGGGCCTACAAGGACATCGAGCTCGACATACTCAAGGAGACCCTCCTCAGCTGGAAGGAAAGGCCGGGCGATCCCTGTTCGGTCGTGGAACTCCGCGATGGGAAGGTGCTCGCCGGATTCGCCGTTTTCGCGAGGACCCAATCGACCGACTTCACCTGGGATGTCAGGGCCGTAAGCGTCGATGCGATCTACCGGGGCAAGGGGGTCGGCCAACGTCTCGTCGACCTTATCGAAGAGGAAATCCTCTCCTCCGCGGCTCAAGCGATCATCCGCTTCGAATTATCGAAGCGAAAGGAAGTCGCCGTCGGCGAGGGCTTCCTCCTCGACAAGGGCTTTAGCTTGATAGGCCACATCGAGGGTTTTTACGAGCTGGGTGACGATTACTTCATCTATGCGAAGCACGTTTCGATCCATCAGCCCGAGACCGGGGAGGGGAACGAGGGTGAAACGGGCGACGAGGCCCGCCCTTGATCGTCGCGGCGATCGAGGCGGGAGGCACGAAATTCGTCCTCGGTCTCGCGAAGTCCGACGATGAGGGCAGCTCGCCTCCCGAACTCCTCTTCCGCGAAACCATCCCCACGACCTACCCAGACGAGACCATCGGCCGATCGGCCGACATCCTCAAGGCCGCGGGAGCCCGTTTCGGCAAGCCCGAGGCCCTGGGCATCGGCTGCTTCGGGCCCGTCGAACTGAGGGAAGGCCATGCGGCCTGGGGCCATGTCACCTCGACGCCCAAGCCCGGATGGAGGGGCGCCGACGTCGCAGGCCCCCTCGGCGCCGCCCTGGGCCTCGAAGCGGTCTTCGACACCGATGTCAACGCCGCCGCGGCCGGCGAAGGGCGCTGGGGGGCAGGTCGAGGCCTCGCCGATTTCATCTATGTCACCGTCGGCACGGGCATCGGAGGCGGCATCGTCTCCGGGGGACGACTGGTCCATGGGACCGCCCATCCGGAACTCGGCCATTTCAAGCCCGCCAAACTTGCGGACGACGGCTACGCGGGCTATTGTCCCTATCACGGCGACTGCTTCGAGGGCCTGGCCTCAGGCCCGGCCATAGGGGCACGCTGGGGACGGCGGGGCGAGGATCTGCCCGCCACTCATCCTGCCTGGGAAATGGAGGCGGCCTATCTCGCCCGGGCCTTCGCGGCCTTCGCCTGCATACTCGCCCCCGAGCGGATCATCCTCGGAGGAGGCGTCGGCATGAAGGCGGGCCTCGCCGAAAGGGTCTCGACCCTCGTCACAGAGGAACTCAAGGGCTACCTCGGCTGGCTCGATGAGGCCTCCTCCCGCCAGGCCTTCGTGGTCAGACCGGTCCTCGGGGCCAATGCGGGACTCCTCGGCGCCGCGGCCCTTGCCGTCGAGGGATACGGTCGTCCAAAGCCGAGACGCTAGGGCTCCATTTCGGTCGGGGCCCGTCCCGAACTCCGGAGCTTCATCTTTCGGCCCGTAATGCCGAAAATCTTAGGAAGAGCATAGGGATCGGCGAAGGGAGAGAAAGTGGATGCATTCGCATTGACCGGAGCGACGATCGTAAGCCCCCGGGGGATCAAGGCTTCGACCTCCCTCGTGGTGGAAGGCGAGCGCTTCGCCGGCTTCGCCCGACCCGCGGCGGTCAACATCGCGACGGGACCGGCGATAGTCTATCCGGGCCTCATCAACGCGCACGACCACCTTCGCGGCAATTACACGCCCCGGGTCGGTCCCGCGCCGGGAAGTTTTTATGTCAATTGGGGACCATGGGACGCCGACCTAAAGGCCTCGGACGTATACGCGGAACGAGCCAACATCACTATCGAGCAGATGTACTTCCTCGGCGCCTGGAAGAACCTCTTTTCCGGCGTCACCACCGTCAACGACCACTTTCCCCACCAATTCAACGAAGCCTTCATCGACAAGCTGCCCATCCGCGTCATCCGCGAGTACAGCCTCGCCCACGAATGTTCCTCCTTCGACCTCAAGTGGGGCGATGGAATGGAAGTCGAGCATGCCATCGCCGTCGAAAAGGACTGGCCCTTCATCACCCACCTCGAGGAGGGCTTCGACGAGGAGTCGCAGGACGGCATAGGTGTCCTCGAACGCTCGGGCTGTCTCACCGAACACGACCTTCTCGTCCACTGCATCGGCTTTTCCGAGGACGATATCCGCCGCGTGCGAAAGGCCGGCTCGAGCGTCGCCTGGTGCCCCGCGTCGAATCTCTTCATGTTCAACACTACCTGCAAGATCCGCAAACTGCTCCGCGCCGACGTCAACGTCGCCCTCGGCACCGATTCCACCCACACGGGTTCGGTCAACCTCCTCGAGGAGATGCGCTGCGCCCGCCAGGCCTACCGCGACCTCTACGGAGAGGACCTCCCGGCCAAGACCCTCTTCGACATGGTGACGATCAACGGGGCGAAGGCCTTCCGCATCGCCAAGGAAACGGGCTCGATCGAGAGCGGCAAGCTCGCCGATATCGCCGTGTTCCGCGCGAAAAAGGACGATCCCTTCGAAAACCTCGTCGAGTCCCGGATGGAAGACCTCGAACTCCTCGTCCACCGCGGCACTCCCCTATTGGGCCTCGAGAGCCGCTACGCCGAACTCTTCGCCGCGGAAAACCGGCCCGTCACCCGCATCGCGATCGGCGGACGCGACTACCTCGTTCTCGGAAACCCGGCGGCGCTCTACCGCAACGTGCGCAAGGCCATCGGCTTCGCGAAGAAACTCGAATACCTGCCCTTCGAACCCTGATCGGGGCGACTGGAAATGACGGATGCCATCGACTAGACTGATGAAGCCGGACGCGCCGGATTCGATTCGGCGCGATCTCGGCCCGGTGCGGGGCGGTCGCGGAGACGGACGACCGTGGAATCGCCCGGCGAGCGTGTCGAAGGCGGGGCGGGCTGATGCCTAAAGCGGGAGCGTACCGGGCGAACTCGGTCATCTACTTCCAAGGGGATATGAGCGACCGGATTTTCATACTCCAGTCGGGTCGGGTAAACCTCAACTATAACGACATCGAGACCGGCAAGGATCTCCATGACATCGTCCAGGTCGGCGAGTTCTTCGGCGTGAAGAGCGCCCTCGGCAAGTATCCGCGAGAGGAAAACGCGGTCGTCCAAACCGACGCCACCGTCCTCGTCTTCACCGTGCCCGAATTCGAAGTGTTCTCGCAGGCAAACACCCGCATCATCATGAAGATGTTGAAGGTCTTCTCCAACCAGCTCAGGCGGGTGCACAAGCAGGTCGAGAACCTCCTCGAACACGGCGAGAGCCTCAGCCCCGAGGCGGGACTCTTTTCGACGGGAACCTACTACCTCAAGAACCGCCAATACAGCCAAGCCCGCTACATCTTCAGCCGCTATCTCACCTACTACCCGACCGGCACCCTCGCGAGCGAGGCCAGCCGCTATCTCGAAGCCTCCGAATCGGGCGAGCAGAAATTCGGCGACGGCAAGGGCCCCGCCCCCCTCATCGTCGAGGGAGCTCAACGTGCCGCCGCGCAAAAGACCCAGGCTCCCGAACGCGACCCGGGCGACAGGCTGTCGACGACCGCCAAGACCTACTACGAGGGCGTCAGCCTCTTCAGCCAGGAGAAATACAGGGACGCCCTCTCGGTCTTCAAGAAGATCGTCGAGGCCAACGAGGACCCCGAATACGTGTCCAAGGCCGTCTACGACATCGGCCGCTCGCTTTTCATGCTCAAAGACTTCGACGGATCGATCAAGCACTTCACCGGCATAGTCCAGACCAATCCCAGGCACCCCGACCTCGTCGACATCCTCTTCTACATCGGCCAGGGCTGGGAAAAGAAGGGCGACGGCGATAGGGCGAAGGGCTTCTACAAGAAGATCCTCTCGATGGAGCAGGACGAGGACGCCGCGCCGAGGCTCAAGGCGATGCGCGCGCTCAAGCGCCTCGAGGAGGGCCAGAATGGCTGATCTCGCCTCCTTTACCCGCTTCGCCCGCACCTACCGCCCCGGCGAGATCATCTTCGCGGAATACGAACCGGGCGACAGCTTTTACCTCATCCAGGCCGGTCGCGTGAAGATCTCCAAGATCGTCGGCGACATCGAGAAGACCATCGACATCCTCCAACCACCCGAAATCTTCGGAGAAATGGCCATCCTCGAGGGAGCCCCACGCTCCGCCACGGCCCAGGCTGTGGACCAGGTCAAGGTCCTCGAGTTCAACCGCGCCAACTTCGAAGTGCTGATGATGGGCAATCCCCAGATCGCCCTCAGGCTCCTCAAACTCTTCACCAAGCGCATTTGGGACCAGAAACGTCGTTTCATGATCCTGACCCTCGATGATCCGCAGGCGAGGATCGCCGACGTCTTCCTTATGCTCGCCGAGACCCAGGCCGCCGTCACCGGACCCAATGCCGACTCGGACGGCGAAAAGCGCGAGTTCAAGGTCACCCAGGAGGACGTCGCCCACTGGGCGGGCATGTCCGCGGCCGAAGCCCAGAACGTCATCGGCCACTTCGCCAACCAGCGTCGCCTCGAAATCTTCCCCGACCGCATCGTCGTCCGCAACATCAGCGACTTCCAGCGCTTTGTCAATTCCAAGCGCAAGAAGTAATTAAGCTCGCTCTATGCCTCCACTTTCCCCTTGACCCTCCCCAAAGCTCTCGGCTATTCTCGACCCCGTTCGTCATCGAACGGACTGGCCGAGATAGCTCACTTGGCAGAGCGGCGCACTCGTAATGCGCAGGTACCCGGTTCGATTCCGGGTCTCGGCTTTACAGGATAACGAATTAGGCCACCGGAAAAACCGGCGCCTTGTCCACAATTCCACGTATGCGACTTTTCCATGAGAAAAGCCGCGAAGGAAGGGGCAATGCGTCGGTTTTCGTTTCATCGTCGGAATGGGATTGTCTACTGCCAGCTTTTCAATGAAGCGACAGGGAAGTATTCCACGGCCAAGTCTACAGGCACGGGCGACAAGAATGAGGCGCTTCTCATTGCGGCCGGATGGCTGAATGATGGAGTGCCGACAGGCCGCCACAGGGCGGCTCGGCCCGTGGTCGAGACCTTCACTGTCGATGCCGTGATTCATGCCGCGAAGGCCGAGTCCTTCACCCGCGAAGACGCGGCCCGCGTGTTGGCCGTCTTCAAGGATCGCGGCTTCGTAACTAAAGTTACAATGAAGGATGAACCGGCGGCCGAGCTCGCCCTCGCCTTCCTTCGCCGGGCATGGACTGAGGACGGCCCCTACGTTGCCGAGCGCCGGGCCTATGGCCATGTCCTTACACGCCGCCACATTCGCGAAATGGCCGCAATCGTCGAACGGTACTGGGCCGCCCCTCTCGCCGGACTGACGCTTGCCGACCTGACCCGCGCGAGGATCAAGGTTATCCTCGTCGGCCTGTCTGAAAGCGGGCTTGCCGCCGCGACAGTCAACAAGGCTTTCGCTTGTCTCGCGACTCCCCTCGGCTGGGCCGCGCGAAACGACCTAATTCCCGAAGACCCGAGCGAAGGGATTCCGACCTTTACCGCCCCTGCCCGGAAAAAGGGCATTCTGACCGGAGAGGAGCTTTCCTCCCTCGTCGGCCTCGCGTGGCCGGACTCCCGGGCGAGGGCCGCTTTTCTGGTAGCCGCGACGACGGGCATGAGGCTTGGCGAGATCATGGCCCTACAGGGCCGCGATATTGGCGAGGATCGGCTCTTCATCCGCCATAGCTGGAACGACGACGACCGCCTAAAATGCCCTAAGAATGGCGAGGAACGAGAGGCGCCACTCCTCCCCGAAGTCCGGGCCGCTCTCCTCGCCCTCCTCGCCGAAAACCCCCATGGGACCGGCGCCGATACCTTCGTCATTTTCGGCGCTCAGGCGGACAGGCCCCTAGACGGGCAGGCGGTGAGTCGATACTTCAATCTCGCCCTCGAAGCCATCGGGATTTCCGACAAGGCCCGTCAAGGCCGAGGCCTGAGCTTTCATTCCCTCCGGCACGGGTATGCCAAGGCGATGGCCGACAGGCTCGATACGGCGCGGGCGATGAAGGCGACAGGCCACCTCTCGGCCGCCATGCTTGCACATTACGCGGACCATCGAAGCGCCGAAGACCTTGCGGCAGTGGCGGGCGCCCAGGCTGACGCCTTCGGGAAGGTTCTTTCCTTCCGGAAGGGGGCCTAAGATGATTGAAGCCACGATCAAATACGGCGCAACACTTGACGAAATGCTCGCATGGGGCCGCAATGCGATAATGGACGCGGACATGCCTTCAAACGAGGCCCTCGCGGTTATGGCACTTGCCAGAGAGGTCGACCGGCTCAGGGCGGAGCGGGAACACCTCCGCGATCTTTGCGATACGGGCAAGGTCCGGCCATGAGCGACGCACTGGTCCTTTCTCGCGAGGCCACGGCCCACGGGCGAATCCCTCCTCGCCGATGGCCCGGATCGGCGAGCCGCCTACCTCGCGCGAGTCCGTGACGATGCCTTACTTTGAAAAGTAAGCATTGACCCGCCGCCCCGTCGCCTCCCCGGACGTGGGCGGCTTTTTTAGTGCGAGTTATTGGAGTCCCTAAAACGCATGGGCAATGCGTATGGAAACGATACCAGTAATGAAATTAAGTATTGTCGCGAAAGGGAAATGAGTCTGGCAATTGAGAAAATCGGCATAGGTTTATTTTTTCGTTTGGAACCTATTGACCACGAGAGGGCAAGTATGGTATCATCTTTTCATCATCGTTGTGATAACGAGGAGACTGTATTGATCGACCAAGAGACCCTTTCCTGTCTGAAATCTAAATTCACCTCACGCCTACTCGCTGCCGCTCTTGGTATCAATTCCCGAATCGTTAGGGAGTGGTACTCTGGCAATCGGGCAATTCCTGCCCGGCACCTCGCCGCGATACACCGCTACTTATCAACAGGTTCATTCTCTGAATGTTACGATGTCGAAGGGCCCCTTGGAATATTCCATTTCGAGGGAGGCCTTCGCCGAGACGGAACACGCATAAGGATTTCAAAAGACAAAGTTCATTCCTAGAGGTTTTCTATTTGCGGATCGCGCCTAGTGTGCCCGACAGGGACCGGACGCGGATCGCGAGAGACCCCAGCCCGCCGTATAGCGGACTGAGGGCCTCCGGGCTCCCGATGCAGTAGGTGAGCCTCCGAACCTCCTCCCCTTCACAAAGGGAAGGAGTCTTTTGGAGGGCTTGCTATGTCCGCCCGACGAATCCCAGAGCTTTCAGCCGAGCTGAATCTCTCACCGAAAACGCTTCGCCGCGAGATCGCGCGGGGCAATCTACCCTATCACCGCGCGGGAAAAATCATCCTCTTCACCGACGAGGATATTTCCGCGTACCTGTCCAGTATTGCCGTCCCGGCAGGCGGTCCTAAATGATCGCGGCCCGCAACACCTTGGGCGAGGGGCGGGCCGCGATGGTCAACGAGACCAAAGTACACCCCTCGATTTACTCAGGCAATGACGATGCCGAAGCGTTCTTTGATCGCATGGCCGAAATGTTCCCGGCGCCCGACAGGCTCAAAAAACTAGAGCGAGAAGTCGATTCACTGACCG
>DATKTD010000121.1:0-30011 GCA_035531315.1 Rectinemataceae bacterium
TCACCCCCTCGAAGGCCGTCGACATCGTCAGATCCTATCGCTGCTGCGATGCGAACTGACGTCCCGACATTCGGCGAGGAAAGGAGACCATCATGGCCAGGAAGATAGACGTAGTATTCTCCGATATGGAACCGGGCGCGGCGCTCAGGAAGGCCGTCGCCATGCCGCCCGAGGATATAATCGCAATTATCAAGGATTCCAACCTGAGGGGGCGCGGCGGCGCTGGCTTCCCCACCGGCCTCAAGTGGGAGTCCGCGAGGAAGCAGGGCAAGAAGGCCTGCGTGATCTGCAACGCCGACGAGGGCGAACCGGGCACCTTCAAGGACAAGCGGATTCTCGAGCAGCGGGCGGCCAAGGTCATCGAGGCCATGGTCATCTGCGCGCGGGCCATAGGGGCCGATCGCGGCTTCATCTACCTCCGCGGCGAGTACAACTATCTCCGCAAGGAGATAACCGACACCATGAGGCGCCTCGAGGGCCTCGGCATGCTCGGGGCCAACATCCTGGGCGACCCGAACTTCACCTTCAACCTGAGCCTCAGGCTCGGTTCTGGCGCCTACGTGTGCGGCGAGGAGACGGCTCTCATCGATTCCCTCGAGTCGAGGCGAGGCGAGCCCCGCAACAAGCCCCCCTTCCCGACCGAGCACGGCTTCCTCGGCATGCCCACCGTGGTCAACAACGTCGAGACCCTCGCCCTCGTGCCACACATAATCCAGAACGGCGCGGAATGGTTCCGCGAGTTCGGCACGCGCACCTCCGCCGGCTCCAAGCTCTTCTCCGTCTCCGGCGACTGCGCCAAGCCCGGCATCTACGAGTTCGAGTACGGCATCACGATCCGGGAGCTGCTCAAGGCCGTCGAGGCGGGTCCGGACACCAAGGCCGTGCAGATCGGCGGCGCCTCGGGCTTCTGCGCCTCGGCCGACGACTTCGACAAGTCCATCTCCTTCGAGGGCATTCCGACGGGCGGCTCGATCATCGTCTTCAACAAGAGTCGGTCGATGTTCAAGATCCTCAAGAACTTCGTCGAGTTTTTCCAGGAGGAATCCTGCGGCCAGTGCACGCCCTGCCGCGAGGGTTGCTCGCGCATGCTCGAGGGCATCCTCAAGTTCGAGCACGGGGAGGGATCGTCCAAGACCATCACCGACCTCCTCGAGCTCGCCGAGACCATGAGTCTCGCCTCGAAGTGCGGTTTCGGCCAGTCGGTGCCGAACTCATTCCGGACCATCGTCTCGAAATTCCGGGACGAGATCCTCTCGGCATAGGAGGCGCCGCCATGAAGGAACTGAATGTCACGTTGAACGGTGTCGCCTATCGCGCTGACGAAGGCATGACCATTCTCGAACTCTGCAGGCGCGAGGGCATCCACGTGCCGACCCTCTGCGATCACCCCGATCTCCACACCAAGGGCATCTGCCGCATCTGCGTGGTGGAGGTCAAGGGAAGCCGGACCCTCCAGGCATCCTGCTCGACCCCCCTCGCCGAGGGCATGGAGATAAACACCTCCGGCGACAAGGTCAGGCGCACCCGCAAGACCATCGTCGAACTCCTCCTCGCCAACCACTACACCGATTGCACCACCTGCCCCAAGAACCTCTCCTGCGAGCTCCAGAGCCTGGCCGACGAGTATGGCCTCACGGAGCTCCGCTGGAAGGAAAAACGCCAGCGCACGATCGCCCGCGACCTCTCCTCGCCGGTCTTCGTCCGCGACAACAACAAGTGCGTGCTCTGCCAGCGATGCATCCGCGCCTGCGCCGACCTCCAGGGCGTGGGCGCCCTCGCCAACCTCTGGAAGGGCGACCGCACCATCATCGGCTCGGCCTTCAACCGGCCCATATCGGAGATCGTCTGCATCAATTGCGGCCAATGCGTCGCCCACTGTCCTACGGGTGCCCTCCATGAGAAACAGGCGGGGGACTTCGTGTGGAAGGCCATCGACGAACCGGGCAAGGTCGTCGCCGTCCAGACGGCCCCGGCCATCCGCGCGGCCCTCGGCGAGGAATTCGGCTATCCCCCGGGCACCAGGGTAACGGGCAAGATGGTCACCGCCCTCAAGATGATGGGCTTCGACTACGTCTTCGATACCCAATACACCGCCGACCTCACGATCATCGAGGAGGCCCACGAGCTCCTCGGCCGCCTCAAGGCCGCCCTCGTGGACAAGCAGAAGGTCGCCCTTCCAATGACGACCTCCTGCTCTCCGGGCTGGATCAAATTCCAGGAGCACTTCTTCCCCGAGCTCCTGCCCAACCTCTCCAGCTGCAAGTCGCCCCAGCAGATGTTCGGCGCCCTACTCAAGACCTGGTGGGCCGACAAGATGAGCCTCAAACCCGATGATATCGTCTCCGTCTCGGTGATGCCCTGCACCGCCAAGAAGTACGAGGCCGGTCGCCCCGAGATGGGTCGCGACGGGGTCCGGGACGTCGATTTCGCCATCACGACCCGCGAACTGGCGACGATGATCAAGCAGGCGGGCATCGACCTCCGGAACCTGCCCGACACGCCCTTCGACAATCCCCTGGGCGAATCGACCGGCGCCGCGACCATCTTCGCCGCGACGGGCGGCGTCATGGAAGCCGCCCTCCGCACCGCCTACGAGGTCGTCACCGGCCGCGAGGTACCCTTCGCCCATCTCGACATCACGCCCGTGCGCGGCATGGAAGGCGTTCGCGAAGCCACCGTGCTGATCGAAAAGGTCAAGCCCGAGTTCTCCTGGCTCGAGGGCGTGAAGCTCAAGGTCCTCGTCGCCCATGGCACGGCCAACGCCAAGAAGGTGATGACGGCGGTCAAGGACGGCAGCCTCGAGGCTCATTTCATCGAGATAATGACCTGCCCCGGCGGCTGCCTGGGTGGCGGCGGCCAGCCCCTCCCCGTCACGCCCGAAAAACGCGCGGCCCGTGCCAGGGCCATCTACGAGGAAGACGGCTCCTTCAAGCTGCGCAAGTCCCACGAGAATTCGGCGGTGGCGAAACTCTACGTCGATTTCCTCGGAAAGCCGAACAGCCACAAGGCCCACGAACTCCTCCATACAAAATACACGGCTCGGGGAAGGTACTGAGAGCCGCGATGAATTAGGGTCGGGTTCGGGAAGCCCGTCTCGAGGGATCAAAACCGGCGTGGAGGCGATGACAAGTCCGCCTCCGCGCCGGCCTTTCCTCCCCGGTGGAGGGCTTACGCCCGCGATCCCGGCCGCTGCCGCCCGCTGTCCCCGTCGGATACCGCTCTTGACCTTGGCCGTCGGCGGCACGAATCTCGAAGCATGCGTCACATCAGCCACCGGGCGGGCCGCCACGCGGCCTTCGCCTTCCTCCTCCTCGGTCTCGCCGCCCTCGCGGCTGCCTCCACCCTTCCCGCCTCGCGACAGGCCCAGATCGTCCTCGTTTCGGGCACGGTGCGCGTGGACGGGAAACTCGCCGACATCGGGCAGAGCCTGAACCCCGTCGCCCTGATCGAAACCGGACCGGCCTCCCGCTGCGACATCGTCTTCGGCGGCGGCAATGCCGTCAGCTTCAGCCAGAACACCAGGGCCAGGATCGACTTCAATTCCCCCGCAATCTCCCTCCGACTCGAGTGGGGCGGAGTGACCTCGGTGCTCAAGAAGCTCGAAAAACTTGTGGGCAGAACCGCCTTCGACATATCGACCCCCCAGACCCTCGCTGGTGTCAGGGGAACCTCCTTCTGTGTCTGGTGCGCCGCGGGCGAGACCTATGTCTGCGCCTGCAACGGTCGGGTCCACTTCGAGGACCAAAAAGGGGGCAACGTCGAGGATCTTGCCTCGGCCCACCACGCCGGACGGATTTATGAGGAAAGGAACGGAAAGATCGTGGTCGTCAAAGCCGGGGTCCTGCACCATGACGACGCCAGCGTCGAGTCGGTCGCCAAGGATATCGGCTACACGATCGATTGGAGCCGCTTGGACGAGTAGGGTCCTTTTTTCTCCTCTGCCTCTTGTTTTCCTGATGTCAAAGTGATATCATATGGATATCGAACTTAGGCACCTATCCGAGGCCTGTCCGATACGGAGGTATTCCATGAAAGACACCCTGGAAAAGAAAGCTTGGAGAATCAACGGCTTCATCGCCCTCCTCCTCGTCGTCGTCCTCTATGCCATCGCGGCGAAGCTTATCGTTGCGGCCGTGCCCGCGATGGAGGCTTCCAATGTTCCGACGAAGGGTTTCTGGTTCGCGATGCTGCTCTTTTTCGCGGCTTCCCTGGCGATGGGAGGTTTTTTCGTCATCCAGCCGAACGAGGCCAAGGCCTTCACCTTCGCCGGCACCTACGCTGGATCGGTCCGGAACCAGGGCTTCCATTGGACCAACCCCTTCGTGAAAAAGCGCGCCGTGTCGCTGCGCGTGCGCAACTTCGCCAGCCAGACCCTCAAGGTGAACGACGCCAGCGGCAATCCCATCGAAATCGCGGCCGTCATCGTCTGGCGCGTCATCGATTCGGCGAAGGCCCTCTTCAACGTCGATAACTACGAGTCCTTCATCACCGTCCAGGCGGAGACGGCCATCCGCAACCTCGCGGGCCGCTTTCCCTACGACGCCCCCGCCGAGGTGGAGTCGCTTCGCGGCAGCCAGGACGAGGTGGCGACGGAGCTTCGCAACCAGCTCCAGACCCGTCTCGCGACGGCGGGCATCGAGATCGACGAGGCCAGACTCTCCCACCTCGCCTACGCGCCGGAGATAGCCCAGGCGATGCTCCGCAAGCAACAGGCCGGAGCCATCATCGCCGCTCGGCGCCTCATCGTCGATGGAGCCGTGGGCATGGTCAAGCTCGCCCTTGGCGAACTCGAGGAACAGGGAGTTGTCCAGCTCGACAACGAGAGGAGGGCCTCGATGGTCAACAACCTCCTCGTGGCCCTGGTTTCCGAGTCCGATGCCCAGCCCGTCATCAATACGGGCAGTCTCTACGCCTGAAAGAGCTCGATCGTGCGGAAGGGTAGCACCGAATCCGGGGGAGCTCGAGGCTCGCCGGATTCCGAGCGTGTCGGGAAGCCCGTGGAGGCCCCCGGCTTCGGCGCTTCCGCGAAGGGCGGCGCGGACGCAGGAGCCACCGCCGCCGCCGAGGCGCCGTCCGTGACTCAGGCTGCCGACGGCGGAGCACAGCTCTTGTCGGAGACCTCGGCCTCGAGCGACGCGAAGAAGCGCTTTCTTCTCAGGCTCGATCCCCTCGTCTACGCGGCCCTCGAGAAATGGGCGGCCGACGAGTTCAGGAGCGTGAACTCCCAGATGGAGTTCCTATTGAAGGCCGAATTGAAAAGGGCAGGGCGGCTGGGAGGCTCCTCGCGAGGGAGATAGGCCTTTGCGATCGAGTTCGCGACGAGCGGGCTCAGCGCGCACGCTCAGCGCGCACGCTGATTCCCCCGGCTTCCCTGCTGAGGCATCGGAGCTCTTTCCAGCCTTCGCGCGACATCGAGGGGAAGGGCTCCGAGCCTCGTTTTCCGCGAAGCTAAAGGCAGCTTCGCTCCCCTGCGGAGATAGCAGCCAAGCCCAATAACGCCCCGGCTTGATGCCCCAGGAGAGAAGCCTGATCGCCCCACCCATGACGATCGTGGCTGAGATCAGGAAGATGAAATAGGCTGCTCCCGCCGAAATGCCGAGGAGTATCGTTCCGCCGGCCCCGCGAGGCATCCCCCCCTCGAAAAGGCTGCCCCAGGCCCAGGCGAAAAAACCGATGACCGGCGCGAGGGCCAGACCGAGGACGCAGGCCTACAGCAAATAGAAGAGGAGGGCGATGAGGACCTGGGCGATCTGGGAATCGGCGAGGCGGGCGATAGGTTTTTTCATCGGAAGGCGGACTCGCAGTCGGGCGGCCTGCGGACGGCGCTCTTTCGGGCGCCGTCCCGACGGCTAGGAGGTGAAGGCGCTTCCCATCATTATGTTCTGGAGACCGGCGATGACGTTCTCCTTGTCGGCAAGGACGAGGCCGACGACATCGCGCATGGAGACGAGGCCGACGATCTTGGTGCCTTCGGCGACGGGAAGGTGGCGGACCCGGTATTTCAGCATCAGGGCCATGCATTCCTCGACCGTGGCGTCGGGCAGCACGGTGATGATCTTCGGCGTCATCACGTCCTTCATCTTCGTCGTCGAGGCGGTCTTTCCGACAACCTCGCCCTTCCTGGCATAGTCGCGCTCCGTGAAGATACCGACGTACTTCTCTCCATCGCGCACGAGGATGGCGCCGACATCCTTGGCGGCCATTGCCTTGAGCGCGTCGAGGACCGGATCGTCGATCCCCACCGCGAAGGTCGTTTCATGTTCCTTCGATCCGAGAAGGCTGCGAACAGTGGGCATGGAGTTCTCCTTGTTCCCCCAGACGGGGTTATTCCATTCTAGTGGGCTCGGCGAAGTTTTTCCACGGCCGGAGGCGGATCATCGCGCGAGGAGGAGCACTAATGCCTGCGCGCCCACGATGCGGAGGAACATGACCAGGGCGTATACGCTCGCGTAGGTCACCGCCGGGGCGTCGGAACCGGCGATGGTCTGGGCGAAGGAGAGGGCGGGGGGATCGGTCATCGAGCCCGCGAGAAGGCCGGTGAGCGAGGAAAAGTTCAGCCGGAGGAAGAGTCGCGAGGCGAAGCCGACCAGGACGAGGGGGAGGAAGGTGACGAGGGCGCCGATCCCCATCCAGAGAAGACCCTGGCCCGAGCTGATCGTTTCGACGAAGTGGACGCCGGATTTCAGTCCGACGGTGGCGAGAAAGAGGGTGATGCCGATCTCCCTGAGGGCCAGATTGGCGCTCTGGGGGAGGTAGAACACGAGGGGGCCGATCTTGCCGATGCGGCCGAGGACGAGGGCCACGATAAGGGGTCCGCCGGCGAGGCCAAGGGAAATGGGCGCGGGGAGTCCGGCGACGTGGAAGGGAATGCTTCCGAGTATGACGCCGGCTATCAGCCCGAAGAATACCGAAAGGACATTCGGCGCGTTGAGGGCCTTGAGGGAATCGCCGAGCTCGGCGGCGGCCCTGCCGAGGGCTTCCTTGTCGCCGACGACGGTCACGCGGTCGCCGAAGGCCAGACGTAGCGTGGAGGCGGCCACGAGTTCGACGCCGGCGCGCTGGGTCCGCGTGATGACCACCCCATAGCGGTGGAGAAGGTTGAGTTCGCCGACGCTTTTTCCCACCGCGTTTTGCCTCGTTATCAGGAGCTGCCTCGAGGCGAGGGCGCTGGGCACCTGACGGACATCCGTCTCGGAAAGTTCCCCGGCTACAATGGCGAGCTTTTCGGCGTTGTCCCGCGTCGACACGACATGGAGGAGGTCGCCGATGGCGAGGGCCGTCTCCGCCTTCACGACCATGACTTCGCCGCCGCGGAGGAGGCGGGATATGACGAATTCGGCCTGGACGAGCCTGGCGAGATCCCTTACCTGGGCTCCCGCGAGCCTCGGATTCGCGACGCGGATGTTGTAATTGCCCGGGAGGAGGCCGACCGGCGATTGCTCGGCTTCCAGTTCAGCCGATTCGCGTCCGACGTCGATGCGGAAGGCCGTGCGGAGGAGGATCATCGCCAGGATAATGCCGACGACGCCGAAGGGATAGGCGACCGCATAGGCCATGCCGGAGACGGCTACGGCGTCCGTTGCCGAAGGGAGGACTTCTCCGAGGGCCTGCTGGGCCGCGCCGAGACCGGGGGTGTTCGTGACGGCTCCGGAAAGGAGGCCGACCATGGCGGGAAGGGGGAGGCCGGCGATCCAAAAGGCGGCGATCGCTATGCCCATGCCGAGGACGACTATCGCCAGCGCCAGGAGGTTGAAGGTTAGCCCCTGCTTCCGAAGTGAGGCGACGAAGCCCGGCCCGACCTGGAGGCCGATGGTGAATACGAAGAGGGCGAGGCCGAAGTCCCGTGCGAAGTCGAGGACCTCGGGCTGGATCGACAGACCGAAGTGGCCCAGCGCGAGGCCGACGAAGAGGACGCCGGCGATGCCGAGGCTTATGCCGAAGATCCGGATCTGTCCGATGGCCAGACCGAAGGCGATGGCGACGGCGAGGACGAAGATTGTGTGGGCTGTTGAGCCGCCTGCGAGAAGATCGGTTATCCAGTTCATTGGGCACAGTATTATCGATATTTATATAATCGGTCAATAATGCACGATATGATTTTACGGGACCATTGCCGCCGCCAGAGGCTTGTACTACCTTAACTCCTGTTGCATTCACGAAAGGAGATGAAATGGCAGTCCTCATCGGCATCCCCCGAGAGCGGAAGGCCGGGGAAAGGCGGGTCGCCTTGGTCCCCGACCTGGCCAAAAAATACACGGCCCTCGGGGCCGGCCTTCTTGTCGAAGCCGGAGCGGGGGAGGGCAGTTCCCTCCATGACGCCGACTTCGGTGGAGCCGAGATCGCGGCAGACTCAAAGAGCCTGTTCGGCAAGGCCGATCTCATCCTCAAAGTCACGCCGCCCTCCCTCGAGGAGATCGCCTCGATGAAGCGCGGCTCGGTTCTCGTCGGCTACCTCCAGCCCTGGCAGGAACCCGAGCGCATCAAGGCCCTGATGGAGGCCGGAGTCGAGAGTTACGCCGTCGAGCTCATCCCCCGCATCTCGCGGGCACAGAGCATGGACGCCCTCTCCTCGCAGGGCGCCGTGGCGGGCTATCAGTGCGTCCTCATCGCGGCGGGGCTCTGCCCGAAATTCTTCCCCATGCTCACCTACGCGGCCGGAACGATCAGGCCGGCCCGGGTCCTCGTGATCGGCACGGGCGTCGCCGGCCTCCAGGCGATCGCGACGGCCAAACGCCTCGGCGCGATCGTCGAGGCCTACGACGTGCGCCCCGAAACGAAGGAGCAGGTCGAATCCCTCGGGGCCAAATTCGTCGACACCGGCGTCTCGGCCGCGGGCACGGGAGGCTATGCGCGCGAACTGACCGAGGACGAAAAGCGGCAGCAGGCCGAGAGGCTCGGCAAGGTAGTCGCGGCCTGCGACGTGCTTATAACCACGGCGGCCGTCCCCGGCCGCCGCGCCCCCCTCATCATCACCGAGACGATGGTGGCAGGCATGAAGAACGGGGCGGTCGTCGTCGACATGGCCGCCGAAGGCGGCGGCAACGTCGCGGGCTCGAAGGCCGGCGCGATCGTCCAGGTGGGCGGCGCCACCATCGTCGGTCCCCTCGACCTTCCGAGCCGGATGCCCGTGCACGCCTCGGAAATGTACGCCAAGAACCTGTACAACTTCATCTCGCCCTTCATAAAGGAAGGGAGGCTCGAACTCGACAGGGCGGACGAGATCATCGCCGGTTCCTGTCTCACGCGCGGAGGCGAGCTTGTGCACGAGGCCGTCCGCAAGGCCCATGGAGGAAAGGTCTAATTATGGTTGATTTCATTTACATTTACGTTTTCATGCTCGCGGCCTTTACCGGCTACGAGGTGATATCGAGGGTGCCCGTCATCCTCCACACCCCCCTGATGTCAGGCTCCAACTTCGTGCATGGCGTCGTCCTCGTCGGCGCCATGGTGGCCCTCGGCTCGGCTGATCCGAAGGATCCCCTCCAGATCGGCATCGGCGTCGTCGCGGTCTTCCTCGGCGCCGCCAACGCGGCCGGCGGCTTCGTGGTCACCGAGCGCATGCTTTCCATGTTCAAGAGCGGCGCGAAGAAGGGAGCCGGGAAATGAGCGTCGACCTGCCCATCCAGCTCTCCTACCTCGTCGTCGCCGCCCTCTTCATCCTGGGTCTCAAGGCCATGTCCTCGCCCGTCACCGCGCGGCGCGGCATCCTCTGGGCCGGCATCGGCATGGTCATCGCGACCCTTGTCACCTTCGCCACCCCCCACATGGGCAATTTCGGCTGGATGATCGTCGCCCTCGTTCTCGGCGCCGCCCTCGCCGCCTGGCTCGGCCGCGTCGTAAAGATGACCGACATGCCCCAGATGGTGGCCGTCTACAACGGCATGGGCGGCGGTGCGGCTGCCGCCATCGCAGCCCTGGAGTTCGCCAAGGCCGCCTCGGCGGGGGCCGCCCATTCGGGCCTCTTCGGCAAGCTCGCGGCCGCCTTGGGCGGTTCCGCGGGCAGCCCCGAGGGTCTCGGCCTAGCCGCGACTATCCTGGCCCTCGCCGGCTCCCTCATCGGCTCCGTGGCCTTCTCCGGCTCCATAGTCGCCTTCCTCAAACTCCAGGGCATCATGAAGAAGGCACATAGGCTTCCGGCGCAGAACATCGTCGTCGTCATCCTCTTGGCCGCTGCCTGCTTCCTTGGTGGCTGGATCGTGGCCTCCTCCCTCCCCGATGGGGGCGACCTCCAAGACTGGATGCTTTTCGCATTCTTTGCGGTCGCCTTGGCCCTCGGCATCGTCGTGACCACGCCCATCGGCGGCGCGGACATGCCCGTCGTCATCTCCCTACTCAACGCCTTTACCGGTCTCGCCGTCGGCCTCGAGGGCTACGTCCTCAAGAATCCGGCCCTCATCATCGCCGGCATCGTCGTCGGCGCCTCGGGAACCCTCCTCACCCAACTCATGGCCAAGGCCATGAACCGCAAGATCGGCGGCATCATCTTCTCGCCGATCACGGGCGAGGCCATCGTCGGCGGAGCCGGCGCGGCCATCCAGGGCAGCATGAAGGAGGCCAGCGCCGTCGACATCGCCTCGATGATGCGCTACGCCGAAAAAGTCATAATTGTTCCCGGTTACGGCATGGCCGTCGCCGGAGCCCAGCACAAGGTCTGGGAGCTCACCAAGCTCCTCCAGGAAGCCGGCGTGACGGTGAAGTTCGCGATACATCCCGTCGCCGGCCGCATGCCCGGCCACATGAACGTCCTTCTCGCGGAGGCCGGCGTACCCTACGACCTCATCTTCGATCTCGAGGAGATCAACGAGGAATTCGACCAGGCCGACGTGGCCCTCGTCATAGGTGCCAACGATGTGGTCAACCCCTCGGCCCGCACCGACAAGTCGAGCCCGATCTACGGCATGCCCATCCTCAACGCGGATCACGCGCATAACGTCATCTGCAACAAGCGCGGCAAGGGCACCGGCTACTCCGGCATCGAAAACGCCCTGTTTTACGGAGAGAACACCCGCATGCTCTACGGCTCGGCTCAGGCGGCCATCGCGGAGGTGATCGCGGGGGTCAAGACGATGATGTGAGGGGGGAAAGCGAGCCTCGGCTCGCCTTCCCGGGAATGGGTCCGTCAGAAAGCGCGAACGATGATTCGGGCATCGGAATATGCCGAAATGCGCATTGACGGCCTGGGCTGGAAGCTTTAGGCTAAACACGCCTGTATGGTACCATATCATCATTTTTTAAGGAGAATCTGCATGAAGAGTCGCATCGCATTATTCGCGCTCGTGCTGGCCCTTGCCGGGGGACTGATGGCCCAGTCTGTCCCGTGGCTTCCCACTTACTCGCTCAAGGGAAGCGTCACCCAGGGCCTTATGACGAACGACATCGAATCAGCCTTTGGCATCGGCAACGATTTCGGCTCGGTATCCTCGCCCTTCTTCTTCGGCGGCGTGAGCGGCAATCCCACTGGCCTTGCCAACAATGGCATTGGCACGAGCTTCATCGCCGGCTACTATCAGCCCGGAAGCATCCCCTTCTCGGCCTACGGCAACTTCTCGGCGACCGGCCTCGGCATTGCAATTCCGAGCAATTTCACGGTCGATACGACTGCTGCTTCCGTATGGACGAGCGGTACGACGACGACCACCACCAACTATAAAACGACCGAAGCCGTCACCACCTACACCGTGCCCTCGGGTCTCGGGACTCTCTATCTTAATCTCCAGGGTCTTGTCTCCATCGCCGGCATTCAGACCGGGCTATTTTTTACTGACAATGGCGATTGGACTGCAACGAGCGGCAGTGCCAACCTCTACAAGAATGTGGCGACGACCTACTACAACACGACGACCTCGGCGACGGCCGCCCCGGTCACCAACGCCGACTACACCATCACCGAGAAGTTCGACAACGTCACGGGCCAGGGCGCCGCCGCCGCTTCCAATAATGTATCCGGTTCCCTCAATTTCGCTGTTCCCTTCGCTTTGAAGACCGGAAATCTCGCTCACGCCGGCTATGTGCAAGTCGACCTCACCAACTCCGCTACCTCGGGAACTTATAGCCTCGTCCAAAGCGCCCACACCTATACTGCCGGCGCGGCCTCCAACCCCGACTACGATCTCACGATTAAGAATGTGACGAACACCACGTTTATTAGGGGCCTATATACGCTCACGATGCCCGGCTTCTTCATGACCTCAGCCGGCGCGAACTTCTCGGCCGGAGTGCTGGTGTCAGATAGCATGGCCGCCGGAACCGGAACCTACGAAAAGACCACCAAGAACTACGATCTTAGCGTCCTCGGCGCCAAGACCGCCCTCGGCGGCACCTACACCAATGCTCAGACCAACTATGCCACAGCCCATGACCTCAATTTCGCGGTCTATGCGAGCCATACTGTTCCCTTCGCCCCCGCCGCCGGCTTCAGCCTCGTTCTCAAACCGAACCTCGAAGTATCTTACGAGGACAACATCGGCAATAATCTTCCCATTCAAACCGGCGGTGTGCAGTATTCCCAGCCTCTCAACACGAGTTTCGTGTACGATGGCACGAGCTACTCAAAGATCACGGTTACTTCGAGCGGGACGCCCGCGACCAAAACCAACCTCGGCCTTGGCTTCGGCCTCCCCACCGCCGTCGAGATCAAGCCCGACGGATGGGCCTTCGGTTTCTTTGCCGGCTCCACGCTGCAGGTCAACTTCGTCTGGAATACGACAACGGCCGCCTACGGAAGCTCGACGCAGACAACCGATACTTATACCGGTTCGACCGTGACCGCGACGAGCGTTTCGACAACCACAACCCTGGCCGCCCCCACTACCCAGCTTACTCCCACGGTCAGCGAGGCGCACGCATTGGGAATCTTCATCCCCTTCGCCGGCAAGACCCGCCTCGACGTGTCGCTCAATTCGAACAATCTCCTCGCCTTCGACTCGCTTAAGATGCAGCTCTACATGCCCCTCAAGTAAGCAGAGCCGCCGCTAAACAAAAGGGCCGCCCTCGGGCGGTCCTTTTTATTTCTTTACAACATCGGTGCCGATGCGGCGCCTGCTGCTGTCCAGGCCCTCAGCCCTCGCAGGCCTGCCTCGCCTCCATCTCGTCGAGATAGCTATCCAGGTGCTGCCGGTCATCCTCGGAAATGCGCTCGATCTTGACGCCGAAGACGCAGCGCCCCTCTTCCATCTGGGAATGCTTTACGAAGCCCTCGCAGCGCACCAGTTTCGTGACATCGCCCACGGTCAGTTCGAGCATGAGGTAGAGGTTGGTGAGGGGGTCGATAGGATTGTCGGAAACACAGCGGAGCCCCTCGCGGGATAGGTCGATCCCCTCGGCCCAGAGGTATTCCTCCCGGCCGGGATAGTAACCGATCATCTGGCTGATATGGCATCGCTGATCTTTTCTTCGTTCCATGATTGCGAATTATCATCCCGGCTCGGCGCCTTCGCAAGCCGTAAAGGCAAAAGGGGAGGAAATGCAATGCTTCTATGACAAAAAGGATAGCCATTCGTCATATCTTGCATTTTGTATTTAGTTCAACCCCGCCTTTTGTAGCTTTTCCACTCAAAATTATTTGAAAATACCCTTGCCGCAGCTTATCGTAGAGGAATCATGAACGTAGTTCGGTCGGTGCTTGGCGACAAGGTCGCCGGTGTACGAGTCGTCCCGATCATCACCAAGATCGTCATCCTCTTTTCCCTCTTCCTCCTCGCCTCCAATTTCGTTTCGAACTATGTCAATCTCGTATTGAATCAGGGCGAGCAGTTCGCTCTCGCCAACCGGATCATCGTCAAGGATCTCACCGAGATCTACGGATTCGCCTCGAACCAATACGAGATTTGGCAGTTCAATCGGAATTTGCCCGATGCGGTCAAGGGCATGACGGAGAGTTCGCTCAAGACGATCAAGGGTGAACGCTCGGTGGCCTTCGGTGTCCGTGACGATGGCAGCTTTCTTTTTTGGGCATCCAAACTCCCCCAGCCTCCGTCCTTCCCCGATCCTTCGGCCCTCTCGGCGCTTAAGGGCTCGCAGGCCGGCGACGGCAAGATCAGTTTCACCCTGGATGGCCGATCCTATTTCGGCGTCTTCAAACGTAACGCCAATTGGGGAGTCTGGCTTGTCCGCGCCGACGATCGCATCGAGTTCGAGGCGACCTCGCGGTTGATTTTCGCGAGGGTGGCCGGCATCATTCTCGCCCTCACCCTCGTCTGTCTTGTCGTGGGCACCTTCCTTCTCCGGCACATCATGCGCTTCGTCTCGAAGATGACGGGCGACATCATGAAAATGCAGGAAAGCCAGCGCATGGGCCTTCTCGATCTCAGGGGCGCCCCGAACGACGATGTCACCTACCTGGGAGCCTCATTCAATTCGCTGGCTTCGACCATCGACAACCTCATCTCGATATTCAGGCGCTTCGTCACCCAGGATATCGCCGAGCGCGCCTATCAAGAACGGGAGGTGCGGCTCGAAGGCAAGACGCGGCAGCTCACGATCCTCTTCTCGGACATCAAGGGATTCACCTTCATGACCGAGACCCTGGGCAACGACATCATCGATGTCCTCAATCTCCACTATCAGCGGGCCATCGGCAAGATTCACGAGCACTACGGCATCGTAGGCAGTATCATCGGCGACGCCCTCCTCGCGGTCTACGGCACTATAAAGGAAGGCGGCAACATGTCCCTCGAGGCCCTGCGTTCCGCCTACAGCATCCAGGAGGAGGCAGCCGCCCTCCGGGCGGACATCGCCAAGAAGCGCGATTCCATAGTGCTGCGTCGCGGAGCCCTCACCGATATCGAGGAACGCATGTATCGAGCGGTCCTCGTCGAGGTGGGGGTAGGTATCGACGGTGGCGAGGTCTTCTATGGCAACATCGGTTCCTACGAGCGGATGGCCAACACGGTCATCGGCGACAACGTCAATTCGGCGAGCAGGCTCGAAGGACTTACGCGCATTTACAAGGTGCCCGTCGTCTGCTCCGAGTTCGTGAAGAACGAGGTCGAGGGAGCAAGCGGCGGCGAGTTCCGCTTTGTCGAGATCGACACTGTCCAGGTCAAGGGCAAGACCGAGGGTAAGCGTATCTACTGGCCCTTGCGCGAGGAACTCCTTGACAAGGACCTTGGAAAAGAAATTGAGGCATTCTCCGAAGGGCTCGCCGCTTACTATGCGGGCAAGTGGAATATTGCGGCGGCGGCCTGGAGCCGCGTGAGCCTCCCGGTCGCCGAGGTTTTCCGCGATCGGATTGCGGGCGGGAAGGTCCCCGCCAACTGGAACGGCATATGGGCGATGACAACGAAATAAGGCAACTCATTCACCGGGAAGCAGAAGACTTCCTGAGCAAGGCGCGAGACGCGACGAAGGATATTCGCGAGGTTTACGATCTCGAGAAGGAATTCGCCAAGACCCACAAGAATCGCTCGCTGATGATTCCGCTGGTGACCCTCGCAACCCTCCTTGTTTTAGGCGGCATAGCCTGGGGTGTCACGTATTGGATCCAGGCAGCCAACAACGCCGCTCCGGTCGATGTAGCCTCCTTCGACGATCTCAATCTCAAGGATCTCCTCGACACAGCCAAGCGCAACGAGAACGACATGGCCAGCGCCCAGTCCGACCTGCATCAGCTTCAGTTCGACCTCAGGTCCTCCCTCGATGCCGCGGATCAGGAGTACGAGTCCAACATCGAGAATATCAAGGCGAGAGTGGTGCGCCCAGCCGAAGTGACGAAGCAGAGCGCCGCTGCCAAGGCCGCTCGAGACGCGAAAAAGAGGGCGGTCCAGGCCTCCTTCGCCCCGCGGATGGCTGCCAAGAACGCCGAGATCGCCGCGATCCAGGCAAAGATCGACAGCTACGACCAGAGGCTGATGCAGCAGGCCCAGGCCCAGCAAGCGGTGCTCGACAGCGCCAACAAGAAGTTCGACCTCGAGAGAAAAAGCCTCGTTTCGGACTACGAGAAACGACTCGCCGACGTTGTCGCCCGACGGAAGAGCGATATCGCCGCGCTCAACACCCAGCGCGCCAGGCTCGTCGCGAGTCTGACCGTCCGTTACAACCCGGTCTTCACTGATCAGCGGATGCAGAGCCTCCTCGCGGGCTGGAAGGCCCCCTCGACCTACGGCCCCTACGCAGCCCTCCCGGCCTATCTTGCCACTGCTGGCGTCCTGAGCGCGGAGGACCAAGCGAAGCTGGACGCATCCTTGTCGGACTTCGGCTACATAGCCGAGCAGTTGCGACAGGTTCCCTGGATAAATTCCGTCCCCGATGCCCTGTCCCGCCTCGAAAGCGAGGGACTCCAGTCCGCCACCCTGTACCGAAGCAGTCTCGCGGCCGCCGCCGCCGCCATCGAGGCCAGGGACAAGACCATCGCGGCCTTGACGGATAGGGCCGTAGCCGCGGAGACGGCGCGCGATCGTCTGCGATGGGCCGTGGGAAGCTACGCTGACATCAGACGCGAAGCTGGCTTTGTCGTGGATCCGCGCGACAGCTCGGGCGTCGTCCTCGTGATGAGTCCCTTGGTGCCGGTGCCCGACGGGGCCAGCGCCTTCGTGCTGCGAGGCGACAAGACCATTGCGACACTGCGGATTTCCTCTCGCGGCGATGAGAAGATCGGCGTTGTCCAATCTCTTGTCGATGGACAGAGCATCCTGCCCTTCGATAGCGTCCTCGTCGGCCCCGTCCCGGTCCCTGCACCATGATTTCTGGAGGAACCATGTCGTCCAAGCGTCTCCTCGTCTTCGCAGTCTCGTTTTTCCTTATCGTCCTTGGCGTCTCGGCGGTCGATTTCGCCCCCTACGGTTTTTCCCAGACCGGCACCCGCAATGTGGAAGGCATCGATTATGCCGTCCTCGGCGACCAAGGCGGCGGCGAAGTGCTGTTTTCCCAATCGGCCGATCCCACGGTTGCCCGCCTCCAGGCCCTAAAAGCCATCGTATCCATGCTCCGTTCTTGGGACGGGCTTACGATTTCAAGTATCCGCGCGACAAACGACGCAGCCCAACTCATGGTGACGGCGATGCCTTCCTCACTTCTCTCAGGCACGACCGAATTGGCGAAGGCGCTTCCGGGAGGCCTTGTCTTCTGGTACGACGGCTCCATCGACTACGACTTCCGGATCATGTCCGGTAACTATGCCGTGAGGATGGTGGGCCTTTTCACTACTTCGGCCGACCTCCTTGGTTCGATGGCCCAGGCCTATGCCGATCCCGAAACATGGCTGATGACGAGCGATCCCACCTTTGCGATCAAGCAGTCGGCCGCCATCGGAGCTCGGGTTGCCGTGCTCGAAGCTTCGATTTCCCGCCTCCAGGTCTCGCTCATGACGGTCCTGAACTCGGGAACATTCACCACTCTCACTCCCGTATCGCAGGCGGCCATCGATTGGGTCAGCGCCAAGAAGGCGGCCAATCCCTCCATGAAAAAGGCCGATCTCGCCGCCGCGGCCAAGAAGGAGAAGGTACAGGTATCCGACAAGGAACTCGGCATCATCCTCCTCGTCAAATTCGGGGAGCGCTGAGGGAGGATTCCGCCCGTCGATCCCAAGGGGGAATCGGGACGAAGGATGTTGCCGTGGCGGACCAAGGCGGCTACACTCGCTGCCCATGGCGGGCGAGTACCAGAGCATCCTTCCCTACCTCCGAAAATATCGCTGGAGCTATATCGCCGGGATAAGCGCCGATATCGCGGTCGATGCCGGCAATATCGCCATGCCCCAATTCATCAAGTCGGCCATCGATCTCGTGGCGGTTGGTCGGGGCGACTTCCGCGATCTTCTCCCCATCCTCGCGGGAATGATCGGCCTCGCGGCGGCAATCGCCGGGGGCCGCTTCGCGTGGCGCTATTTCATCCAGGGATCATCACGGCGCATTGAAACCGCCATGCGCGATCGGCTCTTCTCCCGCCTCATGGACATGTCCGGCGACTGGTATCGGGCGAACAATTCCGGGGACATCATGGCCAGGGCGACCAACGACATGGGGGCTATCAGGCAGGCCACGGGCATGGGCTTCATCACCTTTATCGATGGGGTCTTCATGTCTGCCGGCATCCTCATCGTGATGTTCGCCAGCGCCCCGCGCACGGCCATATGGACCATCATCCCCCTTCCCTTCGTCACGGCACTGATAGTGCTCTTCGGCAGGATGACGGGTAGCCGGTTCAGGCGCGTGCAGGAAATCTTTTCCCGCCTCGCCGGCCTTGCGCAGGAGACCGTGGCGGGCATCAGGGTCGTCAAGGCCTTCGTCAAGGAAGAACGCTTCGGAGGGATTTTCGCCAAGGGCAACGACGACTACCGCGATGCCTCGATGTCCCTGGTTCGCGTCTTCGGTTTCTTCTTTCCCTTCATAGCATTCCTTTCGGGAACGACGACGGTCATCCTCCTTCTCGTCGGAGGATCGGCGGTCGTGGGCAACAGGATGAGCCCCGGCGAGATTGTCGCCCTCCTCGCCTATCTCGACATGCTTATATGGCCGATGATGGGCGCGGGTTTCACCGTCAATACCATCCAGCGCGGCGCCGCGAGTCTTCGCCGCGTCAACGCCATCCTCGGGGCGGAGGCCGGCATCGCCTCGCTCCCGGGTGCCGTCGACGAAGTGCCGAAGGGCGACATCGCCATTCGCGGTTTGACCTTCCGATACGAGGGGGCCACGAAAAGCGCCTTGGACGCCATCGAACTCCGCGTACAGCGTGGCATGACCCTCGGCATTCTCGGAAGAGTGGGCTCGGGCAAGTCGACGCTGCTCAAAATGTTGCCGCGTCTCGTCGATCCGCCCGCGGGGGCCATCGAGATCGGGGGCAGGGACATCCGCAGCTATAGCCTGCCCGCGCTGAGGAAGGCCTTCGGCTTCGTGCCCCAGGATTCATTCCTCTTCTCCGATTCTATTTCGGCCAACGTGCGCTTCGGGAAGCCGGATCTCGACGATGCGCGTTTTCGGCGCGTGACGGAGATTGCGGCGCTTGACGGCGACGTGGCCAATTTTCCCGAGGCTTGGGATACCGTGGTGGGCGAACGCGGGTTGACCCTTTCCGGCGGACAGAAGCAGCGAGTTGCGATCGCTCGCGCCCTCGCCGTCGATCCCGAGATCCTCGTGCTCGACGACGCTCTCTCAGCGGTGGACGCCGACACGGAGGAGCGTATCCTCGCCGCCCTTCTCGAAGAGAGGCGGGGAAGGACCAATATAATCGTGTCCCACAGGGTCTCGACCCTGAGGCACGCCGACTTCGTGGCGGTTCTCGACGAGGGCAGAATCACGCAGCGTGGAACTCATGCCGAGCTTCTCGCGGATCCTTCGGGCTTCTATGCCGAGATCGCAAATCTCCAGGCGCTCGAGGCGGAAATCATGCAGGATGCGGATTTTGTTCAGGATGGGGGATCGGCGGAGGGCGACGAGTTCTCGCGTTTGAGCTAGTTGGTTCATGATGGCCCTTAGGCTGGCGGGCAGGGAGGAGGAAGGGCAGATGCAAGACATGGTGCCGAGGCGAGAGGCGGGCCAAGGGCCGGAATCCTTCGAGGTTCGCCTTCCGGATGGCTCTCGACTCGGCGTGCTGCGCTTTTGCGGTGATCCGGACGGCACGCCGGTTTTGATGATCCATGGGGCCATCGAGGATGGCCGTATCTTCCATTCGCGTTCGGGGAAGGGCCTCGCGCCATTCCTGGCCTCGAGAGGTTTCGACGTCTTCGTCGCGGATCTGCGCGGGCATGGTCGCAGCAAGCCTTCCATCGGTCGAGGATCCGATTTCGGGCAGACGGACATGATCGTCGAGGACATACCCACCCTCGTAGAGGCGGTGATCGCGCGGCGGGGGAGGATCGCCCAGGCCTGGGTGGCCCATTCCTGGGGCGGTGTCCTGCTCAACGCCTTTCTGGCTCGCAATCCGGAGTACCTCCCCCTCGTGCGATCGGCCGCATACTTCGGCTCGAAGCGTAGGGTACGCTGCGTGACCGGCGAAAGCGTCCTCAAGGTGCATTTGATGTGGGGCCTCGTGTGCCCGATCGTGGCGACCTTCGCGGGCTACCTCCCCGCCGCCAAGATGGGGATAGGCTCGGACAACGACACGCGGAAGTATCTGATGCAATGCCTGCGCTGGGTGCGGAGCTCGCGGTGGATCGACCCGGAGGATGGCTTCGACTATGACGAGGCGCTTTCGCGGATGGCCCTGCCCCCGATCTGGTACATCGCCGCCCGGGCCGATCGCGCCCTCGGTCATCCCCATGACGTGCGCTCCTTCATGGAGGCGTCTGGTTCCG
The DNA here is from genome assembly GCA_035531315.1 of Rectinemataceae bacterium. GTDB lineage: Bacteria > Spirochaetota > Spirochaetia > Treponematales > Rectinemataceae > CAIJMU01. The sequence goes on from DATKTD010000121.1 coordinate 20,228, forward strand.
CCGCCGCGCGTTATACGATATTATCGCGCGCGGCGGGCAACCTCCACGACTACGACCATATCAACATGCTGACCCATCCCGACGCCCCGCGCGACCATTTCCCGGCCGTCGCCGAATGGCTGCTCGGCGGTGCGAAGATCGCGACGACGAAGGAGTAGAGCGATGGGAACCGAAAATATTCTGAGGGAAATGGACGAGGGGGTCCTGGAACTCTCTTTCGACAGGTCCGGCAAGAAGAACGCGATCGACAGGCCGATGTACGGCGCCCTCGTCGATGCCCTCGACGAGGCGGCGAGCGATCCGAAGGTGCGGGTCGTCCTCTTTCTGGGAAGGAACGGCGACTTTACGAGCGGCAACGACATCGCGGACTTCCTGAATCCCGCGACCTTCACCTCGGACAGTCCCGTCATGCGTTTCATCTCGGCCATCTCCGAGGCGCAAAAGCCACTCGTCGCGGGTGTCGAGGGGCTTGCCGTGGGCATCGGCGTCACCATGCTCCTACACTGCGATCTTGTGTACGCGGGAAGGGGAGCGCGTTTCCAGATGCCCTTCACGGGGCTTGGCCTCGTGCCCGAGGCGGGATCGACCCTTCTGTTGCCCGCCATCGTCGGACGGCAGCGGGCGGCCGAACTCGTCCTTCTTGGGGAGGCGGTCGACGCGGAGAAGGCGCGCGACTACGGTTTTGTGAACGAGGTGGTCGCCGATGGCGAGGCGACGTCGAGGGCCAGGGCGGCTGCCCGGGCCTTGGCCCGTAAGGCGCCGGCGGCCATTAGGCTTTCGAAGAAACTTCTCCGTCATGGCGAGAAGACCCTTCTCGAAGAGACTATCGCGAGGGAATCGGCCATCTTCCGGGAGAGGCTTTCCTCGCCCGAGGCGGCCGAGGCCTTTTCGGCCTTCGCACAGAAGAGAAAGCCCGACTTCTCGCGATTCGAGTGAGGTCGCCGCCTGAAATCCGCGGTCGGCTATTTGCCGAGGCCGTACTGGTTGACGATCCTCGTGCGGTAGGCTGCGATTTCCTTGCCGAGTTTCTGGAGTGTATCGACCCTTTCCTTGATGGTGGCGAGGTGCGTGTCGAGGAGCTCGATGAGGCGGGGCATGATCTTGTCGGGCATTTTCTGCTCACGGTCGAAGAGGTCGGCCAGTTCCTTCATCTCCTCGAGGCTGAGGCCGAGGGTCTTCAGCCTGAGCACGAACTTGAATCGGATGATGTCCGCCTTGTCGTAGTAGCGGACCCGGCCCTCCGTCCGCTTTGGCGGCTCTACGAGGCCGAGCTTCTCATATAGGCGGATCGTCCGGGTGGTTATGCCAAGCGCCTCGGCGAGATCGCTGATCATGAGGTGGTCTTCGTTGCTCAGTCGCATGCTGCCCCCGCGCGGGCGATAGCGGTCTTACGCCCGACCCACAGTATTTTCATACTTGACATGCGCGTCAAGTAGGATATTGTAATAACGTCGAATGTGGCTTCTCGGTCGGCGATGGCCCCGAGAGCCCGATCCACCAGGTCCGGAGGGGAGCGAGATGAAACTCCTTGTGTGCGTGAAGCAGGTGGCCGATCTCGAGTCAAGGTTCAAGCCGAACGCGGCGGGGACCTGGTACGACGAGGCCGACGTCGCCTTCAGGATGAACGAGTACGACGAGTACGCGGTCGAGGAGGCCGTGCGTCTCAAGGAAAAGCTCGGCGGGGAACCAGACCTCACCGTCCTTTCGATCGGCCCCGAACGGGTCGGCGAGGTGATCAAGAAGGCCCTGGCCATGGGCTGCGATCGGGGCGTCCATGTCCTCGACCCCGAGGCCGCTTCGAAGGATCCCTCGCAGATCGCCTCGATAATCGCCGCCTTCGTCACCGCGACCACTGTCGCGACGGGCAAGGGCTTCGACCTCGTCTTCACCGGCATGCAGTCCCAGGACAGGGGTTCGGCCCAGGTGGGACTCATGGTCGCCGAGCGCCTCGGGATCGCGGCGCTCAGTACGATGGTGGCCTTCGATTTCGCGGATGGCGTCATCACGGCCAAGCGCGAACTCGAGGGCGGAATAAAGGCCCTCGCGCGCCTCAAGCCGCCGGCCCTCCTTACCTGCCAGCTCGGCCTCAACGTGCCGCGTTATCCGACACTCCCCAACATCATGAAGGCCAAGAAGAAGGAACTTCTCGTCGTCCCGGTCGCGAGCCTCCTTTCCGAGGAAGCCAAGGCGACGACGGCGAAATTCTACGCTCCCGCGCGAAAAGGCGGGGGCATCGTGCTCGAGGGCGAGGTCGCCGATCTCGTCGCGAAGACGATGGCCATTCTCAAGGAAAAGACGGGGGTGCTGCGATGAAGGTCCTTCTTGTCGGCGAATGGCGCGAGGGCAAGGTCCTCGAATCGACCTGGGAACTTTTCGGTTACGCCGCGAAGGCAGGGGTCGAGGCCACGCTTTTCCTCGTCGGTGACCCGGCGAATCCGCCCGCCTGTGGCGCGAAGCTGCTCCTCGCCGACGCGGCGAAGACGGGCGACTACAATCCCGATGTCCACAAACGCCTCGTCCTCGACGCGGCAGCAGCGGAAATGGCCGACCAGGTCGTCTTCTGTCATTCTTCCTACGGCTGGGATCTCGCTCCGCGAGTGGCCGTGGCCCTCGAGGCGGCCCAGGTCTCGGAGGTGATAGGCTTCGTCGATGGCGGCTTCGAGGTGGGCGCCTGCAACGCCAAGATGCGCAGGGCGGTCAAGCCCGGCACTTCAAAGGTAGTTGTGACGATTCAGGGCGGGGCCTTTCCCTCGGCGAAGCCGGAAGGCGTCCCGAGCGTGTCGGTCGTCTCGACGGACGTCCCTGCGCGCATCGAATTCCTCGGTTACGAACCGCCGGAAAAAAAGGATGTCGACCTGGCCAAGGCGGAGATCATCGTGAGCGCCGGTCGCGGTATCGGCAAGAAGGACAATGTGGCGGTGATCGAGGCCCTCGCGAAGGCCCTCGGCGGAGAGCTCGGAGCGAGCCGTCCCGTCGTCGACGCGGGCTGGGTGGCGCAGAGCCACCAGGTCGGCACCACGGGACAGACCGTCTCGCCGAAACTCTATGTCGCCTGCGGCATCTCCGGCGCCATCCAACATCTCGCCGGCATGAAGAAGTCCGAGTTCGTCCTTGCGATCAATAAGGACAAGGACGCGCCGATTGGCGAGATCGCCGACGTTCTCGTCGTCGCCGACGTCCTCCAGTTCGTTCCTGCCCTGACCGCCAAGCTCGGTTGAGCCTCTCTCCCCGTCCCGATAGGGGCGGGGAGAGAGGGGTGGTCCTCAGCTCTTGCCGAAGGCCCGCAGAAACTGCTGCAGAAGCTGTGGCGCGTTCGACTTGATCTTCCCAGACATGAAATCCATCGGTCCCGGACGGTAGCCCTGGTCCCATATCTTCGCGAGAAAATCCGCGCCGGTCTTGCAGACACAGTCGGCGTTCTCGACGGTCTTCCCCTCCGTCACCGCGCAACCCTCGGGCCCGAGAGTGACCGTCTTTTTGGTATCGTCGATGGAAAAGTAAAAGGTAGTCGTAGTGCTGAATATACCCGGCTTGTACATCGCCGAGAGGGTCGCGAAAAGATCGTCTGCCATTGCTGCCTCCGTGTCGGCATGGTATGGGCGCTTCCGTGCCGGGTCAATCGGAAAACGCGTGGCGGCCTCTATCCGGTCGTGACCCGGAAAGAGGGCAGCTGAAGGGCAGGTGATGCGAATGGATGGAGTTATTTAATAAATATTTAGCGATTCGAATTAAACTTGACATGTGCGTCAACGTCACGTATTGATAATTCAACATGCTACGGATCGCGGGGCTCGATTCTCCGGTCGATCCAACTGGAGGCGGAATGAGCGACCTACCATGGAAATCGATTCCGGACATGCTTCGCAGCCATGCGGTGGATTTCGCGGATCACCTGGCGCTTCGTTATCGTCGCCAGGGCAAGCTTCAGCTGCTGAAATACCCTCAGCTCTATGAACGTGCCCTCATGGTGTCGCGCGGCCTCCGCAAATTCGGAATAAAGGGTGGAGACAGGGTCGCCATCCTTTCCGAGAACCGGGCGGGCTGGGTCATCGCCGACCTGGGCATTTTAAGCCTCGGCGCCATCACCGTACCCATCTACCCGACGAGCACGCCCGAGCAGATCGAATATATGCTTAACAATTCCGGGGCGAAATTCGTCTTCTTGTCGGGAAAGTTCCAATACGCCAAGTTGCTAAAGATCCGCAAGGCCATTCCCGAAGTGCTTCAGGTATCCTCGTTCGAGCGCTTCATAGGGGATCCAATGCTTCCGGTCTGCCACTTCTATACCCTGTCGGAAATCGACGACCCGATCACGCCCGAAGAGAAAAAGGAACTGGAGGCCGAGATCGACAAGGTGGGACTGGACGAGCTCCTCACCATCATCTATACCTCGGGCACCACCGGGGTGCCGAAGGGCGTGATGCTCACGCATCGCAATGCGATGTATGGGGCCTACCAGGGCGGCATCAAGACCGGCATGATCCGGAACAGCGACACAATGCTGAGTTTCCTGCCGATGAGCCACGTCTTCGAGCGCGTCGATGGATATTACACCACGCTCATAAACGGCTGCGAGCTTACCTTCGCCGACTCCATCGAGAAGGTGCCCGAGAACATGATCGAATACAAACCGACGGTCATGGTTTCCGTTCCGCGGCTCTTCGAAAAGGCCTATTCGCGCATCTTCGAGACGGTGCACGAGATGTCCGTGGTCAAACGCTGGATATTCCACAAGTCGGTCACGGCTGGGCGCAATTATGTGGAATACAAATACGTAAAGCAGGCGAAGGTTCCCACGGGCGTCGCCCTCGCGAATTGGCTCGGCGAGGTGCTCGTATTCAAGAAGCTGCGCGGCAGGCTCGGCGGCACCCTCCGCGCCTTCATTTCGGGCGGCGCCCCCCTGGACAGGACGATCAACGAATTTTTCTGGGCCATCGGCGTCCCCATCCTCGAGGGCTACGGCCTAACGGAGACGAGCGCGGGCATCTGTATCAACAATCTCAAACAGCTGCGCTTCGGTTCCGTCGGCACGGCCTTCGACGGAATGGAGTTCAAGACCGACGTCGACGGCGAGATCCTCGTGCGCGGCCCCGCGGTTACCCAGGGATATTGGAACGATCCCAAGGCGACCGAAGAGGCCTTTGTCGACGGATGGTTCCGCACGGGGGACATCGGCACGATCGAGGACGGCTACATCTACATCACGGACCGGAAGAAGGAACTCATCATCACGGCGGGCGGCAAGAACATCGCCCCGCAGCCCATCGAGAACATGCTCAAGCTCGACAAGTACATATCGCAGGCCTTCGTCTTCGGCGACAGAAAGCCTTATCTGACGGCCCTGATCGTACCGAATTTCGACAGGCTCGTGGAGTTCGCCAGGGAAAACCATATCAATTACCTCGATATGGAGGATCTCGTGATGAACGAGCCCGTGGAGGAACTCCTCGAGAAGCGCATCGCGGAAGTAAACGCCAAGCTCGCGAGGTGGGAGACGATAAAACGCTTCATCGTCCTGCCGAGGGACTTCACCATCGAAGGCGGGGAATTGACGCCGACGCTAAAGCTCAAGCGCAAGGTCATCGTAGAGAGATATTCGGAGAGGATCGAGGACATGTACGCGGAGACCTGGCATTCAAGGTCGGTCGCGAACGGCGGAAGCAAGTGAGATATCACCCGCGTCGCATGGCGGGATTGGAGGATCGTACATGAGGCAGATCAACAAGGTAGCCGTCCTGGGGGCCGGCGTGATGGGCGCGACGATCGCGGCCCATCTCGCGAACGCGGGTGTGCGCGTGCTGTTGCTGGACATCGTGCCGGCCGACGCGCGCGGCGGAGACGGGCCCAAAGACGGCGTGGCGCGGAACAAAATAGCCGCCGCCGGGCTCGAGGCCCTCAAAAAGGCCTCTCCCGCGGCCTTTTTCGTGCCGGCCTACGCCTCATTCATCGAGGTGGGCAACTTCGAGGACGACGCCGCGAAGCTCAGGGACTGCGATTGGGTGGTCGAAGTCGTCGTCGAGAACATGGACATCAAGAAGAAGCTCCTCACCGGGACCATCATCCCGAACCTGGGGCCGGATGCGATCCTCTCGTCGAACACGAGCGGGCTTTCCATCAACGAGATGGCGAAGACTCTGCCCGCCGAGATGCGGAAGCGCTTCCTGGTCACGCACTTCTTCAACCCCCCCCGCTATATGCGGCTCCTCGAGATCGTGCCCTGTACCGAGACCGATCCCTCCGTCGTGGAATTCATGGCCTCCTTCATAGCCAAGCGCCTCGGCAAGGGCATCGTCTACGCGAAGGATACGCCCAATTTCATCGCCAACCGCATCGGCGTCTATGCCATCGCGAGCTGTATCAAGCACATGGTGGATATGGACATGAACGTCGAGGAAGTGGACGCGGTGGCCGGTCCGGCGACCGGTAGGCCCAAGAGCGCGGCCTTCCGCACCACCGACCTCGTCGGTCTCGACACGATGAAGCACGTCGCCGACAACTCCTTCGAGCTCCGTCCCGGCGACGACGAGCGGGACATCTTCAAGCTGCCAGCCTTCGTCGGCGACATGGTTTCCAAGGGCCTCCTCGGCAACAAGACGAAGCAGGGCTTTTTCCGCAAGGACAAGAGCCCCGAAGGCGACAAGTACTTCTACTACGACTGGAAGAAGGGCGAGTACGTCCCCTCGGGCCGACCCAAGTTCGCCTCCCTCGAGGCGGCCAAGCCCATCGAGGATGTCGGCAAGCGAATCGTCGCGGTGATCGGCGGGACGGACAAGGCCGCTGACTTCGCGTGGAGGAACATCCGCGACACCCTTCTCTATACCTGGAAGCGCAGGGCCGAGATAGCCGACGACGTGGTGAACATCGACAACGGCATGAAGTGGGGCTTCAATTGGGATCTCGGCCCCTTCGAGATGCTCGACGCCATCGGCGTGGCCTCCTTCGTTGCAAGGGCCGAGAAGGACGGTGTGAAGGTCCCGGCAGACCTCAGGGAGGTTCCCGGCTTCTACCGCTTCGAGGGCGGGAAACAGCAGTATTGGTGCTTCCTCTCGAAGACCTGGAAGGACGTGCCTCGCCCCGCGGAATGGATCTCCCTCGGTGCCATCGAGAGGACGGGTGGAGTCGTCGAACGCAACGCCGGTGCCTCGGTGCTCGACCTGGGCGACGGTGTCTTCTGCCTCGAGTACCACACGAAGATGAACGCCATCGGCAACGAGACCCTCGCGATGGTGCACAAGGCCGTCAGGCGCGCCCAGGAGGACGGCATCGGCCTGGTCGTAGCCAACGAGGGCAAGACTTTCTCGGCCGGCGCCAATCTCATGCTCATGGCCATGGGCATAGCGGAGGGCGAGTTCGACGAGATCAACATGACGATCAAGGCCTTCCAGAAGGCGATGATGGCCTACAAGTACGCGCCCATCCCCGTAGTCGCCGCGCCCCATCAGATGGCCCTCGGCGGCGGCTGCGAAACCTGTCTCCATGCCGACGGCATCGTCGCCTCGGCCGAAACCTACATGGGCCTCGTCGAGCTCGGCGTCGGCCTCCTCCCCGCAGGCGGCGGCACCAAGGAGATGGCGGTGCGCGCAATCCAGCTCGCGGAGCGCTACGAGACGGACGTCCAGCCCTTCATCTTCAAGAACTTCATGAACATCGCCATGGCCAAGGTGAGCATGTCGGGCGCCGAGCTCTTCGACCTCGGCTACATGCGCCAGGGAGATTCGATCTCGATGGACGCCGATAGGCGGATCCACGACGCCAAGCAGCGGGTGATCTCGCTGGCGGCCACCTACAGGCCGGCGAGCCCCCTCGTGGATCTCAAGGCGCCCGGGCGCAGCGTGGCCGCGACCATCAAGAGCCAGATCTGGAACATGAGGATGGGCGGCTTCATCTCCGAGTACGACGAGTACCTGGCCAACGGCGTGGCCGACGTCATCACCGGCGGCGACGTGCCCGCCGGCACCCTCATCACGGAGGAGTACCTCCTCGAGCTCGAACGCGAGGCCTTCCTCAGGTTCTGCGGCCAGAAGAAGACCCTCGAGCGCATCCAGTACATGCTCAAGAAGGGCAAGCCCCTCCGCAACTGAAGAGGGTAAAACCATGGCAATTGCGATAAACAACGGAGGAAGGCTATGAAGCAGGCTTACATACTGGCCGTCGCGCGCACGCCTGGCGGCAAGGCCAAGAAGGGTAAACTCAAGGACATGCGGCCGGACGATCTCGCGGCCCTCGCGATCAAGGCCGTCATCGAACGCGGCGGCGTCGATCCGAAGGAGATCGACGATGTCATCATCGGCTGCGCCTTCCCCGAGGGCGAGCAGGGCATGAACATGGCCCGCGTGGCCGCCATGAAGGCCGGCTTGCCCGTCGAGGTTCCGGGGCAGACGGTCAACCGCTTCTGCTCCTCCGGTCTCCAGTCGATCGCTACGGCGGCGGAGCGCATCATGGCGGGCTTTGCCGATTGCATCGTCGCCGGCGGCGCGGAGAGCATGAGCATGATTCCGATGGGCGGCGTGAAGTACAGCGCGAATCCGGGCCTCGTGGGCTCATGGCCCGAGTCCTACGCCTCCATGGGAATCACCGCGGAACTCGTCGCGGCCAAGTACGGCATCTCGAGGGCGGACCAGGACGCCTTCGCCGTCGAAAGCCACCGGCGCGCGGCGGCGGCCATCGCGGCCGGCAAGTTCAAGGACGAGATCGTTCCGGTCGAGGTCGAGATGGCCTCCCTCGTCGGCGGCAAGATGAAGCGCTCGAAGGAAGTTCTCGACACTGACGAGGGCGTCCGCGGGGACAGCACGATCGAGGGCCTTTCCGGCCTCAAGCCCGCCTTCAAGGTCGGCGGCACCGTCACCGCCGGCAACTCCTCGCAGATGACGGACGGCGCGGCCGCCGTCCTCGTCGTCTCCGACGAGTGGCTCAAGCGCACGGGCAAGAAGGCCCTGGCCAGATTCGTCGCCTTCGCCGTCAAGGGCGTGCCGCCCGAGTTGATGGGCATCGGCCCCATCGCCGCCATTCCCGCGGCCCTCAAGATGGCGGGTCTCGGCATCGGCGACATCGGCCTCGTCGAACTCAACGAGGCCTTCGCGGCCCAATCCCTGGCGGTCGTTCGCGAACTCGGCCTCGATCCCGCCAAGGTCAACGTCAATGGCGGAGCCATCGCCCTGGGCCACCCCCTCGGCTGCACGGGCTCAAAGTTGACATCGACCCTGCTGAACGAGATGAAGCGGAGCGGTACGCGCTACGGCATGGTTTCGATGTGCATCGGCGGTGGCATGGGTGCCGCCGGGATTTTCGAGAAAGTCTGAAGCTAAGGAAGGCAACGATATGGGAAGGAAAATCTTCAAGGGCGCAGAGTATCTGATCGCCCAGGTAAACAAGGACGACGTGTTCACTCCCGAGGACTTTTCGGACGAGCAGAGGCAGATCGCCGAGACCACGGACAAATTCGTCGTCAACGACGTCCTGCCCAAGAGCGCGGAGATCGAGGATCATCATTTCGACCTGATCGTCGAGCTCATGCACAAGGCCGGCGAGCTCGGCCTCCTCAGCATCGACGCTCCCGAGGCCTACGACGGTCTCGAACTCGACAAGGCCACGAGCATGCTCGCGGCGGAGAAGATCACCCAGGCCGGTTCCTTCGGCGTCGCCTATGCCGCCCACACCGGCATCGGCACCCTGCCCCTCGTCTACTACGGCACGAAGGCGCAGAAGGACAAGTACCTCCGCAAGCTCGTGACGGGCGAGTGGGTCGCGGCATACTGCCTCACCGAGCCTGATTCGGGCTCCGACG
>DATKTD010000122.1:0-4976 GCA_035531315.1 Rectinemataceae bacterium
CGAGCGCCCTGTTCATCGTGACCTCCGCCATCTGGAGAATTGCCAACCCGCCTCTCGAGGGGCAGCGACCGAGTATAGAGTTCGGGCTGGCCCTTCAACAAGGCCCCGAGACCTTTGAGGCCTGACACGATGGGCCCGGATGCGAAGAGGGCCGTAAAATGGCGTTTTTCCCTTGCAGCGCCGCATTCTGAGCGTTACTATAGCCATTATTTTCGAAGGAGATAGTCTATGCCGACCACCGCTCCGAAAAGCCTCACGAAGGCGCAGATCGTTGCCCAGCTCGCAGAGAAGAACGCCCTGACCAAGAAGCAGGTCGCCGCCTTCCTCGATTCCTATGTGGAGCTTGCCTACAAGGAAGCGAAGAAGAACAAGAAGTTCACCCTCCCCGGCCTTGGCATCCTCAAGCTCAGCAAGCGCAAGGCGCGAGTCGGTCGCAACCCCGCGACGGGCGAGAGCATCAAGATCCCAGCCCGGACCGCCGTCAAGATCAGCGTCTCGAAGGCCTGCAAAGAAGCCATTCTCGGCGCGACCAAGTAAATTCAGCCCATTCCGCCGACCCTGGCTTCGATAGCCGATAGACCCTGGGCCGGCGGATGGCTTCGGTATTCATTCTCGATCGACCCGGGGGCGAAGATTTTGCCCTAGCGTTCCTTGTCTTTCGGCGCTTCGATCCCCCTCAATCTATGTCGAGTGAAGGCTTTCTCCTTTTCCGCGGCGAGTTCCGCACCGAGACCCAATTCCACCACAGGAAAATTTCCTCTCGTATTTCGAGTTCTTCGCGCGAGCCGGTTCTCGCGTAAGCGATCGGGCTGCGCGCGACTACCGGGCGGGCCTGCGATAGATGCCGGGCTTGAGGTAGGTGAAGGGAGTTTCTCCACGCTGGAGTGTCTCCGAATGTCCGGTGAAGAGATAGCCGCCCGGCTTTACAAAATCGAAGAGGGCCAGGACGAGGCTCCTCTTTGCCGCCTTGTCGAAATAGATCATAACGTTCCTGCAGAAAACGACATCGAACTGTCCCTTGAAGGGATAGGGAATGGCCATGAGGTTGAGGTGCTTGAATAGTATCAGGTCGTGGATGCTTCCAAGGGCCCTGTAATGGCCCTCCTCGCACTTTGAGAAGTAGCGGGCAAGATAGTTTTTGGGCATATCGCCAAGGCGACTTTCGGGATAGTTCCCCGCGCTGGCGGCCTTCAAGGCTCGTATGGAAATGTCAGTGGCGAGGATGGCCGGGTCGGGACTCGAGAAATCGGCGCCAAGCCCCTCCCTCATGGTGATGGCGATGCTGTGGGCCTCCTCCCCCGCCGCGCAGCCGGCACTCCATATCCTGATCCCGCGACCATGTCCCGGCGAGACCGCTCGGACAAGGGTTGGGAAGACCGTCTCCCGCAGGAAGTCGAAGTGCTCTTTTTCCCTGAAGAAATAGGAGTGGTTGGTCGTAAGCCTATCGATCAACTCGACGAGCTCGGAACCCGATCGATCCGCCTGGAGCAGTCTGACGTATTCGGCAAAATCCGAAAAGCCGAGTTCCCGAAGGCGCTTCGCGAGCCTCCTCGCGACGAGTATCTTCTTCCTGTCGCCGAGCTGAATGCCGAAACGCTCGTACAGCAGCCTTGCGACGAATCGGTAGTCCGATTCCCCGATCTCGGGCAGCCCTTCCATGGCTAGAACCCCCAGGGCGATCCTGCCCTCAGCAAGGCCGGCGCGGGCTTGGCGACCAGGCTATTATGGTCCCGCGAATAGTGGGGTATGATCGCTTCGCCCTTCGAGACGCCGGTCTTTTCGGACATTATCTTCCAGTACGCACAATCTTAGTCGGCCTGAAGAAAGCTGCAAGCTCAAATTTTAGCCGGATCGCCGGGATGCGGAAAGACGATGGACCGCAACTTTCCCCTTGATCGCGCCGTCTCGATGCCTCAAATTAAAGGACTGATAGCGAGTCGTCGTGAGGAGCGTTCATGAAATCCTTAAAAATGTTGGTTGCCGAGGACGAGTTCCTTTCGAGACATCTCTTGATGCGTATGATACAGAGCTTCGGTACGGTAGACGCCGCGGTCGACGGAGCCGAGGCCATCGTCGCGCTAAAGACCGCCTACCAGGCCGGGACTCCCTACGACCTTGTCTTTCTCGACATCATGATGCCGACCCAGGACGGCCAGACCACCCTCCTCGAACTCAGGAGCTACGAGGAAGGCATCGGCATTCCCCCCGCGGATGGCTGCAAGGTCATCATGGTCACCGCCCTCGGCGACGCCAAGAATGTCATGGCCGCCTTCAAGAACCAGTGCGAGGGCTATGTCACCAAGCCCTACTCGATGGAGGCCATCAAGGAAATCGTCACGAGGATCTCCCAGGCCTGATGGCGGCGAACAAAGAGAAGCCTCGGTCGAAGCGACCGCGATGAGCTGCCGGCAAGCTCCGCGTCCGAACCCGATTGCCCGACATTTGGGCTTCGTGGCAGAGTGGCGCCGTGAAGAACGCCCAGAGCAGCCTCGCCAAGCTCGTCGAAGTCGCCATCCGTCGCTTCGGCATGATAGAGGAAGGCGACCGGATACTCGTCGCCGTTTCCGGCGGCAAGGACTCGACGGCCCTCGCCTGGGATCTCGCTGCCAAGCGCCGGTGGTGGCCCCTGCCCTTCGAACTGCGGGCCATCCACATCGTCACGGACCTTCCCCACTCCTGCACGACGAAGGACCCCGCGTCCCTCCTCGCCTCGACCGGTCTCGACTACGTTTCCGTCACGGTGCCTGTCGTAGCCCGACTCAAGCCGGGCAGGAAGATGAACTGCTATTGGTGCTCCACCCAGCGTCGAACTGAGCTTATTCGATATGCGATGGCCGAGGGCTTCAACAAGATCGCCCTCGGGCATCACCTTGACGACATCGTCGAGACCCTCCTCATGAACATGCTCTACAAGGGCGAAATGTCCGGCATGAAGCCCGTCGTGGCCTATGAAAAATACCCTCTCACCGTCATCCGACCCCTCGCCCTCTGCGAGGAGGGCCTCATCGTCGACTACGCCGAGGAACTGGGTTTCCTGTCCTCGGCCTCCACCTGCCCCTTCGGCCTCGAATCGCGGCGCCGTGAGGTCCGGGCCAGGATAGCTGCCCTGACCGGCGGATCATCGCAACTAAAACGTAATATTTTCGAGTCGATGTTCAAGGTCAACCTGGAGTATCTGGGGCAGGAGGGCCGGGAATGAAAAAGGGGCCGTCCCAAAGGACGGCCCCCTCCCAGAACGCGGCTAGAGCGCTTCAGAACTTGAAGGTCACGCCGATGGTGGAGTAATAGAGCGGCCAGCCATAGGAAGTGGTATAACCCAAGAGGCTGTAATCGTAGGTCACGCGGCCGATGTAGCCGTACTCGCCGGTGATCGCCAACTTATCGCTGAGGTAGTAGCTCGCTCCTTCGAAGGTGGAAATGCCGATGCCGGGCTTGAAGGTGTACGAAGAGTAGCTCGTGTTCGCCGTGGCGCTCGCGAAGCCTACACCGAGGCCGATATAGGTATCGACATTCGAGAGCCACGAAAAGCCCGAGGGCAACTTGAGCTCCTTGAAGCCGACATGGGCCGTTCCGAAGCCACCGGCACCGAAGGTAAAGGTACTGAAAGAAGTATAGAATATACCCGGATCGACGAAGGCCCTGCCCGCGGCGCCGAAGGTGATGGGCAGGACGTCGGCGATCTTGATTTGGGCGAACATGAATTCGACGCCGCCCGAAAGACCGCCCCAGCCAATGCCCGCATCGGCCATCAGGGTGCCGGGGGGCGTCAGGGACTCCAAGCTTATGCCCTTTGATGGCGCTCCGAAAGCGAGGGCGGCGACGAGGGCCAGCACTAAGACGAATACTACCTTTCTTCGCATCGATTCCTCCCGAAAAAATAAAAGATAACACATGATAGTCCCTCGGTTTCGATCCCGCAAGTCTCGCTAAAATCGCGACAAATTTCACTATTCCCCGTCGCCTCCATCTGCCGGCCTCAGGCTTCCGTCAGCTTGGCCACGTCCACCCAGCCTGCCGCTCCGCTCCAGCGCTCGAGTTCCTCGAGGCTGGCCCTGATGGCGGAGTTGGCGCTCCCGCAGGCGGGGTAGACGACATCGAAGCGACGGAGCGACTCGTCCAGCCAGACCTCGAGACTCGACCTGAGGCCGAAGGGACATACCCCACCTATGCGGTGGCCGGTGAGCTCGAAGGTCTCCTCGGCCGACAGCATGCTCGCCTTCATGCCGAAGCGCGCCTTGTATTTGCCGTTGTCGACGCGCGCGTCGCCGGCAAAGAGGATGAGGTGATTGCTTCCGTTGCGGCCGAAGGCGAGACTCTTCGCTATGCGCCCCGGCTCGACGCCCAGGGCCTTCGCGGCCAATTCCACCGTCGCGCTCGATACCTCGAATTCGATAATGTCGCCGCCCCTGCCGAATTTCCCGAGATGGACGCGGGCCTCGTCGATTCCCATTGCTCCCCCTATGTTCTTGTTCCGGATCTCATTGCCGGAATGGCGAAGCCTGGGGCAGCGCCATCCTTCTTTGAAGCGAAGCGAGGAGGCTCGAGGCCTCGAGGGGCCGGAATTCGGCCATGGCGAAGCGCTCCTTCGCTATTTGATAGATGCCCTCATTCCATGGCGCTGCGACGCCGGACTCGGCCGCGAGGCGCAGGATATAACCGGTCAACGACTCGAGTTCGGTATCGTGCCGCCCTCTCTGGAAAAGGTCCTGGCTCATGCTCGATCGCACCATCTTATCGAGGTTCCTTGCGAAGGCGGCGCGCGTGAGAAAGGCCGGTAGTCGGTCCATCGCGCGGATCAGGCCAAAGCCTGGGACTGAACCGATCCGGTGGCTCCGATAACCGGCGGCCTCCACAATCCGGACACCCTCCGCGAGGGTCTTCGAGAGTATCCGCTGCAGGGCCGAGAGGTCGTCGATGGGCCTGTAACCCTGGCCGACGAGGCTGGTGACGGTATTGGCTAGATTGACCACGATCTT
>DATKTD010000123.1:0-3194 GCA_035531315.1 Rectinemataceae bacterium
GCCTGGCTCCTCGTCTTGAACATTGTCGCCTCCCTTATCCTGTGGTTCGCCTCGAGGTTCATCCTCCTCCCGCTGGGGATCGCCTCCCTTATCGCCCTCGTCTATGCTCTCTTCGTCGTGCCGACTCTCCGCGCCCTTTCCAGGGCCTTCAGCGCCTTCCCCGTCTTCGTGCCCGAATCGTCCCTGGCCGGAATCGACGAGCTCAGCCTGTCGAGCCTTGTTTTCGGCATCTCTCTAGTCGCTATGCGCGGGGCCGGCAGCCTCCCCGAATGCCTCCTCGCCTCCATCGTTTCGGTGCTCGGGTGGTGGGCCGCCGTCGCCCTCCTCGACGCGATCGAAAAGCGGACCGAGGCCGGGGCCCTTCCCACCGCGATGAGGGGAGCCCCCGCCATCCTCCTTTCAGCGGCCCTGATGGCGATGACAATGACCCTCGCCGGTGTCGCCTTGGCCCAGGGCGTCGGCAAATGAGCCCATGGCTTGTCTATCCGCTATCGTTCCTGCTTTTTTTCGCGGGGGGAGGCTTTTGCGCGCTTTTCGCCAAGGCCCTCACGCGCAAGGTGGGCCTGTCTCAGAAGGAACTCGAGGCGCGCGGCATCCTCCCAGGTCATGATTGTGGCCTATGCGGCGAGCCCAGTTGCCGTGCCTTCGCGACCTCTCTGGTGGCTGGAAAGGCGGACCTGGGTCGTTGCGCTCCCGGAGGCGCCGAGCTTGAAACGAGGCTTCGCGGTCTTTTCGAGGGAAGCGAGGCGAAGGGGAGGGTTGCCGTAGTCCGTTGCGCAGGGTCTCGAAAGGATTCTCCAGACCTCTTCGAATATTCCGGCATACAAGAATGCGCTGCAGCCCAGTCGATCTATGACGGGCCGCGGGCCTGTAGGGACTCCTGCCTCGGCTATGGGTCCTGTCTCTCGCATTGCCCCGTCTCCGCTATCGCCATTGTGGAGGGTCTGGCCGTGGTGGACCCCCAGCGATGCACCGGCTGCGGAGCCTGCGTCGAGGCATGTCCGACGGGAGTCATCGCCCTCATCCCCGCCGACGATCCTCTCTTCGTGTCCTGCAATTCGAGGCTTCCGGCCGCCGAGCGGGTCGGGATCTGCCAGGCGGCCTGCAACGGCTGTCGAGCATGCGAGCGCCCCGACGGGGCACCCTCCTTCGTGGTCGACAAGGGGCTGGCGCGGCGGAGCTCCTGGAAGATTGCGGACTCAGCCTCTTTCGTGCGATCCTGTCCGACGAAGGTCATTCGCGAGCCGCGACATGCGGCAAAAAATGGAATAAACCTCTGAGCGGCCCGGCCGCCCGGGTCTTCGACAGTCCAGCCAAGGAATCATGCCGGATGGGAAAATTCGCCGTCGTCATTGGAACCTCCAACCATCTCCCCGAGGGAAGTCCTCAAACCCTGTTTGAGGAGACCTATCAGGTCTGTTGGCGGCCATGGCTCTCGACCCTGTATCGCTTTCCCGAAATCTCTTCGGCAGTGCATTACTCGGGAACCGTTCTTGCCTGGCTCCATTCCCATCATCCCGAATTCATCATGCTTCTCGAGGAGATGTCCTCGAGGAAGCAGGTCGAGGCTATCGGCGGCGGCTATTTCGCCCCCATCATGCCGATCATTCCCTCGCCTGATAGGGTTGGACAACTCGAATTTCTTTCGACCCTCATCCGTAAGCTCCTTGGCAAGCGACCTCGCGGAGCCTGGCCCCAGGATTTCGCCTGGGAGCCCTCCCTCGTTTCGACCTACAGCGCCTGCGGCTTCGATTTCTCCTTTCTTCCGGTCGATCTTTTCCGTCTCAGCGGCCTCGACCCCTCCTATCCGGTCATGACGGAGGATCAGGGCAAGAGCCTCTGCATTTTTCCGGTGATCGGTTCCGATCAGGCCGGAGCGGGTCTCATCGACCTCGGTGGCATTTTGGGAGCCCACTTCGAGGGCATGGATGAGACCGCCGTCGGGGCGCTGATGCTTTCCGATACGGCCCTCGTCAAGCTGTGGCGCAACAGCGACTTCGAATCCCCCGATGTCCTTTTCGAGACGATGTTCGCCTCGCTGCGCAGGGATGGGGATCCCTGGGAGACCATCCTTCCCTCCCGGTGGATGCGGAGCATGAAGGATCCGCCGCGCGGCTATTTCCCCTGCTCCTGCTCGCCTCGCCTCGCCTCGGCCAGCTCGGGGCCCGACCGCTCCGGCAAGGCATCGAACGATGGCATCCTCGCCACGTCTCGCCGCCTCCTCCTTCGCCATCCTGAAAGCCATGCCCTCTATGCCAAGATGCAGTTCGTGCGCATCCTCGTCGGGCAGCTTCGCGGCGACAAGTCACGAAAGAAGAGCGCCCAGGAGGAAGTCTGGCGCGCCCAGTGCGGCGACGCCTATTGGGAAGGCGAGGCGGGAGGCATTCTTTCCCTGTCGATCAGGGCGGCGGCCTGGTCCGCCCTCATCGAGGCCGAGCGCTCTACCCGGCAAAAGGGCTCCTTCGTACCCGGCATCATCCGCGCCGATATCGACATGGATGGGCAAAAGGAAATTCTCTTTCAGGGCGTCAACTACAACGCCCATGTACGGCTTGGCGAAGCCTCCCTGGCCGAGTTCGACTCTTTCAAGAGCCTCACGAACTATGTCAACGCCATGGACGGCGAGAGGCCCGCGGATCGCCTCGAGTGTTTTGTCGACAGGCTCTGCGAGTCGGGTGCCTTCCTGCCGGTGGCCAAAGAGAGACAGCGCGCCGCCTACACCCTTCTCGACGGTGGTAAGCCCTCGATGACGGCTTCCTTTTCTAGGGCGCCACTCGATGTTCCCGGCACGGGGCTCTCAGGCATCGTTGTGGGCAAAATCTACTCTTTCAGGCGGGAGAATCTCGGTGTCGCCTGGACCTTGGCCGATGAGAAGGGTGCCGGCGCCCGGTTTCGTTTCGCCACCGAACTCAACCTTTCGGCCGGTCGTTTGGCGGGCGATGTCAGCCTGCGGATCTCGGATGTCGCAATCCGCGCCGACGAAAGCGCCGGCCAGGAGACGATCTCGGCATTTTCCATCGAGAATTCGGCGACCCTCGAACGTCTCGACTTCCGCTCGGACCGGCCCTTCGCCTTCGAGCTTCTTCCCCTCTTTCGCAGGGTGACCCGCGACGGAAGTTCGGCTTCCGAATGGCAGGGGATGAGGATCTGGATCGGCTGGGACCTCGCCCTCGAGCCAGGGGCCATCGAAAGCA
>DATKTD010000124.1:0-9033 GCA_035531315.1 Rectinemataceae bacterium
GCGGGAGCCGGAGACGAGGGCGGAAATGGCGAAATCGTGGCCATCGGCCCTGTCCCCGCGGAATGCAGCGAAGAGGCTGCCGAATGCCGCCTTTCGCGAATCGAGGGAGGCCGTCGAAAAACTGGCCGAGGCCGTCCCGCGTAGGCTGGCGTCGAGGCCGGCGCCACGGAGGATATCGAGGGCCTCCGCCGCGGAAAAAACCAATGAGCTAGCCATTGCCCTTGACCGCCTGGGTTGGCGCCGGCGCGGCGGCATCGCTGGTGGACTTGGAAGGCTGCGTCTCGATGAAGATGCGCCTTTCGGCCGTTGCCCGCTCCAGGCCGAGTTTCGAGGCGAGCTCGTTGGCCCTCTCCCTGTTCTCGAGCACCGAGATGCCGCCTATGAGCTTCGCGTTCGCCTCGACCCAGGATTCCTGCTGGTGTTCGAGTTCGCGGGCCTCGGCGACGAGGCTCGCCTGCCTGCCCGCCTGCCAAACGACGCCCAGCAACATGAGGGGCATCGAGCCGATCATGGCGAGGACCTGCCAGCGCTTCATGCCGCCACACTCCCCGGAACGAGCTTCTCGGCCACGCGAAGCTTGGCGCTCCTCGATGCCGGATTGAACGCGACCTCGGTTTCGGTCGCCTCGAGGGGCTTGCGGAAAGGAAGGGAGAAGGAAGTCGAGTTGTCCATACCTTCGATGATCGGCCTGGCTTCGGCCGGAGCCAAGGACCTTTCGAGACGTCCGGCAAGGGTCTTGAAAATGGTCTTGGCTATCCTGTCCTCGAGGGAATGAAAGGTGATGACGGCGACCCGGCCGCCGGGGGCGACGAGGCGGGCCGCGAGGGCGATCCCCCGCGAGGCCCTGCCGAGTTCGTCGTTCACGGCGATGCGGAGGGCCTGGAAGGTCCTCGTGGCGGGATGGATGCGCCCATGTCGATAGGAGGCCGGCACCGCCCCGAAGACGATCTCCTCCAGGCGGCCGCTCGTGCGGATGGGCGAGGAGCGCCGCGCCTCGACGATGGCCCGGGCGATGCGTCGCGAAAGACGTTCCTCGCCGTATTCGTAGATGATGCGGGCCAGTTCCTCCTCGCGCTCGCCATTGACGATATCGGAGGCCGAGACCGGAGAATCGGGCGAAAGCCTCATATCGAGGGCCTCGTCCTTCGCGGACAACGAAAAGCCCCTGCCCGACTCCACGAAATGAAACATGGAGACGCCGAGATCGAGAAGGATGCGATCGGGCCGGCGCGACGCGAGCGAGGCCTGGGGCATCCGCGGGTCCGGGCGACGAAGCTGCTCCCGCTTCGCCGCGGCCTCCGCGGCCTCCGATGCCTCTGCCTCGGCAACCATGGCCGCGAGAACCTCGTCGAAGAAACCGAGCCGGAAGGACATCCGGTCGCCGAAGGGGGCGAGGCGCTCCCGCGCCTTGGCCTGGATGACGGGGTCGGCATCGATGCCGACATAGCGCACCTGGGGCCACGTAGAGAGGAAGGACTCCGCATGCCCGCCCTCTCCGAGGGTGCAATCGAGGAAGCGGCTCTCATCCGGGCCCGGCAGGAGGGCGGCGCGGAGCTCTTCGAGCATGACGGGAAGGTGTACTATCGCCATTTTACAGTGTGAGCCCCCCCAACTCTTCGGCCGCGGCCTTGAACTCCGACTCGTTTTCTTCCCAGTATTTCCGGTACTCGTCGGCGTCCCAAATCTCTATGTACTTCGCGATGCCCAGGATGACGCATTCCTTCGTCAGCCCCGCCCACTCCCTCAGGCTCTGGGGAATGGAAATCCGCCCCATCTTGTCGACCTCGACCTCCTGGGCCGGCGCGAGAATCCGCCTCTGGATGAGGCGGGCCTTGGCCTGGAAGAGGGGGGTGGAATCCATCAGTTTCTTCGAGAGCGTCTCCCATTGCTCCGGCGGAAAGAGCCAGAGACAGCGATCGACGCCCTGGGTAAGGACAAGGGATGAATCCGGGAGCTCTCCCCTAAGTCGGACGGGGAGGGAGAGTCGCCCCTTCTCGTCAAGACTGTTGCGGAATTCGCCAGTCAGCAGGTTCATCCACTAGTTCCTACTTTTTCCCACTTTTTCCCACCGTTTTTATACTATCGGGACAAAGTGGCATGTCAACGAAAAGTGGACGGAATCGAAGCGACAGAATTAATATTCTTGACGAAAACAGCCCTACGGCTGTGTAGGTGGGACAAATCGGCCGGACTTGCGCCTTCGAAGGCCTCGGAGTATCAAGTATCGATGCTCATGAGAGAAAACTACCTGGTCTTCCCTGAGGGCGAGACCCAGGAAATAGGAAGGGGCCTTCCCTTCGACGCCCTCGTGGACCTGAACGGGAAGCCCCTCAAGCCTCCCCTGCCGACAACGCGGATGATCGCCTACCGGGTGGTCAAGATCAGACGCGAGGAAGGGAAGGGTCTGGAGCGCTCCTGGCACTACCTCGAGCTGGTGCCGGCTTCCGAACTCTCAGCCTATCTCTGATCGAAAACGGGGTTCTGGGCGGAGGCGGAAGCCAGGGAAGGGGGGCTCTCCCCTACTCATCCTCTTCTTCGGAATGGGGAAAGAGGAGGAGGTCCGGGAGTTTCTGGATCCCATGGCGGCCGAAGTCGCCCCCGGCCTCGCGGTCGGCGGCGATATCGAGCTCGAAAAAGTGCGATAGGGGGTCGAGTCCTGGAACCACGACCCGCAGTTCGAAGGTGAACAGCCGCTTTTCGCCGGTAGAGGCGGCGGCGAGGGGACAGATCCAGAAGTTGAAGGTTCCCGCGGTCCCCTGGGAAAGGATGAAGGGGTTCTGCCAGTTCGCGTCTGCCATCGTGGC
This sequence comes from Rectinemataceae bacterium, assembly GCA_035531315.1. GTDB lineage: Bacteria > Spirochaetota > Spirochaetia > Treponematales > Rectinemataceae > CAIJMU01. The sequence continues at coordinate 2,805 of DATKTD010000124.1, forward strand.
CTCCACGCCATCGATGACGAGCCTCACCTCGCCTTCGGCGATCGGCTCGAAATTGAGACCGTTGAAGACCCGGCCCATGATTGTGGGAAAATTGAAGGCAGGCCCCTCGGGCAAGGGCTTCGCCCTGCCTGCCTTGTCGTGGGCGGAGGTCGCCCTGGGTCGATGCGCGACCAGGGACCATCCTTCCCGAGCGAGGCTGAGCATGTCGGCGCGCTTCTGGATTGTCACCATGAAGTTGCGATCGTTATAGGCCATACCGCGGCTCGACACGATGTATTCGGGCTTCAGGCGGTTGAGCACGTAGCATGCGACATCGAGTCGGCACTGGGCGCAGGTGCAATAGCCGCGATCGCCTTTCTTGTCCTCTTCCGCGAACATCGCGTCGACCTCGGAGAGTACCGCCTCCTCGAGGAGATTCCTGATTTCCATCCTGCCCCCTATGTCCTCAACTATCCTCCAAGTGTAACCAAAGCGGCGCAAGCCGCAAGCGGGCCGCCGCCGAGCCGGACAAAAAGCGGGACCCTCTGTGAAAGTTGGCTTCGAAGGCGCATAATGATGGGGTGAATATGCGTGGTGTCGCGGTCGGAACGGGCTTTCTGCTGGCCCTTCTCCTCGGAACGGGGCTGGACTCCTGCGCGAGGGGAAAGAAGCCCTCCCCCGCCCCGGTGGCGGCGACCCTCCCCTCGGGTGGCGCCCAGACCTATCGCATGACCTCTGCCCAAGGCCCGATGGTCCAGACTACGACGGAGCCGAGACCCGCCCCGCCTACAGATGCCCCCATTCTGGCTCCTGGACCGGGAGCGCCGGCCGCGCCCCGATACCTCAACATACAGTCCGCTCCCGTGGAGATACTTCCCTCCGACTTCGGCATCGGCCCCCTCGAGAATCTGAAAGCGCGGGCCGGAACCAGGGGGTCAGGCCCACCGGGACTCGACCTGGCCCTCGCCTCCTTTCTCGATTCCGTGATCGCGGGAAAGCCGAGGCTTTCGGCGGTTCTCGCGGGGAGGCTCCCCCTCGTCGAGACTATCCTGGCGGGCTTGCCGAGTCCCTCCGACCCAGGAAGCCCCATATCCTATAGACTCGGCGCGGTGAAGGCGGCCGGCGAGGAGGCCGTGGCGGCCTTCACCCTCTTCGCGGCACCCATCGACCAGGGCGGGCCGGCCCGCCTTCCCCCGCGCTCCGATGGCAGGATCCACGCCCGTCTCGTCGGTACCGAATGGCGGATCGAAGACCTGTCATTCGACGCATCGGGGCTTACGTCGGACAGAGCCCTCCCCGATCCGCCCTGGCAGCCATCGGCGCCGGGAAGCGCCCTATCCCAGGGCGGGACGACGGAAACCCGGCCATGACAAGGTAGGTCCAATGGCAACAGCCCTCAAGCGAATCGAAAAGGAATTCATGCTCGGCGCCGCCCGGGACGAGCGCACCAAGGTCCTCCTCCTCGCCGGTTCGGGCGAATGGCCCGTGGAAATCCGATCGGTGGAATCCGACCACATCATCCTCGGGCATTCCATGCCGCTCAGACTCCTGCGGAAGGGCATCCGCTACGAGTTCCGCTTCGTCGTGCGCGAGCAGGCCATGGCCTTCAGGACCCGCATCATAGAGATCAAGGACAGCTCGCTGAAGGTCGAGATGCCGGCCAACGTGTACCGCAACCTCGAAAGACGCTATTCGCGCCGGAGCCCGCCCGCCGAACTCACCGTCGCCTTCTCCTTCATGGGAGAGCGCTTCGAGCTCTCTTATCCGACGACGCGCGAGTACGCGACGGTCGCTCAGCCCGTCCCCTCCGAGAGTTTCGACCCCAACGACATCCGCGGTCTCGTACGCAGCTTCAACGAGAGGACCGAGGATCGGGTCAGCGATCGGAGCATCGTCATGTTCAAGGATCGCAGGCCCGAGAGCATCGAGGAGCGCGTCATTACGAGGACGGGCCGCAGCCTCTTCCTCGCCACCGTCGCGGGCGGCCTTCCCGAGATCGACCCCCTCCAAAAACCGCGCATCGTGACGCGCAAGGTCTTCACCGAGTGGCTGCGCGAGGAGGGCTTTTCCGCGGAACTGGCCCTCGACGAGCTCGCGCGCTTCGAACGCAACCTTCGGCAGTCCGGCACCCTCTCCGAGCTCCTCATTCCCATACTCTTCCAGGAATACGTGATCGGCTACGTGAGCCTCGTCAATAAGACGCCGGGTCGCGAGCCCTTCGACCTGGGCATGCTGGAGACCTTCCACATCTTCTCCCAGATCCTCGCCTGGTCCCTCAAGATCAACGGCTATTTCAAGGGTGCGCCACGCAAGGCCTCGGAGATCAGCGCGAGGGTCCTCGACGTCTCGGCCGGGGGTCTCCTCTTCGCGAACGACTCGGCGGACATAGGAGCCTCCCTCCGTCCCGAATCGCGCATCGATCTCCTCTTCACCCTCGGAGAGCGGAAGGTCAAAGCCTCGGCGGTGGTGCGCAGGACCTGGACCGAGGGCAACCAGAGCTACTACGGCCTCGAGTACGACGGGATACAGCCCGAGGATTTCCGCTTCCTCTTCGAGACCCTCTACGGAAGGCCCTTCACCGACGCCGACGGCCTCTCGATCGAGGGGCTCGCGGTCAGGAAGGCCGTGATCGATTTCGGCGCAAAAAAATAGGACGGGAGGGGCGACAAGGCCACTCCCGCCCCGGCTTCCCGCATCGCGAGGAGCCTCCGCCCCTTCCCTAGGCCCCGTGGCGCCGTTTCGGGAAGCGCTTCAGCATGGCGACGCTGTTGCGTTTTTGGTTGAAGATGAAGCCACCGTCCCAGTATTCGAGCGCCGCGAAGAGGGCGTTGCCGCCGTCATTGTCGTCGGCGGTGGATGAGCGGAAGGAGACGAAGTCGGCCAGCGACTCGTAATCCTGCTTGTCGAGGCAGCTCTGCCTGTTCCGGTTGAACTGATTCCACTTCTCGAGATCCTTGAAGCCCTCGCCCTCGTCCTCGACGATGAGGTGGGCGTGCTCGGGGCTGAAGTCGTACCACACGCGGACCTTCTTCTCCGGATTGGAGCGGTTCCCGTGCTTGACGGCGTTCTTGATCACCTCGGAGATCTGCTGCTCGAGGAGGTTGATCTCCTTGATCTCCGGAGGGGCCGACTGGACGATGAGGAGGGTGAAGTAACGGATCTGGCGGAAGTCCGAGGGGAATTCCTTGTGGAGCATCCCCGTCCTGTCGAAGATGGGAGCGTTCTCGTCGACCCTGATCTCGAGGACGCCCTTGGCGATGTTCTCGTTGGTCATGCTATTCCTCCAGCTTGGCGAGGGCTTCCTCGATCGTCGGCGTTATTGGGAAATAGCCCATGAGCTTCGTCAGCTCTATGACCTTCTTCACCGAGCCGTGGATGTTCGTGATCACGAGACGGAGGTTCATCTTCTTGATCGTCGAGCAGATGTAGATGAGCGCCCCGATGCCGCTCGAATCGATGTAGTCGACCTGTTCGAGGTTGACGATGAAACGTTCGACCTTCTTCTCGAGCATCTTCATCACGAGTTCCTTGAGACGATATGAATTATAAAGATCCATCTCGCCGTTCACGTCGATGATGTAGTTCTCCCCGCTCTTGCGGATCTTGAGTTCCATGGTTGCGCGCTCCTACCTGGTCCTTGTCTTTATCACCAATACCGTCTGATCGTCGTGCCGTCGCGTCGTTCCGGAGAAGTCCTCGAGTTCGGCCTTGATTGCCTCGGCGATCTCCCTGGCGCCGAGCTCGCGGACGCGAAGGAGGGCGTTGCCGAGGTTCTTCCGGCCGAACTGCCGGCCCTGCTCGTTCATGGCCTCGATGACGCCGTCCGAATAAAGGAGGAGTATGTCGCCGGCCTTCAGCCTGAACTTGCGCGACGCGTACTCGCTGGCGGACTCGACGCCAATCGGGATGCTCTTGATGTCGATCGATTCGAGGCTGTCCGATTCTTTCCGGTAGATAACGAGGGGTTGATGGGCCGCGTTCGCGTACTCGATGTCCCCGCTGAGGGCATCGACGAGAAGGAGGCTCAGCGTGGAAAAATGGTCCATGTCGACCTTGCCGGACAGGCCACGGTTAACCCAGGCCATCAATGTCGCGGCGTCCTTCGTCGAATTGACGATGAGGTGGAGGATCGAGCGGACCATCACCATGACGAGGCCCGCGGAGACGCCCTTGCCCGCGACGTCGCCGAAGGCTACGAGGCTGCGTTCCCCGCGGACCCGGATGATGTCGTAATAGTCGGAACAGACTCCACGGGCCGAATTCGTGAAGACGCCGAGGCTGAAGCCCGGAAGCTCGGGCAGCTTTCGGGGGATGACCGTGCGCTGGATTTCCTCGGCGATGGCTGCCTCGCGATCGATATCGCCCCGCTCGGCGGCCTCGAGGAAGGTGAAGGCGTCGGAAACCGAGATCGCGCCGAAGCTCGCGATGAGCTTGAGCCGGTCGAAGTCCTTCTCGGAAAAGGCCTCCTCCCCGACACGCGCCACGGCTACGAGGCCGATGACCTGGTCCCGTACGCTGAGCGGCGCGACCATGAGGGAGCGGAGCTTGAGCCATTCCTCGTCGCCGTTGTCGGGGAAGCGGGGGTCCTCGCGCAGGTCGGTGACGAGGAGGGAGCTGCCGTCCCGGGCGAGCTCGCCGAAGACTCCTTCGCCCAACTTGAAGCGGGCGTGTTTGATGTGCGAAATGACGCGGTCCTCGTCCTTGGGCAGGCTGTCCGGAAGCTTGTATGGCGGCGGAAAGCGGCCCTGCATGGCGCGGACGGCGATGGCCTCCTCGAATTCCTCGACGAGGAGGACGATGCCGCCCGAGGCCCCGGTGCGATCGACGACGACCCCGATCAGACCGTCGAGGACCTCCTGGAGCGAGAAGCCCGACTTGATGACGGAGCCGGTGGCGGTGAAGAGGTCGTAGAGGGAGTCGACCGATTCCTCGTAGTAGCCGACCGCGCTGACGAGGTCGTTCCGGAGGATGTCGACGAAGAGGAAGCCGACGAGGGCGATGAAGCCGTACCAGGCCGAGACCACGAGGAAATGGAACCATAACCCCTGGGGCAGGATGAAGGCCTCGGCGACGAGGTAGGCGAGGCTCGCGAGGGCGAGGGGAAGACGAGCCCGGCGGATGAGCCGTCCACCCTGGCCGGAGGACAGCTCCCTGCGTCCGACGCCGTAAAACAAGAGGATGGCGAGGGGGCCGAGGCCACCGAGGAGGAAGACGACCGGGGGAATCAGGTTGAGACCGAGGAGGTCGAACAGGATCGCCGCCAGGCCGGCGAGGGCGGAAATCCCCGTCGCGACGTACAAGAGGAGGCTGCCACCCAGGGGTAGCCCCATGGCGAGGGCGAGGGCGGCCATGAGGATGAGGTCGGAACCGATGTAGAGGGCGGGATGGGGGAAGAACAACCAGAGAACATCGCGCACGAGGGCGATCACCGCGACGACGATGAAGCCGCGCATGACCCCCTCTGCCTCCATGCGCTGCCAGAAGGTGAAAGCGACGATGAGTATGGATGCTATCGAGAGCTTCACGAGCTCGGGTCCGCCGAGCGCCCTCGCTACACTTTCAAGGTCCATGGGCCATCCTCTGCCAGGGCTGCAGCGCGATGTCCGCCCCTGGGGGGGACTCACGGTCGAGCAAGTCTAGCATCGGGCCTCGGTGGAGTCAACGCGAGCTTTCGATCGACAAGGCATTCCATTATGGGAAAGGGCTTTTTGGCATGGATTTGCAGTCGACCGATGCCTCCATTCCGCTGTATCGTCAGGGTGCGGGTCCTGGAGCCGGTCATCGCCGTTTCCAAGCCCCTCCGAACGAGATGTCAGCAAGTCAGGGGCCAGAATGATATTCATCTACCTCCGCCTGCCGTACCGTCGCCAGATCAGGATCGCCGATCCCGAAACCCTCGCCATCGTCGATGCCGCCATCGAGCACGCGGTGCTCGAGCTCGGTGGCAGGGCCAAATGGATGGAGGAACGGATAGTCCTTTCGTTCGATGAGGCTGCCGGCTGCGCCCTGCTCCGCGCCTCCGAGGCCCTCAGATCCATCGGCACAAGGCTCGCCGGGATCGCCACAGGCCTCCATGGCTACACCCTCGTCCTCGAATGCTGCGATGACGAGGCCGCGGACGTGGTCGAAAGGCTCGATCGAGTCTGGCTCGATCTGCCCATAGACGGGGTCTGGGCGACGGATCGGGCCTCCGAAGCCGCCGGGCGCCTCATAGGGACGGAGAAGGGCGAGTTTCCCCTGCGTTCCGTCA
>DATKTD010000125.1:0-17116 GCA_035531315.1 Rectinemataceae bacterium
CGGCCCCCTCGCCCTGGGCTCAGCCCCTCGTCCCCCAGCCGAAACTCGGTGTCATGAGGCCTACATGGTTCGCGATCGCCGATCCGCGGATTCCCGAAGGCCTCGCTATGGCGGAAATCAGGTATAGAGGGCCCGACCTCGAATCCAATCCGAGGGAAAGCTTCGTCGCCGATCTCTGGGCCGAGCTCTGCTCCGCGCCTGGTGGCCGTTTCGAAAAGGCCATGACGGCGGCGGTTCCCTCGCTCCATGGTCCCGTTCAGGTGCAATTCCTCAGCCAGCGAGATGGCTCGGTCATCAGCGTGGCCGCCGCGATAGATTTTTCGGGGAAGGCTCTCGCCTTCAGGGACGCCGAGGCCATCAAGGAAGGATTCAGGGGAAGCGAGGTCATCGAGATGAAGATCGATCCCTCCTATTTCAGCTCCTCCGAGATCGCCGCCGCCAAGACCCGCATGATCGCCTCCCGACAGGCGGCCCTCGATTCGATCGACGGCATGGACTCGGAACTTCGCTTCGCCTGGTGCTCTGCCGACCTCGATTGGTTCAAGACCTGGAATCAGGGCATACAGTCCGTCACGCGCGAGGAAATTTCCAACCTCGTCAATGATTGGGTCCTCCACAACCTCGAGGTCGTTTCCGTCCGCATGAGTCCGGCCGACATGGCCAAGGAGGCCTCGGCGGTGGCCGACGGCGGCTTCGAAAGGGCGACACCCGCCAACTCCTTCTGGTGGCAGACGCGCTAACAATGAGCAAGGGAAAGATCCGCCTTGACCAACCGGGAAGCGTGAGGCCCCTCGCTCGCCGCCTCATCCCCGTATTTCTCGCGATCGGCCTTTTCGCCTCCTGTGCCTCGATTCCTCCCCAGAAGCCGACTGGCTCCCCTCCATCCTCCGCGCCTGTCACGAGCCAGGCTACGAAGCCTGCGGATGATTCGGGGGCGAGGGCGAGATCGACCGATGGGGCCGCGGCCGTCTCGAGGGTCCCGGCGACACCGACGACTCCCCAGCAAGGAGGGCTCGGCGGCACTCAGATCGCCAATGCCGCTTCGCCCTCGGCTGGTCAATCCTCGGCGGGCCCAGCCTCCATGCCCGCATCGCTTTCGCCAAGCCAGGCATCTCGGCAGCCTCCCTCGCCTTCCCTCCCGGCGAAAGCGGGTCCTGCCCTCTCCGGATTCGGGCTACGGAGCCTCGCCTCGCTGGCACGTCTTAGGCTTCCCGGAAACCTGCCCTGTCTCTTCTGGAATGCCAGGGGCCGGATGATGGCCACCGGACTCTTCGCCTTTCCCCATATGGCGTCGACTGAGACCTTCGATACGGCGGGGTCCTCGGCCCTGGCCCTCGCCCTTCTTGCGCGGGAACTTGTATCATCCGCGGATGATCCGGGGATGCGGGCGAATCTTGTCGATCTTGGGAAGGGATCGCTCGGCATCCTCATCGAAGGCGACGCGGCCCGGCTCGCCGCCCTCCTGGCGAGGGCCACGGCCGTCATGGCCGATCCTGCCTTTCTCAAGAGCGGCTTTTCAGATGTCGAGTGGCAGGCCGCCCTCAGGAGCCTGCGCATGGCCGCCCAATCCAAGGCCATCGAAGGCAGGGCCGATACGAATTGGAGGCTCGGAAGCGAAAAGGGTCTCCTCTCGGCAGATCTTCGAAGCGCTCGCCTCGCCTGGAGCGGCGGTTTTTCGATGAAGTCAGTTACCACGGTTTTGATAGCGGACGCCGGAACCTTCGCGGCATCGACCCTCTTTGCTGACCCCGCCGCCGCTACCGCCTCGGCCACCGCCACGGCCTCGGCCACCGCCACGGCGGCTACCTCGACCTCGGCTACCATCTCAGCCGCCACCACCGCTATGACCAGGCCCATGGTGCCGACCGAGCGGCCGGGCCTCGCCCGACAGGGGGCCCTCGCCGTCCTTGCCGAATATCTCGCCGAGAAGGGACCGTCGACCTCGGCCCAGCCGTGGAGCCTCTCGGCCGAGGGAGTCGGCATGGATGGAGCCCTCGCAGCCCTCCTGCCCGCGGCCATCCCCTCCATGGCCTCATTGGCGACACGCGACGGGGCCCTGGCCAGGGCCAAGACGAGGGCACTCTACCGCCTCTTCGGCGATGAGGGCGACGGCATGGCGGCCGTCGACATGGGCCTCGATCTGGCATCGGGGGGCGACGGGACCCTGCCCTTCCTCCTCGCCTCGGCGATCGAGTCGACGGAGCGGGCCGGCCTGGCCGAGGCCGCGAGCGCGGCCCATCGCTGATCGGGTCCTCCTAGAAGTTCTTTTCGATCGTCAGGACGGCGGGAACGCTCCGCACCGCCTTTATCACTCTTTCTATGTCCTCGGCCTTCTCCACCTCCATGGTAAAGCTGCCCTCCCAGGCTCCGTCACCGCGCTCGCCGAGCTTTCCCTCGCGGAGATGGCCGCGGAACTTCCTGACGGCAGCCTCGATCTCCGCGAAGAGGTCGGCGCTGCGTCTGGCCGTCAGGCGGAAGCGGGCGGTGACGAAGGGCGTCATGGCCTCCCAATGGACCTCGATGCCCCGCTCGGAGAAGTCGGGAATGGCGGCGAGGGTGCGGCAATCGGCCTTGTGGACTATGATGCCCCGCCCCCGCGAGACATAGCCGGCGATAGGATCGCCGGTGACGGGTCGGCAGCAGCCGGCGATGCGGATCACGAGGCCGCGGGCCCCGCCGATAGCGACGCCGGCCTTCTCGTTTCGGACGGCCTCGCCGGTGGACCAGCCCCGGTATTCGATGACGCCCACTTCGGAACGCTGGATCGCGGCGCCGGGCTTGAGTTCCAGCTCGGTCCTGGCTGAGGATTCGACCGCGGCAGCGTTGTGCGAAATCGTTCCCGCCTCGCCGTGGCTGGGCCGTTCCGGGGGCTTCTTGCCCGCGATGATATTCTTTTCGATCGCGAGGACCTGGCCTGTCTGGACGAGCCAGGCGCGGATCTTGCTCCGGGCCTTGGTGGTCTTCGCGAGGGAGAGCCAGTTCATGGTCGGATGGGCCGCGGGCGAGGTGAGGATCTCGACGACCTGGGTGTTGGCGAGCTCGCCGTCGAGCGGCACGATGAGGCCGTTGGCCTTGGCTCCCACGCAATGGAGGCCGACGTCCGAGTGGATGGCGAAGGCGAAGTCGAGGGGGCCCGCCCCGATCGGCAGCTCGATCACGTCGCCCAGCGGCGTGAAGACGAAGATCGAGTCCTTGAGGAGCTCGCGCTTGATCTCCTCGAGGAAGTCGGCGCTCGAACCGGCGAAGGTCGACCATTCCCGAAGGCGGTTGACCAGGCCGAGCTCCTCGGGCCTGGGCAGCTCGGCCGTCCTGCCCTTCTTGTAGAGCCAGTGCGAGGCGACGCCGAATTCGGCCAGGCGGTGCATCTCTCCGGTGCGGATCTGCACCTCGAGAAGCCTGCCTTCGTAGCACATCACCGTCGTGTGAAGGCTGCGATAGCCGTTAGCCTTGGGCATGGCGATATAGTCCTTGAAGCGCCCCTCGATGGGCTTCCAGAGCCGATGCACGAGGCCGAGGAGGGCATAGCAATCGTTCTCGCCGCCGCAGATGAGTCTGACCCCGAAGAGGTCGAAGAGCTCCTCGGCGCCCTTGGCCCTCTTTCGCATCTTCTGATAAATCGAATAGAAATGCTTGGCCCTCGCCTGCACCTCGACGACGATGCCGTCGGCGCGGGCCGCCTCGCGTATGGCCTCCTCGACCCTCGCGAGGAAGAGTTCGCGTTCGCCCTTTTTTTCGGCGACGATGTCCTTGATCTGGTCGAAGGCCTCGCGGTTGAGATGCTTGAGCGCGAGGTCCTCGAGCTCGTCCTTGACCCAACTGACGCCGAGCCTGTCGGCCAGCGGAGCGTAGATGTCGAGGCACTCGGAGGCTATCTCCTTCTGTCTTTCCTCGGGAAGCCAACGGAGGCTCCGCATGCTGTCCAGCTTGTCGGCGAGCTTGACGATGATGACGCGGAGGTCGCTCGTCATCGCGAAAAGCATCTTGCGGATGCCCTCCGCGGCGTGGACGGAGCGATTCTTCGCGCGCAACGAGGCAAGCCGCGAAACGCCGGCCACGATGCGCGCGACCTCGGCTCCGAAGCGCTCCTCGATTTCAGGCCTGAGATCCAAGAGGGCTGTCGCCGCGCCCGCCTTGGCCGCCTGGGGCTTGGCCGCCTGGACCTTCGGAAGGGCCGGCTTGGCCTTCGCCGCCTTTCGTTCGACGCTTTCGCCCTCCTTTTCGTCCCCACCGAAGCCCTCGGCCTCGTCGAGATCGTGAAGGAGGCCCGCTATGACCGAATCGGCGTCCATGCCGAGCTTGATGAGGATGAGGGCCACCCGGACGTCGTGGGTCCAGGCAGGCATGCCCGAGGCCCGCTTGGACTCGCCCGAACGCTCCACGGCGAGTTCGAGGGCCTCGCGGACCTTGGGGCTTCCCTCCGTTCCGAAGGCCGCCTCGAGCCGCGTCTCGAAGTCGTTTCTGAGCCCGGCGGTGATCCCGTGTCCGGCCGTATCCTCTACCATCGCCCTCGATTCGATCATGGCAACTCTCCGATGGTGACGCGTTCGATTCCCGCGAGATCCCGCTCGCTATGCGCGCCTAAAAGACCCGCCGCGGCGAACATGGATCGCAGCGCCGCCGCCTGGTCGCCGTCGGCCTCGACAAGGAGGAAGCCGCCCCTGACGAGACGGGTGGAGGCGAGGGGTACGAGACGGCGGAGGAGGTCGAGACCCTCCGCCCCGCCGTCGAGGGCGAGGAGGGGCTCGCCCCAGGTCTCCGACAATTCACGGGCCAGGGGCGATTCTACATAGGGGGGGTTGGCGAGGATGAGGTCGAAGTCATCCCCGATTCCCTCGAGAAGGTCGGATGACGAGAGGAGGAGGGGGCCTCCCGGCCTGTCCCCGGGAAGGAGCCTCGCGGCGTTTTGCGAGGCCACGGCGAGGGCGGCAGCCGAGATATCGCTCGCCGTCACGGTCCAGGCGGGTCGCTCGGCCGCGAGGCTGATCGCCACGGCCCCCGATCCGACGCAGCACTCGTGGACACGGAGGGGGCGATACCCCGCCTCGGAGCCGCCCCGGAGGCGCGCCTCGATCGCGTCACCGAGGCCGAGGGCGCTTTCGACGAGGAGCTCCGTGTCGGGGCGGGGAATCAGGACGGCCTCGCTCACGACGAAGCTGCGGCCGTAGAATTCCTTCTCCCCGGTGAGATAGGCGACGGGCCTACCCGAGGCCCGGGCGGCGAGGGCGGCCTCGTAGCTTTCGAGAAGGCCATCGGGCAGCCGCTCGCGGGGGGCTAGGATGAGGGACTCGCGGCTGAGACCGAGGAGGTAGGCGAGGATGAGTGTGGCGTCGAGGGAGGCCGAGGGCGAGGCGGCGAGCGCCGCCCGGCCCTTCGCGAGGGCCTCGGCCCTGGTCATAGTCATGGGCCTTCGCTCACTCTCCCCCGTTGTGGAGGAGTTCCTCGCGGGCATTGAGGACGAGGGCGTCTACCAGCTCGTCGATGTCGCCTTCCATGCAGAGCTCGAGCTTGTAGAGGGTGAGGTCGATGCGGTGGTCGGTGAGGCGGTTCTGCGGGAAGTTGTAGGTGCGGATGCGTTCCGAGCGATCGCCGGAGCCGACCATGCTCTTCCGCTCGGCGGCCCTCTCGGCCTGGCGCTTGCCGTCCTCGAGCTCGAAGAGTCGGGCGCGGAGAATGCGCATGGCCTTGGCCTTGTTCTTGATCTGGCTCTTCTCGTCCTGGCAGTGAACGACGAGGCCGGTGGGCAGGTGGGTTATACGAACCGCCGAATCGGTGGTATTGACGCTCTGGCCGCCGGGACCGCCGGCCCGCATCACGTCGATGCGAAGATCCTGGTCGCGGATATCGATCTCCGTCTCCCCCATCTCGGGGAGGACGGCGACCGTGACGGCGCTCGTGTGGATGCGGCCCGAGGCCTCGGTGGCGGGGACCCGCTGCACGCGATGAACCCCCGATTCCCAGCGGAGCCGCTCGAAAACAGCCTCGCCGTTCACCGAGAAGACGATCTCGCGGAAGCCCCCGAGGCCCGTCTCGCTCGAATCGAGGATCTCCACCTTCCAGCCCATCTTGTCGGCGTAGCGGGAGTACATCCTGAAGAGATCGGCGGCGAAGAGGGCCGCCTCCTCCCCTCCCGTGCCGGCCCGGACCTCGACGATGACCGATTTGTCCGCGAGCGGATCGCGAGGGACGAGGAGCTCGCGGAGCCTCGCCTCGAGGGCCTCGCGCCTCGTCTCGAGCTCGCGGAGCTCATCTCGGGCGAGCTCGCGCATCTCCTGGTCGCTCTCGTCGCGCGCGATGGCCTTCGATCCCTCGATGCCCTCGATGACGGATAGCCACTCGCGATGGGCCTCGTCGATGACGGCGAGGCGGGCCCGCTCGCGCATGAGGTCGCGGTAGCGCCCCTGGTCACGGGCAACTCCCGGATCGGCGAGCGCCTCCTCCACCTCGCGGAAACGGACCGCGATGGCTTCGAGGCGCTCGGTCACGGCCTATCCTTCTCGGAGAAGGAGGGGCAGGCGAAGATCGCGATCTCCATGCCCTCCCCGTCGGGCGATGAGACATCGGCGATAGAGCCGATGAGGCGCCTCCGGATGACGCAATCCTTGAGATGGGAGCAGATGGGGCAGGCGCCGTTGCCGCGCGGATTCAATTCGAGGTTCATAGGCCGATGCTACCCCGAAGGGCGGGTGGCGGACAAGGCGAGGGAGGAAGAGCTCGCGTTTCGCGCAGGCGCTTCGATCGTCGAAACGCTCGGTTCGAGGGCCGAGTCACCGGAAAAGGGCCCCCCTACTGTAGCAGTGGAAAAGAACAAATGAGTTTTTAAGGTCGGCCTTCGCCATCCCCCCCTCCATTGACGCCTATTTTTCAACCGGGCTAGCATCCTGGACATGAAAGACCTCAAGCTTGCCGCGGCTTTCCCTGATGGGAAGCGGACGGTGCTGGAAATAAATGGCGTAAGGGTGGGCGAAGGCCTCGTCGTCATCGCAGGGCCCTGCTCGGTCGAAAGCGAAGACCAGACCATCAGGACGGCGGTGGCGGTAAAGGAGGCGGGGGCCCATATGCTCCGCGGGGGAGCCTTCAAGCCCCGGACCTCCCCCTATGCCTTCCAGGGCCTTGGCCTCAAGGGTCTCAAGATCCTCGAAAAGGCGCGCCAGGAAACGGGTCTGCCCATCGTCACCGAGGTCATCGACACGCGGGACGTCTCCTGGGTCGGGGAATATGCCGATGTCCTCCAGATCGGCGCCCGAAACATGCAGAACTTTTCGCTGCTCCGCGAGGCGGGGAAGTCGGGCAAGCCCATTCTCCTGAAACGCGGCATGTACTCGACCCTCGAGGAGTGGCTCAACTGCGCCGAATACATTCTCGCCGAGGGGAACAGCTCGGTCTTCCTCTGCGAGCGGGGCATCCGTAGCTTCGAGACCTACACGCGGAACACCCTCGATCTCTCGATGGTGCCGGCGGTCAAGGCCGAAAGCCATCTGCCGATTTTCATCGATCCCTCGCACGGAACGGGCATCCTCGGCATGATCGAGCCGATGAGCCTCGCGGCGGTGGCGGCAGGGGCCGACGGCCTCGAGATCGAGGTCCACATCGATCCTTCCTGTGCCCTGTCGGACAAGAACCAGCAGCTTACCCCCGCCGCCTTCGCGAGACTCATGGACAAACTCAGGCGTCTGCGCGCCTTCATGGACGAAATGCAGGCCGCAGGCGGTGCCGGAGCGCTTTGAGCATGGAAATCAGGGTGCGGGGAAGGGATGGGGAGTCCCTCGTCCGGATTGGCCCCGTGGATGCCGCCGTGGATTTCCCGCCAGGCGGCCCTCCCACCCTCATCGTGACCGAGCCCGAGGTATTCCGCCTCTACGGAGCCCGCCTGCCGGACCTGCCGCGCAGCCTGGTGGCCCGGGGGGAGGCAGCCAAATCCATCGAGGGCCTCGAGGCGCTCTGGGACGCCTTTCTCGCGGCCGGCCTCGATCGCGAATCGCGGGTCATCGCCTTCGGTGGGGGGGCGGTCTCCGATCTCGCCGGCTTCGCGGCCGCCACATGGATGCGGGGCATCGCCTTCGAATACTTGCCGACAAGCCTTCTCGCGATGGTCGACGCGGCCGTCGGCGGCAAGACCGCCATCGACTTCCGCGGCCGCAAGAATCTCGTGGGTGTCTTCTGTCAGCCTCGAAGGGTCCTCTGCGACGTAGCCTTCCTCGACAGCCTGTCGGACCTCGAATTCGCCTCGGGCATGGGCGAGGTCATCAAGCACGCCCTCCTCGCCGGGGGCGACTACCTCGATGCCATCGAAGGCCTGGCTGGCATCAGGCCGAGGGCCGACTCGCCCTCCGGCAGGGTGGCCCTCGAAGGGCTCGTCGCCGGCTCGGTCGCCTGCAAGGCCTCCATCGTGAATCGCGACGAGCGCGAGGAGGGCGATCGACGCCTCCTCAACCTGGGCCACAGCATCGGCCACGCCCTGGAATCCGTCCTCGCCATCCCCCATGGCCACGCTGTCGCCGCCGGCTTGGCCTCGGCCGCCCGCCTCTCCGAAAAACGGAACCTGGCCTCACCCTCATTCGTCGCGCGCGTCGCGGGCCTCCTCCGCGCCTGGAACCTCCCCTCATCCATCGAAGAGGCGACGGCCCTATCCGCTGCGAAGGCCTCCGCCGAGCACGGCCTCCTTCGAAAGGAAATCGCGGCGGTCATCGGAGCCGACAAGAAGAGGACGGGGAACGGCATACGCTTCGTCTTCCCCCTCGGCCCCGCATCGATGAAAATCGAGCGCATTCCCCTCACGGAACTCGAGGCATTCGCAGGAGAGCTTCCATGAACACGATCGGCAGCGTCTTCCGCGTCAGCCTCTTCGGAGAGTCCCACGGGCCGGCCGTCGGAGCCGTCCTCGACGGGCTGCCGCCGGGCATCCCCCTCGAGGCCGCCGACTTCGAGACCGATCTCGCCAGACGCCGCTCAGGCGCTGCGGGAACGACGCCGCGACGCGAATCAGACATTCCAGAATTCCTCTCCGGACTTTGGCAGGGCCACTCGACGGGCAGCCCCCTCGTCATCCTCTTCCGCAACGCCGACACGAGGTCCTCCGACTACGAGCGCTTCCTCCGCGTGCCGCGCCCCGGCCATGCCGATTTTTCGGGTTCGGTCCGCTACAAGGGCTGGAACGATCCCCGCGGCTCGGGGCACTTCTCGGGACGGATCACGGCCGGCCTCGTCGCCGCCGGGGTCGTCGCGAAGAAAATGCTCGGCGACGCTAGCTTTGCGACGAGGCTCCTCGAGGCGGGTGGCCGAAAGGATATAGAGGCGGCGGTCCGCGAGGCCTCCGAGGCCGGCGATTCGATAGGCGGCCTCGTCGAGATCCGCGTGAGGGGCCTTTCCGCCGGCTTGGGCGAACCCTTTTTCGGCAGCGTCGAGGGTCTTCTCGGCCAAGCCCTCTTCTCCGTGCCAGGGGTGCGAGGCCTCGAGTTCGGGGACGGCTTCGCCGCCGCCGGCATGAGGGGTAGCGAGCACAACGATCCCTTCGTCGCCAAAGACGGGCGTACCGCCAAGAATGGCGCCGGCGGCGTCAATGGCGGAATCACCAACGGGAACGAACTTCTCCTCCGCATCGCCGTCAAGCCGGCCTCGTCTATCGCCCGGGCTCAAAGGACCCTCGATTTCTCCACGGGCGAAGAGACCAGCCTCTCGGCCGAAGGCCGCCATGACGCCTGCATAGCCCTCCGCGCCGCCGTCGTCCTCGAGGCGGCAGTAGCCGTAGTCCTCGCCGATCTCGCCCTCGTCGCATCGAGCCGCGACTCAGTACCAGCCAGGGAGAAGCCATGAACCTCGAAGACCTTCGCACCGACATCGACCGCATCGACGAGAAGCTCCTTTCGCTCCTCGAGGAGAGGATGGAGAAGGCCCTCCTCACCAAGGTTTTCAAGGAGGGCCGGGTCACCGATTCGAGGCGCGAGGCCGAGGTTATCGAGCGGGCGCGCAGACCCCTCCGGCGCCTCGTCTCCCCCGATTTCGCCGAAAGCATCTGGAAGACCCTGATGGTCGAGGGCCGCAGCATCCAGGAAAAGAACCTGCGCACCATCGGCTTCCAGGGCGAGCACGGAGCCTGGAGCGAGGTCGCCGCCAAGGCCTGGAACCGGGACTTCGCCAGCATCCCCTGCCGCGAATTCGTCGACGTCTTCGACGCGGTGCGCGACGGCAACTTCGACTTCGGCATCGTGCCCGTCGAGAACACCCTCGGCGGTCTCGTGGGCCCGGTCAACGCGATCCTCGTCTACGCCGACCTCCGCATCGTCGCCGCCGTCGACCTTCCCGTGACCCACTGCCTCCTCGCCCTTCCGGGCACCGACTACCGGGAGATCCGCCAGGCCTATTCGCACACCCAGGCCCTCACCCAGTGCCGCGGCTTCCTGTCGAGGAACCACCTCGAGCCCGTGCAGTATTACGACACGGCCGGAGCGGCCAAGATGATCGCCGAGGAACGCCCCCGGGACACCGCGGCCGTGGCGAGCCGCTATGCCGGCGAGCTCTACGGTCTCGAGATCATAAAAGAAGGTATCCAGGACGCCGAGGTGAACCGCACCCGTTTCTTCGTCCTCGCCCGCGAGGATGCCGAAAGGCCGGCGGGCGCCGGGCTTCGTCAGAAGTGCTCGGCGGTCTTCAACGCGACGGACCGGGCCGGCGGCCTCTTCGGCGTCCTCGAGGTCTTCGCCAAGGCCGACATCAACCTCACCCGCATCGAGTCCGTTCCCGACAAGCCCGGGGACTACGCGATCTTCATCGACTTCGAGGGCGACGAAAACGAGGCACGCGTCGCCGAGGCCATAGCCGAGGCCTCGTCCCTCACCCGCGGTTTCCGCATCCTCGGTTGCTATGACGAGACGAGAGTGGGCGCATGAGGATATTCATACTCGGCGCCGGCCGGATGGGCGCCTGGCTCACCGAGGAGCTCTGCTGGGATCACGAGGTCTGCGTGAGCGACGCCGATCCGCGGAAGCTCAAGTACTTCATCAAGGTGCGCCGCGCCCTCGAGCTCGAGGAGGCGGAGGATTTCAAGCCCGAGCTTTTCATAAATTGCGTGACCCTCGGCGCGACGGTTGAGGCCTTCGAGAGCGTCCTCCCCCACTTGCCGGCGGACTGCATCCTCTCGGACATCGCCTCGGTCAAGAGCGGCATCGCCGACTACTACCGCCGAAGCGGGCGCCGCTTCGTATCGACCCACCCCATGTTCGGCCCGACCTTCGCCAACATCCGCGATCTGGGCGACGAGAGCGCGATCATCATCGCGGAATCCGACCCGGCGGGCAAGGAATTCTTCAGGAACCTGTATTCGCGCCTCGGCATCCGCATCCTGGAAAAGGACTTCGAGGAGCACGACAGGACGGTGGCCTACTCCCTCGCCACCCCCTTCGCCTCGACCATGGTCTTCGCCGCCTGCATGAAGAAGCAGGACGCCCCGGGCACGAATTTCAAGCGCCACATGGCCATCGCCAAGGGCCTGCTTTCCGAGGACGACCGCCTCCTCTCGGAGATCATGTTCAATCCCCATACGATCCGCCAGCTCGAGCTCATCAACTCGCAGCTTTCCTACCTGACCCACATCATCAGGCAGAAGGACTACGAGGAGATGGCGAAATTCCTGGACGGGCTCAGGGAGAAGACGAGGGATTGAGACTCCGCGAGCGCCGGACGATCTCGAGCAGACTTCGGAGCTCGCCGATCGGTAGCTGCCCCGGGGCCGAGGCCTCACGCCCGGCCGCGAAGGTCAGCGAGGAGCCGAAGGCGCCGCCTATCATCCGGCTGAGGGCCCCGAGGCCGCCCATCGACATCGTTATCAGGGGAATGGATACCCGCTTCCCGCCTTCGAGTGTGGCGCCGAGAAGGACCAGGACATCCTCCATGCAACGGGGCATGACGGCGACCTTGGCCACGTCGAGACCGAGCCTCTCCGCCTCGAGGAACTTACCCACGATGAAGGCCTCGTCCGGCGTTCGCTCGAAATCGTGATACGAGGCGATCACCCGCGACCCGTTCGCGTGGGCGATGTCCCGGAGCCGCTCGATGTCGGGAGGCGCGACGGCCAATTCGCAATCGACGTACTCGAAGGGGCTTTCCCTACAGACGGAGGAGCAGCGCTCGATGATTTCGCGCTCCGACAGCGAGCTTGTCTGACCGCCTTCGCGTCTCGACCTGATCGTGAATATCGCGAGGCGATCGCCGGCGAGCTCCTTGATCCGCCTCGCCATGTCGACGACGGCGCCGCCGTCGGCCAGATCTCGGAAAAAATCGGCCCTCCACTCGATCGCGTCGGGACTCTCCGGAAGCAGGGCTTCCAGCTCAGAAAGCAGCGCCTCTTCCGTCCTGCCCACCAGTGGCGCGCAGACGAGGGGTGAGTCACCCTCGCCGATCATTCTGCGGCTCATGCCGGACAACCCCCTCCGCCCCTGGGCGGCATATTGTAACAATTACAATCATTTACGAAGGCCCTGTCAAGCCCGAGCCCTGGGAGGTAGCTTCGCCGCGGCGAGCGCTTCCCAGCGGGCGAGCGAATCCCAGTAGACGCGCACAACCTCGCCGCGGCGGCTACCTTCCCGAGCCTTGACCGCCCAGACCCGCCTCTATAGACTTCGGCGAAATCCCGCCCTCCACGGCGCAAGGATCGCACATGGCAGCTTCCGAAATCCCCCCCCTCGTCATCACCGGCTTCATGGGAAGCGGCAAGACCACGGTGGGCAAGATCCTCGCCACGCGCCTCGGCCGCGATTTCATCGACATGGATGCCCTGATCGAAGCGGAGGAGGGCATGACGGTCGCCGGCATATTCGAGAAGCGCGGTGAGGCCTACTTTCGGGAACGCGAGGCCGAATGCTGCGCCCGTCTCGCGGCGAGGGAAGCCTGTGTGATCTCCACCGGCGGAGGGGCCCTCGTCGACCCGGCCAACCGCGCCCTCTTCAAGGACGCCTTCGTCGTCTGTCTCGACGCCGATCCGGAGGAGATCTTCGAGCGTCTCAAGGATGATGGCAGTAGGCCCCTCTTGAATGATCCCGATCCGCGGCGTCGCATCGCCGACCTTCTTGCCTCGAGGCGGAGCGCCTATGCGCAGCTGCGATGGCATGTCGATACGAGGGCCAGGAGCGCCGAAGAGGTGGCCGACGAGATCGAGAGACTTCTCGATCTCTAGGAAGCAGGGAGCGCCCGCGAAGCCCCGGCCAAGGCCCTTGGTTCAGCCCCGGTGCCGGCCCGGAGATTAGCGGCGGCCCGAAGCCTTGCGGCGGATCCCATCGAGGTCTTCGAAAAAGGAAGGCCAGGACTTTGAGACGCATTCAGCCCCCTCGATGACGACTTCCTCCTCGGCGACGAGGGAGGCCACCGCCGCGGCCATCGCGATGCGATGGTCGCCCTGGGAGTCGACCGCGCCGCCGAAAATCCGTCCTCGGCCCGACACCCTCATTTCATCGCCATCGACGGCCACGGCCACACCGAGGCGGCCGAACTCCTCGCGAAGCGCCATGGCCCTGTCGCTTTCCTTGTTCCCGAGCCTCTTGGCGCCGCGGAGGAGGCTCTCGCCCCTGCAGGCCGAGGCGAGGGCGACGAGGGGAGGGAAGAGGTCCGGACAGTCGGTCGCGTCGAACTCGAAGGCCTCGAGCCGCGAGGAAGCCACCGAGACGCCGCCTTCCCCGATCGACAGGGCCGCGCCGGCTGCCTCGACGGCCCGGAGAATGGCCCTGTCCGGCTGGCTCGAGTCGAGACGGAGGCCGGCGATCGCGAGGGCCTCGCTTCGGGCGGCGATGGCGGCGGCGACGACGAGAAAGGCGGCGCCGCTCCAGTCCCCCTCGACCTCGAAGGAAGTGGGCTTGTAGCTCTGCCTTCCGCGCAGCGAGAAGACGGCGTCATCCCCGCGCCGGGCCTCGACGCCGAAACGCCGCATCGTGTCTATCGTGAGATCTACATAGCCGCCGCTGACCAGGCCCTCCACGAAGACCTCCGAATCGAGCTCGGCGGCTGCCAGGGCGATGAGGAGGCCGGTCACGAACTGGGAGCTCTCGCGGCCGTCGACGCGGGTCTTGCCGCCACGGAGGGGCCCGCGGACGAGGACGGGGGGCAGGCCGGCCGTCGTGACGCAGGTGGCGCCGAGGCTGTCGAGGGCGCCCTCGAGCATGGAGAGGGGGCGCTTGCGCAGAGAACCCTCGGCCACGAGGAGACTCTCGCCCGGAAGGAGGGAGGCGATCGGCGTGAACATCCTGATGCACAGCCCCGATTCGCCGCAGACGAGACGTCGAGTTTCCCGTCCCTCCGACCAGGGCGAGAGGTCGAGGCCGCCGCGTATGGCGATCCCTCCCTCCCTTCGCTCGACCCTTGCGCCAAGGCCGCCGGCCACCGAGAGGGCGGCGAGACAGTCGGCCGAAAGGCTCGGATTGAGGAGGAGGGACTCTCCCTCGGCCAGGGTGGCGCAGGCGACTGCCCGCTGCATTGAACTCTTCGAGGCGGGAGCCCGGATGAGGCCGCCGATTTCAGAGGAGCTGAGCGACTTCTTCATGTATCCACTCCGCGATTTCGTCCGCGCCTCTACCGGCGCAGGGCATGACGAGGTCCGGGGATCCGGCAAGAGGAATCCCGCCGCGCCCCTTTCCGTAAAGCAGGATTACTGCGTGGTCCTTCCTGATCACATCCATCGAAGCCGCGTCGGCTAGGTCGGCCTCGTCGAGACTCACAATATCCTGGCCCCTCGGCGCCGTGTCCTTGAAAACCTCGCCTCCCTTCGCCTGGGGAAGGCCGAGGGAGGGGGCGAGCCTCGAGGCTATTTTCGCGTTCAGTTCGGCCGAGGCCCCGAAGAGGGCCAGGCCCCTTCTTCCCTTCCTCCTCGCTCGATCATGGTCCCTGAGTTCGGATTCGATGAGGGCGGGATCGATCGCGGCGGCCCTGCGCCCGACAAAGAGCTCGAAGGCCGGCAGGGCCTGGTGGATGAGCCAACCGAGGCCGCTCAGGGCCAGACAGCCGGCAGCCTTGGCATGACGGTGGAGGAGGCCCTCCCGGTAGTCCGCGTCGAAGACGACGAGGGCATCCTCCCCAGTCCTCCGGGAGGCGCCCCTAGGAAACCAGGCTTCGATAGGCGGAAGATTGGCGGACGCGAGGGTCGAAACGATGATGTCGGCGCTAGCGGCTCGTTCCGCGAGAAGATCGAGACCGGCCATACCGCAGCCAAGCTCGCCGAAAAAGGCGTCGGAGCGATCCACGCTGCGATTGACCACCTCGACCGAAGCGCCTTCCCTAACGAGGGCCAGGGCCGCGGACTTGCCCGCCCCACCCGCTCCGATTACGAGGCAGCGCCTTCCCCCGACCCTGACTCCGGCGGCCTTGAGCGAGGCGCCGACCCCGGAGGGATCGCTGCTGTCGCCGTAAAGCCCTCCATCGGGCCTGCGCGCGACACAGTTGACGGCTCCGAGAAGAGCCGCGTCGCCCCCTAACTCGCCAAGGAGTGCCCTCACGCCTTCTTTAAAAGGGGCGGTCACGTTCATGCCGTCAAGACCGAGCTCGGAAAAGAGCCGCAGGGCCTCCTCGGCGCTCGCTGCCGCGAGGCGGGTATAGGAGGCGGCGACCCCGGAAATCTTTAGGAGGATGCGGAAGAGCTCCGGGCTCAGCGAGTGGAAGACGGGCTGCCCCGTGACGGCGAGGAGGAGGCTTTCGTCGCTCATGAAGCGGGACGATACACGATGCCCCGCCTCGGGTCAACGATGACGTTACTTCATAGCGAAGCAGATATGCCGAAATTGTCATTTCGTCCATTGAAACGTTTCCCGACATACATCGGTAGACCCAGGGAAAAATCAGCAATAGACGAAGATTTTTGTTGACAATTCGGGGTTTTGCCCCTTTACGGGGTCTTCCAGCTTGAATAGCGTAGCGGCACGACAAGGGGGGCCGGCCCAAGCGGTCCTCAAGAGGGACTATGGAACGTCATGTGCTGTCGGCGCTGGTCCGCAACCATCCGGGGGTCCTCTCCCGGGTAGCGGGACTCTTCAGCCGGCGCGGCTACAACATCGAGAGCCTCACCGTCGGCGAGACCGACAATCCGGAGATCTCGCGGATGACGATCGCCGTCCGCGGCGACGACGCGGTCCTCGAGCAGATACAGAAGCAGCTTGAGAAGCTCTACGAGGTCCTCGCTGTCCGGCTCTTCGAGCCCGGTTCCGCGGTCTGCCACGAGCTCGCCCTCATCAAGGTGACGGCCTCCGAAAAAGAGCGCGAGGACGTCATCCGCCTCGCCTCGGTCTTCCGCGCCTCCGTCGTCGACATTTCCGCCGACAGCCTCGTCGTCGAGGCCATCGGCGATTCCTCCCTCATCGATTCCCTCGTCGCCCTCCTCAAACCCCACGGCATCCGCGAGCTCGCGCGCACCGGCGTTTCCGCCCTCGAGCGCGGCCCCGTCGCCCTTCCCCTCATCCTCTCCCTTATTTAGCCGCCTCCGCGCCGAAAGGCCCGGGGGCGGCAATACTCATCACCACGGCACAGGGCCGGGCGAATTCCCGCATGACGGGAAGCCCGGCGAAGGAGTAGTCCAATGGCAACCATGTTCTATGAGAAGGATTGCGACCCCAAGGCCCTCGCGGGCAAGACGATCGCCGTCATCGGTTACGGCAGCCAGGGCCATGCCCACGCCCTCAACCTCCGCGACACGGGGCACAAGGTCATCGTCGGCCTCTACCAGGGCTCGAAGAGCTGGAAGGAGGCCGAGGAGAAGGGCCTAACTGTGATGACCTCGAAGGACGCGGCCGAGGCGGCCGACTTCACGATGATCCTCGTCAACGACGAGAAGCAGGCCAAGCTCTACGCCGAGTCGATCGCCCCCGCCATGCGCAAGGGCAAGACCATAGCCTTCGCCCACGGCTTCAACATCCATTTCCAGCAGATCAAGCCCCCCGCCGAGGTCGACGTGGTCATGATCGCCCCCAAGGGCCCGGGGCATACGGTGCGGAGCCAGTTCGAGGAGGGGAAGGGCGTGCCCTGTCTCGTCGCGGTGCAGCAGGACGCCTCGGGAAGCGCCATGAAGAGCGCCCTCGCCTACGCGGCCGGCATCGGCGGAGCCCGCGCGGGAGTCCTCCAGACCACGTTCAAGGAAGAGACCGAGACCGAC
>DATKTD010000126.1:0-7478 GCA_035531315.1 Rectinemataceae bacterium
CCTCAGCGTCAATGCGCGCGATGTCGCCGGTTCGGGAGCATGAGGACCATCGCAGCATGAAATCCAAGGGATACGTCGCCCTCGTCCTGAACGCGCACATCCCCTTCGTGCGCAATCCCGAGTATCCGACCTTCCTGGAGGAGCGCTGGCTCTTCGAGGCCCTGTCGGAAACCTACCTCCCGCTGCTTCGGAGCTTCAGGACCCTTGAGCGCGACGGAATTCCTTTCAAGGTCACCTTCAACGTCTCGCCGACCCTCTGCTCGATGCTCGGCGATCCAGTCCTCGGCGAGCGCTATATCGCCTATCTCGACACCCAGATTGCCCTCGGCGAACGCGAGGTGGCGAGGACCAGCGGGGACGGCCGCTTCGGCCCCCTGGCGTCGATGTACCTCGACCTGTACCGCGAGGACAGGCACGACTATGTCGACCTCTACTCCCGCGACGTTCTTGGCGCCTTGGATTATCATTACAAGAAGGGGCGGGTCGAGCTGATGACCACGGCCGCCACCCACGCATTCCTGCCCAATTTCCAACTTGTGCCGGAGGCCCTCGCCGCCCAGGTCGAAACCGCCATGGTCAACCACCGGAGCCGTTTCGGCAAACAGCCGACGGGAATCTGGCTGCCCCACCTGGGCTGGTACCCCGGCATCGAGGAACTCCTCAAGGCCTACAATCTCCAGTACTCCGTTGTCACGACGCGGGGGGCCCTTTTGGGCAAGCCCCTTCCCCTCCGCGGGTCCTTCGAGCCCGTCCAATGCCCGAACGGTTTTACGGTCTTCATCCGCGACGCGGCGGCGACCGAGGCGGTTTGGGCCGACAGGACGGGCTATCCCGGCGATCCTGTGTACCGGGATTTCTATCGCGACATCGGCTTCGACCTTCCGGAACAGGAGATTTCGGCCTTCGTGCCGGACGGGCGTGGCGCGGTCTACACGGGCTTCAAATACTGGGCCGTGACGGGCAGGACGGCGGACAAGCAGCCCTACGATCGGGCCGCCGCCGAGGCCAAGGCCGTCGAGCATGCCATCGCCTTCCTCGACGGGAGGCAGGAAAAGGCCAGCGCCGCCGCCCAGTCCCTCGACCGTCCCCCCCTTATGGTCTGCCCCTACGACGCCGAACTCTTCGGCCATTGGTGGTTCGAGGGTCCCCTCTGGCTCGAGGCCCTCTTCCGCAACGCCAAGGGCCGCGAGCTATCCTTCGTCACCTTGGGCGAATACCACCACCTCTACCCGGAGAGCCAGGTCTCGACGCCCGAGCTTTCCTCCTGGGGCGACGGAGGCTACGGAGAGCTCTGGCTCGACGGCTCGAACGACTGGACCTACCGGCATATCTACAAGGCCTGCGAGAGGATGACGGAGCTCGCCGAGCGCTTTCCCGACGAATCGGGGCTTCGCGAGCGCATCCTCAATCAGGCGGCCCGAGAAGTCCTCCTCGCGATGGGCTCCGATTGGCCCCTCCTCATGCGTACCGGGCGCTCGAGCGGCTTCGCGAGGGAGAGGGTCGAGGACGCCATCGGGAACTTCAACAAGATCTACGACATGCTCTCCGCCAATACGGTGGCCACGGAATGGCTCACCCGCCTTGAGAAGCGCAACAACATCTTCCCGATGATGAACTACCGGATGTTCCGCAAGAAGCGATGAGCTTCATCGGCGGGAGGCGGGCGGCTTGAGCGCAGCCGGCAAGACCAATGTCCAGCGCATCCTCGAGGCTGCCGTGATCGCGCATCGTGTTGTCGCCTACGAGGTCGACGAGTCCGACCTCTCCGCGGAAAGTGCCGCCGCCAAACTGGGCCTGCCCGCCGAGCGGGTCTGGAAGACCCTCGCCGTGCGCGGCGAGAGCGGGGGCTTGGCCCTCTGCGTTATTCCGGGCGACGCCGAACTCGACTTCAAGAAGGTCGCGAAGGCCCTCGGCGAGCATCGCGTCGCCTTGCTTCCCCTGCGCGAACTCGAGGAAGAAACGGGCTATGTACGCGGCGGCTGCTCGCCCATCGGCACCAAGCGCAGACTGCCGACCCTCATCGACGAGACGGTGGCCCTTTTCGATGAGATTTCGGTGAGCGCCGGCAAGCGGGGACTCCAGATAGTCATCGCGCCTACCGACCTCGCGCGTCTTGTCTCTGCGCAGTACGCCGACATCACCTGAGGCGGCTGGGGCCGGCCGAATAGCCCTGCGGAGGCCCGGGAAGCGCCGCGCGTCGCCCGCCGCCCCTGAGCCTGGCAGGGCCGACCCCGAGGAGGCTCGGGAGGCGCCCGCGAAGGCTCGCGTCGCGGGCCTCCATGCGGCCTCCTAGGCGAGGGCCATCGCCGCCTCATGAAAGAGTTCGGAGACGGTGGGGTGGGGGAAGATGCGCTGTTCGAGCTCGGTCACCGTGGCCCCCCTTTCGACCATCCCCTGAAGGCCCCAGATCGATTCGCCGGCGTAGCTGGCCACGAGGGTCGCCCCGAGAATGCGTCCGTCGGCCTTGGCCGCGAGGAGCTTTACGGCCCCGTGGGCGCCCTGGCCGTTCTCGGCGAGGAAGCGGCCTGAGACGCGGGCCGGTATCACGGCCTTGGCGTAATCGATGCCCTCGGCCTTGGCCTCCTCCTCGGTCATGCCGACGCCGGCGCATTCTGGATCGCCGTACACGACCCAGGGGACGGCCTTCCAGGCCATGGCGCGAGGCTTGCCGCGTATGGTCTCGACGGCGATTTCGCCCATCGCGCTCGCCGAATGGGCGAGGAGGGAACGTCCCGTGACGTCCCCGATCGCGTAGATTCCCGGAACGTTGGTGCGGAGGCTGTCGTCCACCACGATGCCCTTGGGCGAATGGGCTATGCCGAGCTCTTCGAGGCCGATGCCGGCCACCTTCGGCCTCCGTCCCGTGGCCACGAGGACGAGATCGCCCTCGGCCACCTTCGTCTCGTCGCCCTTGGTATAGCGCACCGAGGCTCCCTCGATGGCCTCGACCTTGGCGCCGGTCTCGATCTTCACCGCGCGCAGGGAGCGTCGGTAGATCGACACCAGTTCCTTGTCCATGAAGGGGAGTATCTCCGGCAGCATTTCGATGACGCTGACCTCGACGCCGATCGCGGAGAAGAAGGAGGCGAACTCGATGCCGATGACGCCTCCGCCGATTATAACGAGCCTCTTCGGGGCCGCGGGGAGGGCGAGGATCTCGTCGCTCGTAATCGCGAGGGGATTGCCCGCGAGCCCGGGGATGGGCGGCCGCGCAGGCGAAGAGCCGGTGGCGACGATGATCGAACGGCCTTCGACCAGGCTGCCGTCGTCGAGGCGGATCGAGGTGGGGGAGGCGAGTACGCCCCTTGCCTTCCTGATCTCCGCTCCGGCCTTTTTGACGCTGAATTCCACGCCGCTTCTGATCTTCCCGACGACATCGTCCTTCCAGGCCATGGCCTTGGCGAAATCGAAGCCGATGAGACCATCGAGGCTCGCGCCTTCGATCTTGGCCCTGATGCCGAATTTTTCGCCCTCGAGGGCGTGGCGATAGACCTTGGCGCCGGCCAGGAGGCTCTTCGTGGGAATGCAGCCGCGGTTGAGGCAGGTGCCGCCGACGAGGTCCGATTCGAGGAGGAGGGTGGAGAGACCCGCGTGCGCGGCACGTTCCGCCGCGACATAGCCGCCGGGACCACCGCCGAGAATGATGAGGTCGTACATGCGGAGGAGGGTAGCCGCCACCGCCCTCCTCGGTCAACGACCTCCCGATGGAGGCTCCCGCGGCGGCGTTTCCCCGGTGCCCCGGCCGGAGGGTGGCGCCTGATTGCCGGGCTTGGAAGACGGCGGGTGTTGCGGCGCCGCCGAAGCGGGGCTCGTGGCGTGGGGAGGGGTTTTGGCAGAAGGCTTGGCCGAAAGGGGCTCCACGATGATTCTGCCGGCGACCTTGTCGAGGTGGAACCTGCAATTCCTGAGCGGCTTGGTTACGGCGATCACTCCCCGACATATCTCGATGATCGTTCCAGGCCAGATGTCTCCCGTCACCTCGACAAAGGCCGTCTCGTCGCCGTCGAGGGCCGGAAGCAGGCTGATGATGAGGTTACGCGTCTCCTCCACGGACCTGTCGGCCGCCGCGTGGAGACGAGAGGGGTCGACGCCGGGATGCTCGGCGGCGTAGACGTCTATTTGCTGGGCCCTTAGGGCGAGATTCCTCAGCCTTTCGTTCGCCTGGTCGAGGCGTTGCTGGACCGTGAAGTCGACGCCGACATGTATGCTCGTGCGCTGTCTCGCCTCGTTGCCGAGCCGGGCCGCTTTGATGCCATGGACCGCCCAGGTCTCGCCGCCCACGATGACGCCCTTGTCGCCCAGGTCGATGACGCCGAGCGAATAGACCTGGCTACCCATGAGGGCCGATTGCACATGGATGTCGCCCCGCACCGCCACGCGGCAGTTTTCGATGAACTTCGCGCTGAGCTGGCCCCCAGCCCGCACATGGCCCGTCCCGTGGCCCAGGATGCCCATCAGACAGACGAGATCCTTTTTCGCGTTGACGTCGAAGGCGTCGAGGGTGGATTTGCAGAGGATAT
The DNA here is from genome assembly GCA_035531315.1 of Rectinemataceae bacterium. Lineage (GTDB taxonomy): Bacteria > Spirochaetota > Spirochaetia > Treponematales > Rectinemataceae > CAIJMU01. The sequence goes on from DATKTD010000126.1 coordinate 4,521, forward strand.
TCGCGCCCGACCAGAGCTTGAAGCCGTCGCCGACCCTGCCCTCGACGACGACATCGCCGGGAAAGACAACGTGGCCGGTGTGATAGTCGACTCCGCCCTTCACCAAGAAGACTTCCTCGATTGAAATGACGAAATTATTCCTGTCGAGAAGGCCGTCGATGGCCGCGACCATGCGGTCTCCCTCGATTGTCACATTGCCGCCCGCTCGCCAGTTATCGACCTTCTTCCTGAGCGCTTCGAGTTCCTTCCCGCGGATATCCCGCCCTTTTCGGCCCTCGGCGGCGGGGAAGAGGCGCCCGACGACCTCGCCCTTCTTGACCACGGGGAGCCTGGACAGGTTACGGAAGTCGACTTTTACCGCGTCGCGGGAGGCGAATTGCTCTTTCGGGGCGAAGCGTTCGGCGATCTCCCCGTGCTCGGGCATGGCTTCCTCGGGAGGCGTCCCCCGGGCGACGACAAGGTCGCGCAGGGTCCGGCGCTCGAGATTGCATTCGAGAAGCTTTTCCTTGATGTAGTCCCAGAGGATGCCTTCGCTTACGCCGCAGTTGCCGAGGGCCTCCCCTACCTGTTCCCAGCTGAGGGGTCGACCGTCGTCGCGGGGCGGATGGAAGACGGCCGTGGCGCTCATCCAATCCTCGTCGACCTTGACCTCAACGATGCCATCTCCCGGGTTCCCGAGGGGGCGGAGCATGATGGCGTCGGCCAAGTCCTGGCCATTTTCGAGGGCCGGTATGCCGCCGAGGGCGAAGGTCTCGCCGGTATCCATCGAGGCGGCGGCAGTCCGCGACCCTCCCCCGACGCTGTCGGGAGCCGTGGCGGAGACCTGTCCCTCGCCTGCATGGTCGGCGCTGTCGCTCATCCTGCCTCGGTTGCCCGTCGAAGAGGGCTCCGCCACATTATCGGCACGAAATCTCCCCGGCCCAAGTGCATTCCCGACGTCTTGAACAATGAGGCGCGGCGTGTCATTAGTGAATGACGCTCCGTCGCGAAAGGCCGAGCCTTCTGGAGTTTCCCATGTACGACCGCTATGACCGCCTCAGGGCAATCAAGGACATCCTCCGCGCGAAGCGGGTGGACTCCCAGGACCTCCTCCTCAGATACCTCGAGGACGAGGGCCACGCAGTCACCCAGGCGACGCTGTCGCGCGATCTCAAATATCTCAAGGTGGCCAAGATACCCGACGGAAAGGCCGGCTATTACTACGGTCTTCCCTCGGAAGAGGAGAGGGAGGCCACCGAGAGGCAGTACGTCCAGGACTTCCTCCGCGGCTATGTCTCCGTGGACTGGAACCAGACGACGGTCGTCATACGCACCTTTTCGGGACACTCCGACTCGGTGTCCCTGGCCCTCGACAACATGGGTCTCGAGGAAGTCCTCGGCACCATCGCGGGCAGGGACAATGTCGTCTTCGTGGCACTTCGAGAGGGCGTGACCGGAGGCGCCTTCGTATCGGCGCTCCGCAAGAGAATTCCCGAGTTCGAGACGGAGTGAGGGAGGAGGGGCGGGAGGCCTTGTTCCGGCCTGCCCGGCCGAGGGCTCAGGCCTTTTTTCCCGCAGCTTGCTTGGCCCGCATCTCCTTGAATTGCTGGTGTTCCTCGGTGACGTGCTCGACAAGGTAGCCGAGCTTCCAATCGATATTGGTTTCGGTGGTCGTGCAAAAGGCCGCATCCGCCGCCTCGGGGAGGGCCCCCTTCAGCGCCTTCATCGCGGCGACCGCCTCTTCTGGCGTAAACCCGTGTAAAACGACGATCTTCTGGTTCATGCCGAGGAAGGTACAGGGCGCGGGGCTCGGAGGCAAGCGCCGCGCGAGCGATGGAGTTTTTCGGCCACGAAGCCTTGAGAGAGTCGCTCTAGGGTCCGCCGGTCGGGGCGCCTTCGGGTTAGGGCAGGCTCGATTCGGCCTGGATGCTGATCCCGCCGCGGGGGCGCTGGGTCACCGTCACCTTGACCCACTTCGGTTTGGCGGCCTCCCAGACATCCTTGGCGATCAGGGCCGACAGGGCCTCGCAGAAATGCCCCTCCTCACGGAAGGTCCAGAGATAGAGCTTCAGGCTCTTGCTCTCGATGCAGAAGGGGCCGGGTTCGAACTCTATGCGCAGGGTCTGGAAATCGGGCTGTCCCGTGACAGGGCAGAGACTCGTGAACTCGTCGCCCTCGAGGACGACCCTGCGGACATGTTCGGGGGTCGGGAAGACTTCGAGGCTTCGTTCGGGGCTCGTGACCTTGTGCCCGAGGGCCTTGAACTCGCTTTCCGCCATCATCTTCCTCCCAGGGCGAAGGGGTTGTAGGCGACGCCGACATCGAAGGTATCGATAGCTTCTCGTTTTTTGATCGCGCCGACGACGGCGTAGGTGAGGGGGGTGCAGAGGACCTCGTAGGCTACCTTGAAAAGGTACTGGGCGATCATCATCTGAACGAGGACGGCCAGGGGCATGGTCCCGGCAAAGCCGATGAAGATGAAGAGGGCCGTGTCGAAGGCCTGGCCCACGACCGTCGAGGAGATGGTCCGCGTCCAGAGGAGGCGACCCTTCGTCGCCTTCTTGAGGAGGGAGAGGGTGATGGAGTTGCCGAATTCCCCGGTGAAATAGGCGATGAGGGAGGCCAGGACCATCCGGGGCGTCGTCGCGAGGACGGTTGCGTAGGCGTCCTTGGCCGCGAAAAAACCGGGGGCGGGGAGGGAGATGGCTGCCAGGAAAACGAGGGACATGAGGAGGTTGGCCGCGAAGCCCACCCAGATCACGAGCCTTGTCTTTCGGAAGCCGTAGACCTCGGTGAAGACGTCGCCGAGGATGTAGGTCACCGGGAAGAGTATCACCGCCGAAGGCAGGATGACGCCGCCGATGTCCATAAGGCGGCCCGCGATGACGTTGGAGACGAGGAGGCAGGTGGTGAAGAGGCCGAGGAGGACGAGGTAGGTGGAAGAATAGGACGGACTTTCCCTGTTCATGGGAACCTCCA
>DATKTD010000127.1:0-3177 GCA_035531315.1 Rectinemataceae bacterium
CATCGCGGCGACGGAGATCATGTAGACACAAGCCTCGGCGTCCAACCTTCCGGCGGACGCCAGGCCTTCGGCCAAAAGTCAGGGGTATGTGCGTGTCAGGAATGCGCGCGACGAACGGTCAGATTAATGTGCGAGGCGACAGCCACTGCGCGTCGTCATCAATGCTCTCCGACAAGCCTTCGTCCCGGAGCATCCTGGCCCACTGGCGGATGTTTCTATCCGCGTCCTTTTGTCGCTCCGGAGCTTCGGTGCCATCGCCGGAGCCCTCGGAGCCATCGACGCGGCCATGGTTATCCTCGAAGGCTGGGGCAGGGGCCAGAGGATCATGGGCGAGCTGTGGCGTATTCTGGCCTACCTCCTTTTCGCCCTCGCCTACTGGCTTGCCGCAAGCATCCTTTCCAGCGCCGTCGAAAGGGCAGAAGGGCTGCCGCGGAATCCCGGAGTCCATTCGGGCCTGGGACGTCTCCGCGAGATCTATCGCCTTTCCCCACGCGAAGTGGAAGTGGCGGCCGAATTGGTCGAAGGCCGGTCCTATAAAGAGATCGCCGCCAAGCTTTCGATTTCCATCCAGACCCTGAAAACCCACGTCACCCACATCTATGCCAAGACCTCTTGTCCGACGCGTCCGGCCCTCATGCTGCTCCTCTCGGAGATCGCGAGAAACCAGGCGATGCTGCCTCCGGAAGCCAAGGCGGACCGTATCGGGACCGAATCACACAAAAGGCCTATGGCCGGCGATTCGGGAAAAGACGGATCCTTGGGGTAAGGAAGCTGTGGCAGCCTCCCCGCGTAGATACGCGGAGACCCCCTCCTTCCAAAGGAGAAGACTTATGAGACGATTTCTCGTCGGTACCCTCGTGACACTTGGACTCATCGTTCTGGCAATAGCGCTGGAGGGAGGCAATCTCCTAAAGCTCTTTCTGCCTTCGCCCCTCCTCATAGCCTTCGCGGCCCCTCTTTGCGCCGTTCTGGCCGTCTGGGATACCAAGGCCTGGGGGAAAGCCTGGAAAGACGCCTTTTCGCCCGCTCCCGATGAGCGGCGCAGGGCCGCCTCGGCTAGGCTTTGGAACTTCCTCGAAAAGGCCTTTTACTTGTCGGGAATCCTGGCCTTCATCGCGGGCTCCATGATCGTCCTGACCAACGCGGGCGACTATGCGGAATATTTTTCGGTGGACCTCGTCGCGCCGCTCTGGACCATGGCCTTCGCCCTGGTGACGCGAATCCTGCGCTACAGGGTTCTGACGCGAGGCGACTGAAGTCGGCGACCCGGCCTCATCGCCATAGGCGACCGAAGGGAATGGCTACATGCTAATTATTCCCTTTTCGGAGCCATGGAGGGAGGCCGGCCTTTCTCGCCGATCCATCGACGTCGTCATCAAAGTTCCCGTTCGCCGAGCATCGAGGATGGGGCGAAGCCTGTCGGGCTTAGACGGGCCTGATCCCCTTGTCCGCGGAAGCGGCTGGCATTTCTATGCAATATAAACATTTTATTATATACAGCGTCAAATATGGCTTTTTGACGACATAAACACTATTCTTGCAGCGATCGTCGTCGGCTTTCGAACGGGGCGCGCCCCGGATGCGGTACCAGGTCGCTCCGATTGACTTCCGTCGGCCACGTCGTACCATTAGGTATGACGAATTCTGTCGGGGAGGATCCAATGGAAAAAACTCTGGAAAGCGTGAGGACGGAGACGAAGCTCTTCCGCGAGGAGAGCTGGCTCGCAATTTCGGACGAAGTCGCGCGAGCCTTCAGGATGACCCCGGCCGAAGCGGAAGCCTTCAGAAGACACAAGATCGCCCGCCTCATCGCCTCCATTCCCTTCCTCGCAGGCTGCGCCAACGCTGGACGCACGGCCGTGGCCCATCTCGGCACCTATATCCTTTCGGGTCGCGAAACAAAGCATTGGTTCGACGCTACGGCCAGAGACAGCTCATCGGTGCTGGAGCGGCTCTGGCTCATCGCGGATTTCCGCGGGGGGAACGCGAAGATCATCGAGCGCGGTCTCAAGCTCCTCGCCCTCAACATGATCAGCGATTACAGGCGCGATGTCGCCGAGGACGCTGCCCTCGGCAAATACAATCCCATCGCGGCGGGCGATTTCGATTTCCGGCGAACTGTCGAGGATCTTGAATGGAGCATCCTTTCGACTTCCTGCCCCGAGATGGACGGAATCATCTCGATCGGGGAAATGCCACTGGGATTCTGGATCGCGGGTTAATGAAGACGCAGCTATCGCGGTCCATCATGGGCTTTTTCCGCGATCCCGAGGGGCTCCGCAAGCTCGTCGGTGGCGCGATAGGCTCGGCCGCGATAGCGATCATGCTCATGAACGTGATCACCCTCGCCCATCTCGGCATGACCGATCCTCGGGAGATCGCCATCCAGAACGAGGTTCTCATTCTCCTGGTCTTCGGGATCGTCGCCTTCGCGACGGCCCGATGGAATTCCAGGATTTCCGAATGGACCCAGGTCCTCATCCTTTTCGCCACCGCCCTGCTGACGGCGAACGAGGCCAAGCCCGGAGATCTCACCAGCGCCTTGATCCTGATCTTCGCCCTCATCCTTCCCTTCGAGTATGATTTCGGCAAGAAGTCCATAATTGTCTATGTCTTCGTGGCCCTCGTCTTCTATTCTCTCGTCCTGGCAAGCGGTTATAGCGCCTCCTCGCCGGCCTACCTCAGCCAGTTCGCTGGCGCCGTCCTGGGTCTCTTCTTCTTCGTGGCTCTCTATGGCGGGGTCGCTCTCCGGCATCGGATACGGCTCGAGGACGAGGCGGAGCTACTCGAGGCGAAGGTCAAGGAACGTACGATCGAACTCGAGGCTCTCCTTTCCGAGAGAGTCGCCATGCTCAGCGAGATCCATCACCGGGTCAAGAACAATCTCCAGCTGGTGGCGAGCCTCCTGCAACTCGGGGCGGAGCGGGCCGATGGCGGGAATATCCGAAGCTCACTCGACGCGGGGGTACGGCGCATTTACGCTATGGCCCAGGTCCACGACTCCCTCTACGACACCGAACGCCTCGATATCATCGATCTCGCGGACTATTCGCGACGCCTGCTCGAGACGATAGGCCAGGATTCGACATTCCGCTTCGACTTTTCGACCGAGGGGCCCGTCCTTGGGCCCCTCGACCTCGCCGTGCCCTTCGGCCTCATACTCCACGAACTCGCGAC
>DATKTD010000128.1:0-5803 GCA_035531315.1 Rectinemataceae bacterium
ATCATCGCCGCACTCGGCCTCGCCGCCGCGGCATCCTTCGGTTTCGGACAGACCACCCTCCCCGACGGCCTGTACGCGAAAATCACCACCGACAAGGGAGTCATCACCCTCAGGCTCGACTACGACAAGGCACCTCTCACCGTCACGAACTTCGTGGGCCTCGCCGAGGGCAGCCTCGACGCCAACAAGGGCAAACGCTTCTTCGACGGGCTCAGCTTCCATCGGGTCGTCGCGAACTTTGTCATCCAGGGTGGGGATCCCAAGGGCGACGGTTCCGGCGGTCCCGGCTACGACTTCCCCAACGAGATCTCCCCCGACCTCAAACACGACGCGGCCGGCGTCCTCGCCATGGCCAACGCCGGCCCCGACACCAACGGCTCCCAGTTCTACATCACCCTGGCCCCGACGCCCTTCCTCGATGGCAACTATTCGGTCTTCGGCCGGGTAGTCGACGGCCTCGACGTCGTCAAGAAGATCGTCAAGGGCGATATCATGCGGAAGGTGGAGATCCTCAGGGTCGGCGCCGCCGCCAAGGCCTTCGTTGCCGACCAGCAGAGCTTCGACACCCGCAAGGCAGCCCTCCTCGAGGCCCGAGCCAAGGCGGAGTCCTCGGCGCGGGACGCCGCCGTCGCCTCCATCAGAAAGCAGTGGCCCGACCTCTCGCGCAGCGCCGATGGCATCTTCTACAAGATCACCAAGGCCGGCAGCGGCCCCGCTCCCGATGCCGGAGCCACGGTCCTCGTCAATTACACGGGCAAGCTTCTCGACGGGAAGATCTTCGACTCCTCGAGCGGCCGCGGACCCCTCTCCTGCTCCGTCGGCAAGGGCCAGGTCATCCCGGGCTGGGACAAGACCCTCGCGACCATGAAAAAGGGCGAAAAGCGCTTCGTGGTCATCCCGCCCGAGCTGGCCTATGGAGCCCAGGGCTACCCCGGCGTCATCCCGCCCAACGCCTGGCTGGTCTTCGAGATGGAATTGGTCGACATAAAGTAAGGCGAGCGGAAGGCCTCGTCCGGCCCCGGACCGGGAGATCGCCTATCGGCGTCCGCGCCGATAGGCGTCCGCGCCGGGCGGCGTCCCCTCCGGTCGGCAATCCCGACTAGGCCTGCTCCTCTTCCCGAACCCGCCACTTGCCCTCGGAATGGACGAAGCGAGAGGCGGGCATCTCGAGGAAGCGCCCGTCCTCGCCCGCCACCTTCACGGTGCCGGCGAGGGCATTCACCTCGATGACGCGGAAGAGGGTGCCGTCGTGGGGAAAGCGCACACCTTCGCCGGGCAGTTCCCTGCGGGCGTCGCGGTAGAAGCCGTATTCGTAGGCCAGGCAGCAGAGGAGACGGCCGCAGGGTCCCGAAATCTTCATGCTGTTGAGGGAGAGGTTCTGGTCCTTGGCCATCTTGATGGAGACGGGCGTGAGTTTGTCCGAAACCCCATGGCAGCAGAGGACCCGGCCGCAGACCCCGCAACCCCCGATGACCCTGGCCTCGTCCCTGACGCCGATCTGCCTGAGCTCGATCCTCGTCTTGAACACCGACACGAGGTCCTTCACCAGTTCGCGGAAGTCGACCCGGGATTCGGCGCTGAAAAAGAAGAGGATCCGCGATTCTTCGAGGAGATAGTGGGCCGAAACCAGCTTCATCGGAAGGCCGCGCGTCTCGATCTTCTGGCGGCAGGTTTCGAAGGCCTTCGCCTCCTTCTCCTCGTTGGCCTTCGCCTTGGCGAGATCCTCCGCCGTCGCGATGCGCTCGATCTTGACGAGTTCGTCGGAGCCGAGCCGGCCCGGAGTCTTGATCGGGCCCTGGACAATGCATATGTCCTTGCCGTAACGGGTCGGGGCCACCACGGCCAGGCCCTCGGCGAAGTCCTGTTCGCCTTCGCTCCACGCGTACCAGGTCTCGTTGGAATGTTTGGCCTTGATCCGCCAAAGCCTGTCGGGGACGGCGTGATCGGCTCCGCGCGGCGCCCCCTCGCGCCCTTCGTCGTCGCCTTCGGCCGAGGCTTCGCCCTGGTCCTCGGACTCCGCGAGCCCCTCCAAATGTTCATCCTCGAGCCGCGACAGCTCTTCGTCGTGTTCGTCATATCGGTCTGACATGCGGTCCCCTATCGGAGAAGGTCGACGAGCATTCCGTTGATCTCGTCGATCCTCCTTAGTATCTCGAGCCGATCGCGCTGGTTGCGGAGGATTTCCGCGGCGAGCTTCTCGAGGGATTCGTCGATCACCGCGAGGCGGTAAAATTCCTTGCGTTTGAGGATGTTGCCGCCCGAGGTCTTTTTCTCGACCGACCAGGCGTGCTCCACGACATGGTGGACGAAGTTGCGGACGGCGCCCTTATAGGCCTGTACCTGCGCAACGCCGGGCTTGTCCTTAAGACGATCGCCGGCCTCGTGGACCGCGTCGAGGAGGTCGCTGATGCCACCCTCGCTCCAGTCGCCGGAAATCCCTTCCGCCACCCCTCCCCGGCTGCCTTCATCCTCGAGGGCCTTCGCGAGCGAGCTGCGGAAAACGCCCTTTCCTTTGCCGGTCTTCTTGCCCTCCTCGTTCTTCCTTTGGGGAAGGGGAGCGAAGGGGTTGATGCCCTCGGGAAAGTCGACCCTCGCCATCTCAGCTGCCGGTCTCGGCGACCTCGTCCCGGATCGGCCGGGAGGCCGTTTCCGCGAACTCAAGCCCGATCGGCGGCTTTGGCGCCAGGGCCGGGGCGGTCGCGCCCCGGAAAGAGCCGAGGAAGCGGAGACCGTCGCCGTGGGACTCGATGAAGCGCCTGATCTCGGCCTCGGCGTTGCCGGGCCGTCCCGTCACCTCGATGTCGCCGTGGATGACGGCCCCTTCCTCGGCCTCGAGGCGGGGCGCGAAGACATTGCCGAGGACCACGGCGCCGGCGAGGAGCCTGACGCTGTCGGTGACGTAGAGGTCTCCCTGGACGAGGCCGCCGACGATCGCCGACTTGGCGCGGATGGATGCCTCGACCCGGCCCGAGGAGCCGACGACGACCCTGCCGGTCGCCCGGGCCGAGCCGCGAAGGGCCCCGTCGATCCGGAGCATGCCGTCGACTTCGATGTCGCCATCGATGGCCGAGCCGGCCCCGATGAGGGTGTTGACGAGCGAATCGCGAATTTCAGCCATGCTCAGTCGCTGAAGCTGACGCCGCCGGCAGTATCGGGCAGGGTGGCCGTGACGGCGACCGAGTTGGCCCTGATATTCAGGAACTGCAGCGGATCGATGACGTCCGTGCCGAGGTGGATCTCGTAGTGGAGATGGGGCCCCGTAGTCAGTCCCGTATTGCCGATCGTCCCGATGACCTGCCCCTGTTCGACCTTCTGTCCCTTGTAGACGCGGAAGGAGGAAAGGTGGGCATAGCGGGTGAAGAAGCCGCGGTTGTGCTGGATGATGATGTAGTTGCCGAAGTCGTTGGCGAAGCTCACGGTGACGACCTTGCCGTCGGCAGTAGCGACGACCGGATCGCCGGTGCGATAGGTCGAGATGTCTATGCCTTTATGGATATACCACTGGCCCGAGAAGGGATTCTCGTTCTGGCCGTAGTACATGGAGATGTGGCCGATGCCGCCCTTTATCGGCCAGATATTCGGAATGCTCGTAAGGACGGCGCTCTGGTTTGAGAGGAGGGAGCCTATCTCGTTGACCGGGTCCACCGATTTCTCAAGGTAGTTCGTCACCTTCTTGAGTTCGGTCACCTCGCGGACGGCGCCGGATCCCGAATCGTTGGACGAGAAGAAGGAGGCGAGATCGCCGCGTTGGGTGGCGGCGTCGCTTCCATCCTGGCGGGTGCCCACCATGGCGACCGTCCTGGTCAGGGCCACCTCGAAGCGTCGCGCCGCCGCGACCAGCTTGCCGGTTTCGTCTCGCATGGTATCGAGATTCGCCTGCACATTCCGGAGATCCTGCGTCTTGGACGAGAGGGCGGCAGAGGTGTCGGTAAAGCGCGTCACGACGACGGCCGAGGCCCCCACCGCAAGGCAGAACGCGCCGATAATGCCGGCCAGGGCGAAAAAGGAGAGTTGGAAGTTGAATATGCGCTTTTCGGTGTGGGGGATGAACATGACGGTGAGCTTTTGCCGTCCATGCTTTCCGAGACGTCCGAAGAAAGCGGCCACCGACGCGAGACGCGAACGGAGCATGCCTGAAAAGCGCTGGAAAAACGCGTTTTCGGCTTTTTTGTATTTTCTGAGAGTCGACACTCCCGCCCCTCCTCGCACCTCGATACGGTTCGAGAATTATCCACTAGTCTAACATCGTTAATATCGGCCTGTCAAAGGGCAGAAATGATGGCAGCCCGGGTCCCGACCCGCCCGCCCCAGGGGAGGGGCGACGGAAACCCGAGGCCTCCGGAGTTCCTTTTGAAAAGCGGACAGGAACGTAGTACAATGCAAAAGCTATGCCACAAAAAAATGTTACAGACAATCCCGCCACGGGAGGGGAATCCCCCCTTTCAACCAACGGAGAACTCTCCATCACCTTCGTAGGAACGGGCGGGGCCTTTTCCAAGCGCTTCTATCAGACCAACGTAATCATCGCGAAGGGGCCCGACCATGTCCTCGTCGATTGCGGCACCCGGACGCCCGAGGCCCTCGATCGCATGGGTATCCCCGTCACCAAGCTCGATCGCTGTCTAATAACCCATACCCACGCCGACCATGTCGGCGGCCTCGAAGAAGTGATGCTGGTCAACCGCTATGCCGCGAAAAGGAAGCCGGGGATGATCGTCACCGACCTCCTGAAGGGCATACTCTGGAACCAGACCCTCCGCGGCGGCGCGGCCTGGAACGAGGCCCATGAAGGCAAGCCGCTTTCCTTCGAGGATTTCTGGGTGCAGGAGACGCCGAAGCGCGTTCGCGGCGGGGATCGGGAACTCTGCGCGATCAGGGTGGGGAGCCTGGGCATCCACCTCTTCCGCACCATGCACATCCCCGACTCTGCCGCCGATTGGAAGGATTCCTTTCCCAGTTACGGTCTGGTCCTCGACGAGAAGGTCCTCTATTCGGGCGACACCCGCTTCGATCCGGCCCTTCTCGAATGGGTCCTGGGGACCTTCCCCATCGAGACCATATTCCACGACGCCCAGCTCTTCACCGGCGGGGTCCACGCCTCCATCGACGAACTCGCGAGTCTTCCCCCCGAGATCAAGTCGAAGATGACGCTGATGCACTACGGCGACAAGATGCCCGAGATGAAGGAGAGCGTCGCCAAGCTCGGCTTCGCGGGCATGGCCGAACAGGGCAGGACCTACAGCTTCTAGCGTCTCCGCCGCGATGCGCCTACGCGGGGGCCTTGCCTCGCGGCGCCCGACATCGTTATTTTCCCATCAAATCCCACGCATCGCGAGGTTCCACCCGACATGGCACAGCACCACTTCAAGACCGAGGTCAGCCGACTCCTCGACCTCATCATCCACTCCCTGTACTCGCACAAGGAGATCTTCCTCCGAGAACTCGTCTCCAACTCCTCGGACGCGATCGACAAACTCCGCTACCTCAGCGTATCGGACGAGGCCTACAAGGGCATCGCCTTCGATCCGCGCATCGAGGTGAGACTCGACGCCGACCTCAAGGTCTTGACGATAGCCGACAACGGCATCGGCATGGGCGAGAAGGAGCTGGAGGAGAACCTCGGCACCATCGCCCGCTCGGGCACCCGCAAATTCCTCGAAAACCTCCCCGGCGACGCGAAGAAGGACTCGAACCTCATCGGCCAGTTCGGCGTCGGCTTCTACTCGGCCTTCATGGTCGGCTCGGAGATTTCCGTGACGAGCCGCAAGGCCGGGCAGGACAAGGCCTTCCGCTGGACGAGCGA
>DATKTD010000129.1:0-5281 GCA_035531315.1 Rectinemataceae bacterium
CCAGGTCCGGGAAATGCGGTTTTTGAGTTCGACGCCCATGGGTCCGTAGTCCCAGGCCCCGGCCTGTCCGCCGTAGATCTCGGAGCTCTGGAAGACGAAGCCCCTCCGCTTGGCCAGGGAGACGATCTTTTCCATCGTCACTTCCGTCGCCCTGCCGCTCTGCGTGGTATCCATACCACTCTCCTTGCTTCCGCGATTCCCGAGCGAACTTGTTCGCGAAGGGAATCGCACGCAACGGCGCACACGCCGTTGCGAAGGCCCTGATTTCGTCCCGCCGCCGGCTGCGGTAGGTCGCCCCCCCGACGCAGTTCGCGCCCTGGCCTGGGGCGGGATTTGCCCGGCCGCGTCGGATTGGTATCCATCGAGGCTGCGGGGTGTCGGGGAAGTGGCCAGGTTCTGGCCCTGGCGTTGGGCGGGATTATAGGGGAAGTGGGAGAAGATTGGAAGCGAGGGGCAGGAGCCGGCGAAGCCTTATATAAGGCCTCCGATGCCGAGGGCCGTCACGAGCGTCGAGAGGAGGGCGGCCAGGAGGCTCCATGGCCCCCAGGCTCGGCCCTGTCTCCTTTGCCCCGTCCAGCCCCGGGCCACAAGGACATCGGGGAGGACGAGGGCACCCCCGAGTATCCTCCCGATAAAGGCCGCGACAAAGGCGAGGGCGGAGCCCGGCCCCGATTTTCGATGGAGGCCCCTGGCCCTTCCGGCCTCGAGGGACTGTCTCCATTCGAGGAGGATGGAGGGGATAAAGCCGAGGATGAGGGAAAGGGCGAGGGCCGCATCGAGGCCGAGGGAGCCAGGGAGGAGGCGGCCCGCCGATTCGGCCGCCTCCCTGAGCTCGGAGGCGGGCGTCGACTGGTAAAAGAGGCGGGCGAGGGCGAAGGCGGCGAGGAGGCGGAGGACATCGAGGAGGGCCGTGGGAAAATCAGCCGCGGCGAAATGAAGACCTCCTTCCGGGCTCAGGGTCTCGAGGCCCAGCATGAGGGCCGCGAGAAGGGAGAGGGGGAGCAGCTCGGGAAGGAGGGCCCGGGGTCTCAGGCCTTCGGCGAAACTCGCGAAAAGCGCCAGTACGATAAGGGCTAGGACGCTGGGCCATTTTTCGGAAAAGAGACCCGACACGAGGATGAGGAGGCAAAGAAGGCGGGCCGCCGGAGCCAGCCGCGAAATGGGCCCCCGCCTCATGGGGAGGGGGGCTCGAGCCAGGAGAGGTCGGCCAGACTCTCGGCCGCCCGGAGGGGATTGCGGAGGCCGTGGGCCTCGAGATCGGGGCCGACCAAGAGGGAGGGCTTCCCATCGACCACGATGGCGCCCCGATCGAGGACGACGAGGCGGTCGGCAAGGCCGACTATCTTTTCGATCTCGTGGGTCAGGACGAGGAGGGTCTTCCCCGCCGAGAGCAGGACCTTGACGGTCGAGAGGAGGTCGGAGACTCCCTGCCAGTCGAGATTGGCGAAGGGCTCGTCCAGTATGAGGACCTCGGGGTCGAGGGCGAGGACCGACGCGATGGCGAGGCGCCTGAGATCGCCTCCCGACAAGGCTGTCGGCGCCTCGTCCAGACGGGAGCCCAGGCCAAGGGCCTCGAGTGAGGCCCGGGCCTTTGCTTCGGCCGCCTTCCTCTCGAGGCCTATGGCAAGGGGGCCGAAGAGGGCGTCCTCGAGGAGGCTGTCGCCCAGGATCTGGAGCCTGGCATCCTGGAAGAGATAGGCGACCCTGGTGGCCGGGCTGCCGGGAAGTTCCTCCACTTTTTTTCCTTGAAAGAGCACGGAGCCCTTCCTGCTCCGGTAGATGGCGGAGAGACACTTCGCGAGGAGGGTCTTTCCGGCCCCGTTCCTCCCGGCGATGACCACGAGTTCGCCACGGGCGAAGGAGATGGAAAGATTCTTGAGGAGGGGGCGCCCCTTCTCGAAGTAGAAGACGAGGTCCCGGGCTTCGAGAATGGCTGGCTTCAACGCTCCGTGGCTCCCCGGCCCCCGGCGAGGCCCTCCTTGAGGCGGTCCACCCAGGGGCCGAGGCGGATCGTGAGGAGGGCCGCGAGGAGGGCCTTTACGCTGTCGCCGATGACAAAGGGAAGGATGCCGCCGAGGAAGGCCGCCTCCCAGCCCATGTTCTTGAAGAACTTCAGGCGGAGGGCGCCGATCAGAAGGATGAGGGCGAAGGAGGCGAAGGAGGCCACGAAAATGGGACCGACGCGTCGGCCCTTCGCGATGAAGCCGGCCAGGGGGGCCGCGGCGAGATAGCCGAAAAGATAGCCCCCCGTGGGGCCGGCGAACCAGGCGAGGCCCCCATGGCCACCCGAAAAGACGGGAAAGCCGAGGGCGCCGAGAACGAGAAAGAGGAGGACTGCCGCCCCGCCCTGCAGGGGCCCCAAAAGGAGGCCGGCAAGGACGACCAGGAGGTTCTGCAGGACGATGGGCACGAGGAGGCCCGGAAGCGGAAAGGCCATGAAGGCGCCCGCCCCGATGAGGGCGGCGAAAAGCGAGGGAAGGACAATGCGCGAGAGCCTCCTCCGGCTGTCTATCATCACTGTCCCCCTCCCCAATTCCGAACGATACATCATCGATACTCCCTACTGACTGCGAATGCCCGAAGCCTCGCCATGGGGCGCAAAGCCCCCGGCCAGGATAGCCTCGAGGACCCCGCCGCCTATAGCCCGGGACTTGTCGGAAACGCGGTGGCAATGCTCGGGCCTGGCCCTTGGATCCACATCGGCTATCTTGAAGCCGCGGGTCACGGGATAGCCATCCGGCAGGATGCCTCTCAGAATTCCGTCTAGTTTACTATACACATTAAAGTGTTCTTTATTACTTTCAATATAAGCAATTACTTGATTTTTGCTGACCTGGGCCCCTATCACTTCAAGTGGCTTCAGCCAACCTTCGACCTCGGCATGGAGGACCCGATCGCCCGAGGCCCCGCCTATCTCGCCGGGAAGCCCCGTATCGGCCTCGGCCTGGCCCTCCCAGAGGACCCGCGCGAGCTCGTGTCCGCGATTGGTCTCGACGACGGCGTGGACATCGCGGCCGGCCACGAAGCCCGGACCCAGGGCTATCACCAGGGGAGCCATAGCGATCCTGGTGCCGAGATTCTTTTTCGCCATGATGGCGTCGACGAGGACGGAGGGCCCGAGGGCCGGGATCGCGGAGCCCTCGGGATCCACGAGGATGGGGATCTCTTCCCCCGCCAGGAGGAGGCGATAGAATTCTTCCGCATCGGCGACCCTCCTCGCCGCGAGACCCTCGACCACGATCCTGCCTGCGTAGACCGCCTCGGAAAAGGACACGCTCCGCCGTATAGCGCTGGGCGCCTCGCCTTCGAGGGCCCCGACGAGGAAGCCCGCCCGGCGAAGTCTGACGATGACGCCGCTGGCAAGATCTCCGGCCCCGCGGAGGAGGACGAAGGTCCTGGCCCCTCCCAGACCCAGGGCCGCCACAAGGTCGAGGCTTCGATCGTGGGCGCCACGGCCGAGGAGGGCCGAAGAGAGGGAGGCGGCGAGGCCGGCGACCATGGCGGGGGGAAAGCAATCGGCCTTGCAAAGGAGGAGGGCGCGACGGGAGGCGGGGGGGCTCCCCTTGAAGGATCCCGCGGGCTGGGCGGCGAGCCGGGCGATGGCGGCCTCGTCGATGGGCCTTCCCTTCTCGAGCCCGGTGCAGGCCAGGAATTCATCGAGCCTATGGACGCGGCTGTCGTCGGCGGGCAATCCGAAGGCGTCGAGACCGAGGCAGGCGACGACGCAATCGCTGGAGGGAGGGATGACCGGCTCATGGGCGGCGGGAGCCTTTATGGGGAGGCCTCGCGAACCATCGGCCTCGACGAGGATGAGGTCGCACAGCGACCTGAGGGTGGGTAACTCTTCGGCTTTGACGCCGCGCAGCTTGCTCCCCTCGCCCGGGAGGAGTGAAAGGAAGCTCGCGGTCGCCTTGGGGAGGGGGCCTTTCGGCAGTTCTTCGAGAAAGAGGTCGAGGCGCCTGCCAAGCTCGAGACGTGGATCGCGCATGGCCGTCGTCGTCGTGACGATGACGGCGAGGCCGCGGCGACGGGCCTCGCCGGCCAGGGCGAAGATCGCCTCGGTCTTGCCTCCGGCCCCCACAAAAGAGACGACGACCGCCTCGCGGGAGGGGCCGCCTCGATTCAAGGAACCGACCGCCCCCTCGCCTCTTTCCGATAGGATCCATTCGAGGAATTGTGCCGCGGAAAACACCCCTAGGCCCTCCGCCCCTCGCGATCCTTGGCGACCGCTTCGAGGATGGGCGCCCCATGTCTTTCGGCGACCAGTTCGGCGAGGATGGAAATCGCGATCTCGGCTGGTGTCTCGGCGCCGATGGAGATGCCGATCGGAGCCCTTATTGCTTCGACGAGGGAAGGCTCATTGCCCTCGGCTTTGAGGGCCTCGAGGATGAGGCGGGTCTTTCGGGCGCTGCCGATGAAGCCGAGGTAGCGGGGGGCGGCGGACAGGAGGAGGCGCACGCAGACGAGGTCCCTGTCGTGGCCCGGAGTCATGACGACGGCCCAATCGGCAGGGCCGACCTCGAGGCCGGGAACGAGCTCCTCATAGGTTCCGCAGCGGCTAGCCACGCCCTCGGGAAAGCGACGGGAATCGGCGAACTCGGCCCTCTCGTCGCAGACTATCACCGAGAAATCGAGGTCCCGGGCCAGACGGGCCAGGGCGAGGCCCACATGGCCGCCGCCGAAGATGAGGAGGCGCTCCTCCTCGGCGATGAGATCGTGGAAATCGCCGCCCTCGGGCAGACGATGGAGGAGTTCCGCGGCCTGTCCCCGGGAGACTGCCAGCACGGCGGCCCCCAGGGCCGAGAAGGCGTCTACGGCTTCGACGAGCATCGACGAGACGCCGCCGCAAATGCCCTCGGGCCCCGCGACGTCGCTGCCGAGCTTGTCGACCTCGATGACACAGGGGGCGGCGCCTTCGAGGCAGCGTCTTGCCGCGGCGATGGCCTCGCCCTCCCCCGCGCCGCCGCCGACGGTACCCCGGAGACTTCCGTCCTCGAGGAGGAGCATCGAGGCCCCGACGTGGCGGGGCGCCGATCCCTTGGTCCCCACGACGGTGACCATCGCGGCCCTGCGCCCCGCGCGCAGCTCGGCGGTAAGGGCCGAAAGCAGTATGCGATCCATAGCGGGCCTCCTTAGGCCGGGCCTCCGGCTCCGCCCTTTTTCTCGATTTTAGCCCAGGTATCCCTGAGGTTGACGGAGCGGTTGAAAACCAGGCCCGCCGATTCACCGCCCTCTGCCGAGTCGCGAACGAAATAACCCAGGCGCTCGAACTGATAGGACT
>DATKTD010000130.1:0-13746 GCA_035531315.1 Rectinemataceae bacterium
CCTCCGTCGAATCGAGTTCGAGCCCCCGTGTCCTCGTGATAGATGGAGCCAAGCGAGGCGCCTCCTTCATCGACAGCCTTTACCCGGCGAAACACCTCGGCCCGGCCGAGGCGCAGTCCATCGATCCCGCGGATTGGGAGCTCATCGTGGACGATGGACTACCTCTAAAGGAACTCGGCCCTTCCTTGAGCTCGCGCCTCGCGGCGGATGCGAGGGCCGGCAGGACGAGTCTCCTCTTCGCCGCCGATTCCGCGGATTTCGGTAGACGCGGCGACAATCCCGCCCTCGAATCGGTCCTGCCCGTCACCCTCCTTCCGCCCTCACTCAAGGACCTGCCCGACATGGCCGTCCTCATCCTTCTCGATTATTCGGGCTCGATGTACGGGGGCAAACTCTCGCTCGCGAAGGTGACGAGCCTCGAGCTCCTCCGCGGCCTCAAGCCCGACGACCGCGTGGGACTCCTGCTTTTCTCCGACAAGAGAAAGTGGATCTGGTCCTTTATTCCGAGCCGGCAGATCCAGGCCGCCCCCCTCCTCGACCCCGTCGAGGCCGAGGGAGGCACGGAATTGGCTCCGGCCCTCATGGAGGGCATGGACAGGCTCGCCGACACCGGGCCCGGGGAAAAACACATTGTCGTCATCTCCGACGGCGTCACGCGACCCGCCGATTTCCAGGCCCTCGCCGCCAGGGCCCGGCAAAAGGGCATTACTATTTCGACGATGGGGGTGGGAGAGGACGTGAACAGAGCCCTTCTGGAAAAACTCGCCGCCGAATCCGGGGGACGCTTCCACCTCGTCACCTCGGCCGACGAAATTCCGGCCCTCATCTTCGAGGACAGGAAGGACCAAGCCAGGCCCCGTTTCGCCGAGGGAAGGATCCCCATCCTCGATCCCGCGGGCACGAGGGTTGCCGTCATTGGGGGCATGGCGCAGTACGCCATCCGGCAGGGGGCATCGACCCTCTACTCGAACGAGGTCGGCGATCCCCTCTTCGCGGAACTCGACTCGGGAAGAAGGGCGATTATGCTCTTCGCGAGCGACCTCCACGGGGGCTTCACCGGCGACTTCTTCGCCAATCCTTCCGTCGCGGCCACCCTACGGGACCGCCTCGATTCCCTCTTCGCCGATCGGCCCCGCGACATCGCGGTGCTCGAAACAGGGCGCGAGGCGAGGGTCACGCTCCGGAGCGACGCCCTCGTGGCGCCCTCTCTTGAACTGTCGCGCCCTGGGACGGGGACGCGGCGCCTGGCCTTTTCGCGGAGGGACGGCGAGACCTGGGAAGCATCGGTCGTCCTCCCCGACTTCTATCGTTGGCGGGCCACCCTCGAAGACAGGGGCACCGGTCTCGCCTCCTTCGATCTTCGCCTCAATGACGGCGTCGACGGCATCGATGTGCCCTCGGCGAGGGCGGCCGAGGCCTATCGGGGCTCCGCTTTCCGCATCCTTCACGAGGAGGGACTGTGGCTCCTCCTCTTCTTCGCCTCCGCCCTGGGCCTGACCCTCGCGATGAGGAGGCGACGTTGAGCAGACAGCGATTCATCGCCCTCCTCGCCGCGACTCTCATGGGCGCCGCCGCCGCGATGGGCCAGGAGCTTCCCCTCCTCGTGTTGGAGCCCGGGGCGCTCGCAGCCTGGCACATCGTCAGGGCCAGGGTGGAGTCGGTCGAGCCGATAACGACAAGGATCGCGATAGTCGGGAGGACATGGGAGGGCAAGAGCCGTCTTCTTTTCGAAACGAAGGAGGCGCCGGGTCTCCCCTCCTTCGATGTCGCCTTCTGGATCGACGACGACATCGGCGCGGTCTCCCTCGTTTCCGGCTCGGGAAGCGCGGCGAAGGAGGGGCCCGAATTGGCCGTTCCCGTCGAAGGCGGTCCGGCGCCACCCTATCTTCCCTTTCATTCGCCACACGCGGGCATTCCGCCGGCGAGCTTCCTGAGTCTCGACCCCGATCCCGGCGGCCGAGCCACCGAGGCCGCCGACCGCCTCTTCGTCTCGAGGCCGCCCATCGCGAGCTTCCTCGTTCTTCTTGCCCTATTCCTCTCCTCCCTCGCCCTGGCGGCGATCTCGACCCGAGGCCCGGAAGCTGAGAAGAACGGAAGGCGGCGGGCCTTCTTTGCCGCCCTGCAGGGCGCACTTGTCCTCGCCCTCGGTACGACGGCCCTCCTCGCCCTGCCCGGGGAGCGAGAGATCTTCATCGCGGCCCTCCCCGCCAAGACGGGAAATACCTCCCTCGCGCTCCGTGAATCGATCCGCGAGGGCTGGACGCTCCGAGAATGGGGAGAAGGGCCGCGACGTCTCGTGGGCGCCCGTCTTTGGCCGGGTCGGTACCTGCCCCTCGACCTCATTCTCGGGACCGCTTCTTCCGGCGACCTCGGCGACCTCGGCGGCCCCGGCGGCCCCGGCGGCGACAGACAGAGCCCCCTGGTAGTCTTTTCGGAGCCGCCCCTCATCGTGGGAAGTTCCGAGGGGCTCCGTCTCGAGGCCGATTCCTTCCTCACCGGATGGATCATCGATGAATAAACCAACTACGATAGGTTCGCGCAACGCGCCGACCGGGGAAGGCCGGGACGATCCACGGCGCCCCGATCCGACCTGGCGCCTCGTCGCGGCGGCCCTGCCCCTTTCGGCCCTCCTCCTCCTTCCCCTGCCCGAGCGGCCTCTTGCCGCGTGGATGGTCCTCTTTCCCGTCCTGGCCGCATCGCGGATCGTCAGCCTCCGCGAAAGGCTCTCGGGTCTGGAGGACCTCCTCGCGAGCCTCCCCTTCCTCGCCCTCGCCATCGTCGGCCTCTACCGCTTCTCGCCGGGTCCCATCCTTCCCGTTTCTCTCGAAGCCCTCACCGCGATCATCCTCATCGCGATGGTCCCCAGTCTCCTTCCACCCGGCCGATCAAGGGGGCGATGGGCCCTCGGCATCTCGACCCTTCCCTTGCTCGGTCTTTTGGCCTTCGTCTGGTCTCTCGATCGGCCCCTCGAGATTGCCTCGTCCCAGCTCATCCTGGCCCTCCTCATCGGCAGCGCCACCAGGGGGAGGAGGCCCACATGAGGCCCCTACCGCCCGCGCTCAGACGATTCCACGCCCGCAGCTGGATAGCCGAGCTCGAGAGGCGGAGCCTGCTCTGGCTTTGCCTCTCGACGACGGCACTATCGCTATGGACCGCGGCCTGCATCGTTCTTTCGCTTCCCCGGGCCTACCAGCTCGCGGCTGTCATGATCGCCGCCTCCCTCCTTCCGGCCTTCCTCTTCTGGCCGACCGGGCGTAGCCTCTTCATGTTCCCCCTTCGCGAAGTCGACGCCGATTCGGTCGTCGAATCCTGGCTCGAGGCGGGAGACGAGGCGCGACGCATTCTCGACCTGAGGCTTGCCGATCTCCAGCCGAGGCTCTCGACGGCGAAGAGGGATTGGAAGGCAAGGACGAAGGGCCTCCTCAGGCCAGCCCTGAGCGCCCTGGCCGCCCTCGTTTTGCTGCAGCTCCTATCGATGGCCCTCCTCGCCAGGCCCGTGGTCCTGTGGCAGGGGCCCGAGACGCACGCCGACTCCGGCCTCAGGCTCCCCGGGCCCGAAACTGCGGCGAAAAAAGAGGAGCTTGCCGCAGGCGATCGGAGCCCCTCGCCCATGCCGAAGCCGGAAAACGGAGGCACGGCCCAGGAGGCCGTCGGAGCGGCCCCGATGCGCGAGGGCGGCAGCCCGCGAAGGTTGCCCGAACAAGTGGAGCAGCAGCTCCAAGGCTCAAGCAAGCTTCCATCCGACACCGAAGAACGGACGCTTGCCCAGGATGAGGGCACGGAACGCCAGCAGTCGGCGACTTCGCAGGAAAAGGGCATTTCCGGGCGGCCCGAAGAGGGAAAGGCCACGACGCCGCCAGCCTCGGAAAGCGGGAAGGGAGGCATCACCGGCTTCGAAGGCAGCGGGGCGGGAGGGGTCCCAAGCCCCCTCGTCGACTACAGAACCCGACTTCTCAAGCTCTTCGCTGCGAGTTCGAGCCAGGACATGAGGGCTTCAGGCGACCTCGTGACGACAAGCTTCGCCGAGCTTCAGCGACGTTGGTTCGCCTCCTTCAGGCTCGAGACGGGTATAGGCCCGAGGGAGGATCCTTGGACCTCCCTATTGCGCCGTCGCTGGGCCGAGCTCCTCGCCGGACAGGGAGGGACGAAATGAGGCCGGCCGCGCTCGCCGCCCGGGCCTTCGAGCCCCTTATAGTGCTCGTTTCGGGCATCCTTCTCTGGCTCGGCCTCGTCTCCCTCGATCGGCTGGCGACAGGCCTTGCCACTCTCGCGGCACCGGGATCCGCGGCCCTCGCGATAGCCGCGCCTATCTTCGTCGAGGAGGCGGGCAAACTCGCCATGGCCCTCGCCTTCATGGTCGCCGGGCGAAGGATCGTGGCTGGCAGGGCCTTTCTTGCGGGTCTGGCCTTTGACAAGGGTCCCGCGAAGGGGGACAGGGCCCCAGTGCCTGCGGGGTCCGGGACTTTCGGCCGAGGGGAGGAGGGAGCGCGCTGGCCCGGCCTCGCCCTCGCCGCCATCGTCGTATTCGCGACCGCGGAAAATCTCTCCTACCTTGTCGTCTTTCCAGGAGCGGACATGTTTTTCCGACTTTCCTGGTCCCTGCCGGTCCACATCGCCGGAGCCATGGCCCTCATCCTCGCCCTGGAACGCGGGAGGGCGACGACGACGACCCTGGCCATCCTCTTCGCCATCGCGTGGCACTTGGCCGCGAACGCGATAGCCTCGACCGGCCCCGCCGTCCCCGTCCTCCTCGCCGGTTCGGCGGCCTCGCTCATCGTCATCGCGGCCCTATCTCGCGTCTGGCTCAATCAGCTCATCATCGAAGGAACGGTACATGGAACGAGCAGAAGATCTTGAGGACAGGGAGACGGCGGGCACGATGTCCATCCAGGCCGATCTCGACGAAGTGGCACGGCTCCGCGAGGACTATCTCGGCTGGCTGGGTTCGAGGATCGTCGGCCGCGAGGAAACCCTCGACCGACTCCTCGTGGCCTTCCTCTGCGAGGGCAATGTCCTCCTCGAGGGCCCCCCCGGCCTGGGCAAGACCAGCCTCGCGAAGGCCTGGTCCGAATTCTTCGGCCTCGGCTTCCGCCGCATCCAATTTACCCCCGATCTCATGCCCCTCGACATCATCGGCTCCACGATGATCTCGGGGGACGAGTCGGGGAACCGCAGTCTCCGCTTCGTTGAGGGACCCATCTTCGCGAACGTGGTCCTCGGCGACGAGATCAACCGCGCGACGCCCAAGACCCAGTCGGCCTTCCTCGAAGCCATGGAAGAGAAGCGCGTAACCTTCCTCGGCGAGACGAGGCCCCTGCCATCGCCCTTTTTCGTCATCGCCACACAGAATCCCATCGAGCTCGAGGGAACCTATCCCCTGCCGGAGGCCCAGATCGACCGCTTCCTGATGCGCTTGTTCTTCACCATGCCCGACTTCGCCACCCTGCGCGCCATCCTCGAGAGCCGGGAGAGGGGGGGCTCGGGCGGACCGGCCGGCGCGGAGCGGAGCATCGCGGCCCTTGCCGCCTACCGGCGAGTCGCGGCCAAGATCGTCGTGGCGGACGATCTCAGGAATTTCATCGTCCGCCTCGTGACCGAGACCCATCCCGACCGGAGTTCGGTCGAGGCGGTGCGCAAGTACGTCCGCTTCGGCGCCTCGCCACGCTGCGCCATCGGCCTCCTCGACGCGGCGAGGGCGCGAGCGGCCCTGGCGGGACGGGTGGCCGCCTCCTTCGAGGATGTCTCCCTCCTTTTCCCGGACCTGGCCAACCACCGGGTCCTCCTCGAATTCGAGGCCGAGGCCGACGGGGTCGCCATCGGCTCCATCCTCGGCTCCGTCCTCTCGGCCGTGCGGAAGACCTACCTCGGCAGCGCATGAACCTCGTCGATCCCTCCTGCGCCGGCCTCGTGAAGGCCTTTCTCATGCGGACGAGACGACATCCCCAGGGAAGCAGGCCCAGCCGCGACCCGATGTTCCGGCGAGAGGGAAGTTCCTTCGACTTGAGGAATATCAGGGAGTACCTTCCCTCCGACGACCCACGGCGCGTCGATTGGCGCCTCGAGGCGCGGACCGGAAGACTCTACGTCAAGGAATACCACGAGGAGGAACGAGACGGCCTCGTTGTCCTCGCCGATCTCTCCTCCTCCCTCGACGCCCTCGGGGAGGTCCCCGGCGCCCGGCTCGAGGCGCCCCTCGCGGACACGACGGCCGCCTCCGTGGCCTGGACGCTGGCCGCCCTCGGCGAGCCGGTCTTCCTCCTCGCCTTCGCCTCGAGGCCCTTGAGGGCCCTCGAGCGGCCGAGGGGGGGCTTCGGCAAGCCCGAACTCGACGGTTTCTTCGGCGACATCGGTCGGGAGGAGCGCGACGGCACCGCCATAGAGGCCGCCGCCCGCGCCGCCAGGGCGAGGAGCCGCTACGGCCGCGTCGTCATCGTCTCGGACTTCCTCGATCCCGGTTTCCGGCCCGAGCGCCTTCCCTTCAAGAAGGCCTTCTTCCTCCGACTCCATCGGGACTTCGCGTCCGCCGCCGGCTCCGCGGCCGACGTCGACGTCGAGGACAACGAGAGCGGCCGCCGCCTCGTGATCCCCTGGGATGGCCAGGCACGAAAAAGTTATCTGAAACAACTAACTGAACTCGAAGCCTCCCTGGCCTCCCCCCGAGGCGGACGCTTCTTCTTCCAGCGGATCTCCGCGAGGGAGGAGCTGCCGGAGGCCCTCTACGCCCTCCTGGAGGCCCTCCATGCCTGAGCCGGCCGGTCTCTTCGCCATCCTCCTCGTGCCAGTGGCCCTCATCCTTTTCATGACACGCAATTTCGGTCGCCGTCTCCGCCATCCCCACGACCTCCTCGTCGCCGGCGGGGGCCCCCGGATTGCGCGCTTCCTCTTCCGGACCCTCCGCAGCCGCTACGACCTCCTCTTCGACGCCGCCATCGCCCTCGTCCTCGCCTTCGCCCTCCTCGACGGCGGCAAGGCCCTTCCCGCGATTTCCGTCCCTTCCGCCGGGGCCGACGGAAGGGGCAGGCCTAAGAGTGCCTTGGTCCTCGATTGCTCGCGCTCGATGTTCGCGGGCATGCCGGGGGCCCGTCCCGTCGACATCGCCCTCGCGGAACTCTCGACCAGGCCCGCCCTCGCCGCCGCCGACCGCTTCATCCTCGTCTTCGACCCGAAGGCCGGAAGAAGCCGACTCCTTCCCTGGCGGGCCGTCGTCGCCTCCGACGGGGCCGATAGCCCCTCTTCGAGGGCCGATGTCGCCGCCCGCCTTCTTTCCGCCAGTCCCCTCTTTTCCGTCGATTACTCGGTCCTCGAGACCCTTCCGTCCCGGGGCTACCGCTCGGTGACGCTCATGACCGATTCATTTCCGTTGGAGGCGCGGGGCTTCTCCCTCATCGAAACCGGCTTCGCGGGTCCGCCTCGCGGCTTGACCCTCGGGGATTCCACGAGGGCGAGGCCCCTCGGTCCGGGAGTCGACGAGGCGGCCCCCGCCGTCTGGCCGGCCTCGCTCCGCTACGATCGTACCAGGGCGGCATGGCTGGCCTCCTTCGTCGAGGCAGGCAGACGCGGCGCCCTCTCCGTCGAGCGATACGACGCGGGTCGGGGAGCCTTCGGTAGCCTCCCGGCCGCGCGTTATGCCCTCGAAGATCGCCGCGAAGGGAGGAGGGTGGCCCTCGCCGCGACGGGGAGCTTCCGCTTCGTCTTCTCCGATCCGGCGGGCGGCATTCCCTGTGTCTTCGTCGCCACGCTCGCGGCCTCCGAGATACCTGTCTACGCATCGGGGAATTTTTCGGAACTCGTCCGTCGGGCCCTGCCCTACCTCGTCGTCCTCCCTCGCCCGGCCGTGGCCCTTGTCGACAGGGGCATGGATGCCGAGGCCCGCAAAAGCGGGGCCTCCCTTGTCATCTCGACCGCACTCGGCCTTCCCGACCCCCTCGTGGCCGACCCCGGTCTCCTCGGGGCTCGCCCCCTGGCCGAGGGCCTCTCGCCGGGTGTCGACTTCGCCTGGGGCCCTGCCTCCCTGGCCAATCCGGACCTCCCCCTCGCCTACGACGCGACGATCCGCGCGGCGGCCGCCCCGGCCTTCTCGAGCGTCTTTCCCACGAGGGCCTCTATCAGGTCGGGAACAGGCGGCGCCTGGCTCCTGGCTTCGGGATCAGCGCTGGTCGCCGTCGACCCTCCCGCGAGCGAGTTCTTCCAGCCGGCGCGATCCGGCATCCTGGAACTCCGGATAGCCCCGCGACAGAATCTGTGGGCGAGTCTCCTCGCCCTCCTCGTCCTGGCGAAATTCCTCGTCTGGAAGTTCCTTTCGAGGAGCGGCACCGAGACGGGGCGGAATCGCGGCTAAAGGCCCTGCTTCTGCTGGCGAAGGAGTCAATGGGCCGAGCCTGGCCGAGACCCCGGTCTCAGCCCTCGCAGCTCCTCGTGTGTACTGATAGGCCCTTCTCGATGAGGCAGAGCTTGAGATCCCTCAGGGCAGGAGAGAGGGAAACCTTGTAGACATGGGGATTGAGGCCGCGCAGGTAGGTGCCGTCGAAGGCGGCGAGGCGATCGCGAAGGCCGGCCCTGATCGCTGCGAGAGGGGGAAGGTCGGCGACGATCCGACCTTCCCTCATCACCTCCCCGAGGAGGGGCTCGACCCGCGTGGGCACGAAGTCGGTGTGGCGCCAATCTCCCGAATGATGGTGGAGCCTGAGGGTCTGCCCGGCCTGGGGGGCCTCGCGGTCGAGGGCGAGGAGGTCGGCCTCGGCCCGGCCCGTCTCCCCGTACAGACGCCACAGGCCCTTCACGCCCGGCGTCGAGGACTTCTCCGGCGTGTTCGAGACCTTCATCGTCGCCTCGAGTTCGCCTTCGCGCTCGATGGCGGCCAACTTGTACACGCCGGCGAAGGAGGACTCGCTGCCGCCGGTGACCAGATGGGTGCCGACGCCCCAATGGTCGACAGGGGCACCAGCGGAGACGAGGTGCTCGATGATGTCCTCGTCGAGCTCGTTCGAGACGACGATGAAGGCCCGCCTGAGGCCCGCCGCGTCGAGGGCGGCGCGAACCTGGCGCGAGAGGTAGTCGATGTCGCCCGAATCGAGGCGGACGCCGAAATTGAGGCCCTTGGCCGCGAGCTTGGTACCCGTCGCGATCGCGTTGGCCAGCCCGCTGCCGAGGGTGTCGTAGGTGTCGATGAGGAAGGTTGTCCGATTCGGATAGAGTTCGGCATAGCGCTCGAAGGAATCGGCCTCGCGGGGAAAGCTCATCACCCAGGAATGGGCCATGGTCCCGGAGACGGGGATGCCGAGAAGCCTGCCCGCCAGACTGTTCGAGGTCGAGGAGGCCCCGCCCAGGAAGGCCGCCCGCGAGGCCGAGAGGGCCCCGTCGATGCCCTGGGCCCTGCGAAGCCCGAACTCCATCACCGAGCCGAAATTCGAGGCGCGCCAGACCCGCGCCGATTTCGTGGCGATGAGGCTCTGGAAATTGAGGGTGTTGAGGAGGAAGCCCTCGATGAGCTGGGCCTGGATGAGGTCGGCATGGACGCGGACCAAGGGCTCCTGGGGGAAGACGATCGAGCCTTCGGGCACGGCCCATATGTCCCCGCCGAAGCTGAGCTTCCCGAGGTAGTCGAGGAAGCCCTTGTCGAAATAGCCGAGGCCGTCGAGCCAGGCGAGGTCCTCCTCGTCGAAACGAAAATCCTCGAGGCCGCGAAGAAAGGTCTCGAGGCCGGCGAATACCGAGTAGCCGCCGCCGAAGGGATTGCGGCGGAAGAAATAGTCGAAGACCGAACGCCCGTTGCGCCCCGACTTCCAGTAGCCCTGGGCCATCGTGAGTTCGTAGAAATCGGTGAAGAGCCCCCTCGTCATGGAAGTGCCCCCAGGTCTTCCACAGCGATGATGGCGGCACCGAGGGTCTTGAGCTTCTCTATTGCGGCGATCGCCGATCCCGCGGGTAGGTCGACGCCCCGGACGGCGTCGGCAATGAGGCAGAGCCGGAATCCCGAAGAGATGGCGTCGAGGCCCGAAGCCAGGACGCAGTAGTCGGTGGCGAGCCCCGCGAGGTAGAGATCCTGCACGCCGAGTTCCCTGAGATAGCCCGCGAGGCCGGTGCTCGTGCGCCTGTCGTTTTCCAGGAAGGCCGAATAGGAATCGAGGGATGTCGATCGACCCTTGCGCAGAACGAGGGAGGCCTTGGGGGCATCGAGACGCGGATGGAAGTCGGCCCCCGCGCTGCCGGCGACGCAATGATCGGGCCAGAGGGTCTGGGCTTCGCCCGCCACCTCGATCTGCGAATAGAGCCGCTTCCCGGGCCAGGTGGAGGCGAAGGAGACATGGCCCAGGGGATGCCAGTCCTGGGTAAGGACGATGTGATCGAAAAAACGCATCGCGCGATTGCAGGGCTCGACGACGGCGTCGCCGCCCTTGACCGCGAGGGCTCCGCCCGGACAGAAATCGTTCTGCACATCCACGACGATGAGGGCGCTCGTTTTCCTGTCGATTGTCATGCCGTCAAGAGTAGCCTTTTACCGATGGGCGGGGCAACCGGGATCAGCGCCCGAGTCCGACCCTTAGCCCCGCCCGAAGCCGGCCAGGGGCCGAGCCCAGGGATGCGAGGAGCGAGGGGGCCGGGCTTCCTTCGAAGTCTCCGCGCAGCGTGAAGGTGAAGAGCCCGGCCTTCCCGATCTCCAGCCCCCAGCCGGCCTCGACCGTGAAGGCATTGGCCGGATTCGCCTCGAAGGGAAGTCTTCTCTCGAGAGAGCCGTGGAGCGAAGGGACCATGAGGCCGGCACCCGGAAGCCGGAACCGAGGCAGTACCGCCTCCAGGCGCAGCTCGAGGAGATCGGGAGGAACCAGGGCGAAAAACTCCAGGGCTCGATCGACGAGGAGTGCCGAGGTCCCCGCCCATTCGAGGACCGCCGAAAGGCCGAGACGGAAGGTGTCATCCGATTCGCCGAGACCGAGTTCGAAGGCCGATCCGAGCGCCGAGTCCTCCGGCCCGGCCTTCCAGCTCCCGTCGAAGCGAAGGCGGGCCGGGAAGGCTGCCCTCCCCTCGCCATCCAAGCTAAAACGGAAGACCCTCTCGAGATGGGGGGATGGCTCGGGGAAGGTGGCAAGGGCCGCGAGCTCTCCCCTGAGCGCGAGCCGGAGGTCGTTCCCAAGGGGCAGCTCGACCTCCACCTGCCCGCGGGCGAGGCGATCCCCCTTCTCGTTCCAGGCGAGGAAATGGGGCGAACGAGCCGCTATGGAAGCATGGATGAGGGCTCCAGCCAGGGACTGTCCGAGCTCCAAGCGCAGAGCCAAGCCAGAGCCAAGGTCGATGGCCGAGGAGGCGATCAGGGCCAGTGTTATTCTCGATGGGGGCCGGGGAGCCCAAAAAAAGAGGCTTCCGAGGCTCCGGGGCCATGAACCGGGAATGAAAGCATCGTACCAGGAGGAAGGCTGGTTTCCCTGTTTCGAACGCCCGATCCCGAGGCTGAAGCCAAGGAAATTCGAGCCCAGGGGGAATTGGGCGCTGAGGCCCCCGGCGACGATGCTTGGCGGACTGTCGTCTTCCTCTTCTTTTTCTTCGCCTTCCATCACGATGCCGCCCGTCCCAAAACCTCCCCTCCCCAGGGCGAAGAGACTGAGGGACCCCGCGTTGATGACGCAGCCTCCAAGAGACGAATCGAGATTCGCGTCGGGAAGGGCAAAGTGGGGGTCACGACCGACCAGCCCCCACTCGAGGGGGTCGAGAAGCAACAGGAGGATCGGGCCGGGATGGAGGGATCCTACAGCGATGCCACCGCCCTCCTTGCCGGCATAGGCAGCGGAAAATGCCACTTCGGCTTCCGTTTCGTCGCCGCGGACGGCAAAGGCAAGGCGGCTGTCCCCGGTTCTGATATCGGCCCGTAGTGCCGAGGCCTCATCGCTTGAAAGGCCGAAGGAGAACTCTACCAGGGTTCCGCCTTCCTCGGCCGCCAGCCTTGGAGCGGAGGAGGCGAGCAAAATAGCCATGAACAAAAAGGAGCGGATTCCCGTTGTCATAGTGAGGCAACGCCTGGCACGAAGGTCTATGCTTCAATCTTGACAGAAACAAGGTTACATAGTATTTTTCGTATATATCCGTTTCTAGGAGGAATCATGGCTGTAAGCATCTATACGACCCCGAGCTGCGGGTATTGCCGCCTTGCCAAGGACTGGTTCAAGAAGGAAGGCGTTTCCTTTACCGAGTATGACGTTTCCCGCGACCAGCATAAGGCTGAGGAGATGGTCCACAAGTCCGGCCAAATGGGCGTTCCCGTGATCGACGTCCACGGAAAGATCATCGTCGGTTTCAACCAGCCCGAGATCGAGCGCGCCCTCCGCCGTCCCTGAGCGAGGACCCGACTCGATAGCTCGAGCGCTTCCGTGCCGCCCGGGTCTTTACCGGGCCTCCGAGTCCCGATATGGTTCCTCCGGTCGGGCCTACTGACCCGCCGGAGGATCGATGAACCAGGATCAGGTGAAGGAGCTCCTCCTTCGCACTGCCGACGCGGAGACCGATTTCAGTCTCGTCTTTTCGGGCAAGGAAAGCTCCCTCGTCAACGGCCTTTATAAGCCGCGTTCGAGGGAGATCATCCTTCACAATCGCAATTTCGCCTCGGACGAGCAGCTCGTCTATACGGCCCTCCATGAATACGCACATCACCTCCACTGCGAGCGCAAGGGCTTCGCCGCCTCGGGCCGTGCCCATACCAACGAGTTCTGGGGTATCTTCCATGACCTTCTCGTGGCGGCCGAATCGAAGGGCTTCTATCAAAGCCCCTTCGACAGGGAGCCCGAGTTCATCGAGCTCACCCGCAAGATACGCGAGACCTGCATCGAGGAAAACGGCCGGGTAATGCTCGAATTCGGCAGGCTCCTCATAGAGGCCCAGGCCCTCTGCGAGCGCTGGAAGACCCGCTTCGAGGATTACCTCGACCGGGCACTGGCCATTCCCCGCGTCACCGCGGGGGCGGCGGCGAAGGCTGCCGGCTACGGTATCGACCCGAGCCTGGGATGGGACGGCATGAAGCTGGCGGCGGGAATAAGGGACCCCATGCTCCGCAACGAGGCGATAGAGTCCCTACGAGGAGGCATGAGCCCCGCCGCCGTTCGCGCGCGGGTATCGCCCTCGCGGCCACCCGAGGACGGCGAGGAAAGACTGCTCCGGGACAAGGCGCGGATAGAGCGAAGCATCGAGCGGCTCTCCCACGAACTCGAGGAGATCGAAAACCGTCTCAGGGAGATAGCGCCTTAAGCCAGGCTGTCTTCGCGTCTCGGAATGGCGGGCATCAGGGAGGGTCGAGGCCTCGGATAAGGAGGATCGCATCACCCTCCTCCGGCACGGCGACGAAAAGCTCGAGTTCGCTGGAGTGGAAACAATGATAACCGGTAGCCAGGAGCGCCTCGTAGGAGTCGCCGATGGCTTCGGGAAGACCTGCGAAGGGACTTTCGGCGTACCAGGGGCCTCCCGACGGCAGGCCCACCGCGATGCCTGGGGGCGAGACGAGACGATCGCTCCGAAAGCTCCGCTCGACCATGCTCATGGCGATCTTCTTTGGCTCGACCAACCAAGGATCCGGGAGGCGTGAGCGAGCCTCCGCGGTCAGACGAGCATAGTCCACGCCGGATTGCCCCCCGAAGGCCTCGAGGGCCGAGAGGACGCTCGCCGTCCAGCCGCCGAACCAGGACGCATCGAGACGCGGATTCGCGTCGACAGAGCTACTCACCGCAAGATCGTCGGGCCAGATGGCGCCCGCTGGCCGAAACGGAT
>DATKTD010000131.1:0-16072 GCA_035531315.1 Rectinemataceae bacterium
GAGGTGAACAGATTGTCGCCGTAGAAATCGATACCCTCTGAACGCGGCGTGTACATGTCGAAGGGAATATTCGACATGGAGAGCTTGATCGCCTCGTTGGTCGAATGCGCCGACATCGCGTCTATCTTGCCATCGATCAAATCCTGGAGCCGATAGCTATACGGCAGCTGCGTATACGTAGCGGGACCGAGGCCGGAATGCCTGAGATAGGCGACCAGCTCCTCCGACCGGGGCTCGAGCATGATCCTCCGGCCGATGAGATCCTGGATGCTGTCCGTCTTGCCTATCTGCCTCGCGATGATGACGAGGGGCGAATGCTGGAAAATGGCCGCGATGACGGTCACCGGCAGGCCTTTCTCCCGGGCGAGAAGCAGGCTGCTCGTTCCGACGCCGAAATCCGCCCTCCCCGACGCGACCTCTTCCACGGGATCGATGCCCCTTCCCCCCGGCCTGATCTCGACATCCAGCCCATCCTTGCCGTAAAAGCCCTTGTCGAGGGCCATGTAGAATCCGGCGAACTGGAAGGAAGGCAGGCCATTGAGCTGGAGAACGATCTTTTCGGCCCAAAGGGCCGCGGAACCGAGACATGCCAGAAACAGCGATATGAGGATTCTGGCCCCTAAGGCCCCGCGCGTCCGACCTGCATCCATACCTGAAAGTATGGTCGCCGGAAGGGACGGGGGCAAGCTCGATGGCTCATTGCCGCCGAGTCCGCGATAGATGGCTGTCCCTATTTCTCCCTGACAGACCAGGCCAGCCCCGCCGCGTTGAGCTCGAGATCCTTGTCGAGGAAGCCCGCCGGGCCCAAGGCCGCAAAGGAGGCGTAGCGTGAACGCAGCTCCCCGAGGAGAAAGGCCTCCCTAACCTCTTCGGCCATGCCCCTCGCCCTCTCGGCTATCTCCATTGAAAAGGCGATCTGCCCACGGAGCGCCTGTCGCGCCGCCGAAAGATCGCGCAACTCGCCGAAGTGCGTGAGCATCGCCCGGCCCGCCCCGGAGGCGGCGATGCGGTCCACGGCCTCCAGGGCCTCCTCGCCCTCGAAGTCCGTGGGACTCGTCGAGGGAAAGACGAAGAGACCCCCGCCTTGCAGCTCCGGATAGGCGAGGCCGAAGGCGTCCCCCGTAAAGATCGCGTCGGCAGCCGCATCGAGGATGCAGAAGTGATGCTTCGCGTGGCCCCGCGTGTGGAGGAATCTGAACTCGCCCGCGCCGAAGGGAATCGATGACTCGTCCTCGGGCTGGATCACGCGCTCGGCGGCCACGGGAAGAAGGCTGCCGTAGAGCCTCTCGAATTCCGCGTCGCCGTAGACCCGGCGGGCGCTGGCCTCGAGCCGCGAGGGATCGATGAGGTGCCGCGCGGCCCGCGGATGGGCGACGAGGGTGGCCGATGGAAAACTCTCGAGGAGGGCGGCCGCCCCGCCGGCATGATCGAGGTGGGCGTGGGTCACTATGACATAGCGAACCTGGCTCGCGGCCAGCTTGCGCTCTTCCAGGGCCTCGAGCAGGAGGTGACGCGAGCGGCTCGTGGCCGTCTCGACCACCGCCACCTCCTCGCCCTCCACCCGCAGAAAGATCGCGGCGAAACGCGGCCTCGAGTAAGCGCTGTCGATGACGCTCAATTCGCTCTTCAAGACGCACCCCCTCCGGAGAGCATAGCCCTTCCGAAGGGAATGCGGTAGCGGCTAACCCTTCACCGAGCCGGCCAGGAGGCCGCGGATGAAGTAGCGGCCGAAGATCACGTAGATGAGGAGGGTCGGCAGTGCGGCCAGGAGGGCCCCCGCCATCGGAAGATTCCACTTGACCGCCTCGCCGCCGGCGAGCTGGGCCAGGGCCACGGTGATGGGCTGGCTCGAGGGATTGGACAGGGTCACGGCGAAGAGGAACTCGTTCCAGATCTGCGTGAACTGCCAGATGATGACGACGACGAAGCCGGGCATCGAGAGGGGGAAGACCACCCAGCGGTAGACGCCGAAGAAGCCCGCCCCGTCCAGGCTCGTCGACTCGATAAGGGAATCGGGAATCTCCACATAGTAGTTCCGGAAGATCAGCGTCGTGATCGGTAGGCCGTAGACCGTGTGCACGAGGACGAGGCCCCAGATGCTCCCGTAAAGCCCGATGGACTTGATGAAACCGAAGAGGGGGATGAGGATGGCCTGGTAGGGGATGAACATACCGAAGAGCATGAAGGCGAAGATCACCTTCGAGCCGCGGAACTGCCACTTCGCGAGTACATAGCCGTTGAGCGAACCCAGGAGGGCCGAGGCGGTGGCGGCGGTAATCGTCAGCACGAAGCTGTTCTTGAGCTTCGGCAGGAAGGCCTCGATCGCCTGCGCGAAACTCGACCAGTTCCACACGCTTGGCAGCTTCCAGGCCGTATCGAGATTGATCTCAGCCGGTTCCTTGAGGGCGGTGACGAGGAGCATGTAGACGGGCAGGAGATAGAAGACGACCGCTATGCCGAGGAGGAGGTACATCAGCCAACGCCAGGGCGAATGGCGGCTGGGGCCGGTGGGGCTTCTCATTCCCTGGCCTCCTTCTTGAGCTGGCTGCGGAGGTAGGGAAGTATGATGATGGCGACGAGGAGGAGAAGGATCACGCCGATCGCCGCCCCCTTGGCGAATTGGTTGCCGCGGAAGGTCGTGATGAACATGAGGAGGGCCGGCACGTCCGTGGCGCCGTTGTCGGGGCCCGCCATCGCGAAGACGAGGTCGAAGATCTTGAGGCTGATGTGGCCGAGGATGATCATCGCGGAGAGCGAAATGGGCGCGAGGAGGGGGAGGATGACCTTCGAGTAGAGATGCCAGCCGTTGGCCCCGTCGACGACGGCCGCCTCCCGGACGTCCTCGGAAATTCCGCGAAGCCCCGCGAGGTACAAGGCCATCGTGTAGCCCGACATCTGCCAGACCGCCGCGATGATGATGCCGATGAAGGCGAGGTTGAAGCCGTGGAGCTCCGGGAAGGGAAGGGCCACGACCGATCGCCCGAAGACGAGGGCCCAGGCGGCGAGCATGAGGGCGCAGGCCGAGGCTATCCAGCCCCTCTTTCGCCTCCCCGCGCGGAAGGCCGCCACCGCGACCAGGACGAGGACGATCGCCACCGTCGCCGCGGAAAAGAGGGGCAGGTCGTTCCAATCGAAGCGCCAGACCTGCTCCCTCGAGGTGAGCCAGGCGAACTTGCCCGGCGGGAGGCCCAGGACGGTGGGCAGGCGGTTCACCCCTCCCTGGGGCTGGAGAAGCCAGCGCCATATAGTACCAGTTACGACAAATGAGAGCGAGAAGGGAAAGAGAAAGATCGAGCGGAGGAGACCCTCGCCCTTGGGTTTCGAGTCGAGGAATATGGCCAGGACGAGGCCGATCGCGAGACAACCCACGATGAAGAAGGCCGTGAAGAAGATCGTGCTCACCAGGTCCTGGCGGAAGCGCCCGTCGATGATGCCCGTGAAGAGCTCCCGGTAGTTGTCGAGACCGATGAATTTCAGCACGGGCTTGAGGGCGAGGGCCTGGCTCGGATCCCTGCCCCAGTTCGTGAGCGAGGAATAGACCGTCCGCCCGATGAACCAGTAGACGAAGATGGCCAGGAGGACGATGGAGGGCAGGAGGACGAAGAAGCCTATCAGCTTGTTCTTGTCGTTCATCCGTGACACGGGGCCTACCCTCCGTTTTTTCGATCCGCTTCGAGAAAAGCTCCCGTCCGGAAAGTTCCGAACGGGAGTCGGAGTAGAAAGACGCGAGACTTAGTTGCCGATGCCCACCTGGTCCGCGATGGCCTGGGCCGCGTTGGCCGCCGCCATGGCGTTGTTGCCCGACAGGAAGATGTCCATGACCGTGCCGAACTGGCTGTTGAAGCTTTCCGGAGCCACGGCGCCGTGGACGAGACTGCCCACGATCTTGTTGGACTTCCAATCGGCCGCGGCCGACTTCGAGTAGGCGTTGTACTTGCTGAGATCCGAATCGAGGCGGGCCGCGATCGAACCCTTGAGGGGGTTGAAGATGTCCTGGCCCTGCTGCGAGCCCAGGAGCTTGAGCCACTTGATGGCGGCGTCGCGATGCTTCACTCCCAAGGGCAGGCCGAAGGAATCGGAGAGCATCATGAAGGAGCCGCCCGTGCCCGGCGAGGCTGCCCAGCCGAAATCCTCGTTCGGTTTCAGTTTGAGCGTCGTCGCCATGTAGCCGGCCGCCCAGTCACCCATGATGTTGAAGGCGGCGTCGCCCTTCACGAGGCGATCGGTGGCCTGCTGCCAGGAGAGTCCGCTGGCGTCGGGGTTCGCGTAGGCGAGGACCTTGCCGAAGGTCTCCCAGACCTTCACCAGCTTCGGATCGTTGAATTTGAGCTTGCCCGACCAGAGGGCGGTCCAGTTGTCGGGACCGAGGACCCCGAGGGCCACCGATTCCCAGAGATGCTGATAGGTCCAGCTTTCGCCCACGACGAGGGGATGCGCGAGACCCTTGTCCTGGAGGGTCTTGCAGGTCGCGAGGAACTCGTCCCAGGTCTTCGGGGGCGTGACGCCCCAGGCCTTGAGATTCGCGGGGACGTACCACATCACGTTGGAGCGATGGATGTTGACCGGAACGCTCCAAATGCCGCCCTTGGAGGAGAGTAGGGAGAGAAGGCCGGCCGGGAACTTGGTCATCCAGCCCTCGGATTTGAAGAGGGAACTGAGATCCTCCATCCTCTTCGCCACGACCCAGGTGCCTATCAGCTCCTGACCGGCATGGACCTGGAAGGAATCCGGCGGATCGCCGCCGAGCATCCGCGTCTTGAGGACGGCGCGGGCGTTGACGCCCGATCCCCCCGTCACGGTGGAATTCTGGACCTGGATGCTCGGATAGAGCTGCTGATAACGATCGATGAGGGCCTGCAGGGCAGGACCCTCGTCTCCGGCCCACCACGAGAAGATCTCCAGCTTCTCCTGGGCCCCAAGGGCGGGCACGGCGAAAAGGGCCGCACAGGCCATAAACACGACGAGCAGAGAGCCACGTTTCATTGATCCCTCCTTGGAATGATCTTTGGAGGATTATAATTCATTCACATCCTGGGCACTAGGGCGAGAATCTGGCCCCGAGGCGACGTATGCATCAGCCATGCCAAGTCCCAGATCGAAGACGGGGGTTTCCGGAGGCGCGGCGCCTCCGAGACGGCAGGCCGCTCTGCCGAAAAACGAAGGGCCCCCCGGAAGAAATCCGGAGGGCCCGAGGAAGGCCTGTTCGGCGGCCGGGTTCCGATTCTCCCGAGGCCGCCGACGGCGTAGCTACTTACTTCGTCACCAGCTTGAGGACGACGGGGACGAACTTCTGCACGGTCTTCCCGGCGAGAATGTCGCGCACGGTGTCGACGCCGAGGGAGCCGATGAGGGCGGGCTGCTGGGCGACGGTGGCGGCCATCGTGCCGGCCTTCACGGCGGCGACGGCATCGTCGGTGGCGTCGAAGCCGACCACGAGGATCTTGCGGCCGGAGGCCTGGATGGCCTTGAGGGCGCCGAGGGCCATCTCGTCGTTGTGGGCGAAGACAGCGTCGATGGAAGGCTGGGCCTGGAGGATGTTCTCCATTACGGAGAGACCCTTGGCGCGGTCGAAGTCGGCGACCTGGCGGGCGACGACCTTGATGGTGGTGGCGCCGATGGCGTCGTTGAAACCCTGGCCGCGATCGCGGGCCGCCGAGGTGCCGGCGATGCCCTGGAGCTCGACGACATTGCCCTTGCCGCGGAGGGCCTTCACGATCCAGTCGCCGGCCATCTTGCCGCCGGCCACGTTGTCCGACGCGATGTGCGACACTACCACGCCCGAGTTGGCGCCGCGGTCGAGGGTGACGACGGGGATCTTCGCCTGGTTGGCCATCTTGATCGCCGCGCCGACCGCGTCGGAATCGGTCGGGTTGATGAGGAGGGCCTGCACGCCCTGGGACACGAGGTCCTCGACGTTCGAGAGCTCCTTGGCCGAATCGTTCTGCGAATCGAGGACGACGAGATCGATGCCGACCTTCTTGGCCTCGGCCACCGCCCCGTCGCGCAGCGTGACGAAGAAGGGGTTGTTGAGGGTCGAGAGCACGAGCCCCACCTTGGGAGCTGGAGCCGCGAAGGCGACGAAGCCCGGCAGCAGGGCAAGGACGGCGATGAATACGCGAAGCTTCTTCATGGTACCTCCTATGAATGCCGGGCCCAGGGCCCGGTTACGAGACTTCAATCCTCGCTCCGCCTATCGAGGAGGATCGCGACGAGAATCACCGCCCCCTTCGCGATCATCTGATAGTAGGACGAGACGTTCATGATATTGAGACCGTTGTTGAGCACACCGATGATCAGCGCGCCGACGATGGTGCCGAGAATCGAACCCTTGCCGCCCGAGAGGGTCGTGCCGCCGATGACGACGGCCGCGATCGCGTCGAGCTCGTAGCCCTGGCCCGCCGTCGGCTGGGCCGAGGACAGGCGGGCCGTGAGGATGATGCCCGCCAGCGCCGCGAGGGTGCCGCTCACCGCGTAGACCGTCGTCTTGACGAGGGAGGTGCGGAGGCCCGAGAGCCGCGCGGCCCTTTCGTTGCTGCCGATGGCGTAGACGTAGCGGCCGAGCCGCGTGTGCCTGAGCACGTAGAAGGCGAGGGCCAGGACCAGGGCCATGAAGTAGACCGGGATGGGCACGCCGAGGAAATGGCCCTGGCCGAGATAGGCGAAGGCGTCGGCGTGGGGCCCCGCGTCGGCCGCGATGGGCCTTCCGTCGGTGAAAACCAGGGTGGCGCCGCGGAGGAGGGTCATGGAGACGAAGGTGGCGATGAAGGGTTGGGTCCCGCCCTTCGTGATGACGAGGCCGGTGACCGCCCCGATGGCCGCCCCGAGGAGGAGGACGAGGGTCACGCTCGCGGGGAGGGGCAGGCTCGTCGCGAGGAGGGCGCCCATGACCGCCCCGCAATAGGCGAGGACCGAGCCCACGGAAAGATCGATGCCGCCGGTGAGGATGACGAAGGTCATGCCGGTGGCGATCACCGCGTTGATCGAGGTTTGCCGGAGCACGTTGAGGAGGTTGCCGGCGCTGAGGAATCGCGGGCTCAGGATGGAGACGGCGGCCGCGAGG
This sequence comes from Rectinemataceae bacterium, assembly GCA_035531315.1. GTDB lineage: Bacteria > Spirochaetota > Spirochaetia > Treponematales > Rectinemataceae > CAIJMU01. The sequence goes on from DATKTD010000131.1 coordinate 7,061, forward strand.
ATGACGAGGCCGATGAGGGGCCTGATGGTGGCGGAGAGTTCCTTGTTCACAATGCCCCTTCCTTGATGCCGATGGCGAGACGCATTATGCGCTCCTGGGTCGCCTCTTCCCGGCCGAATACCCCGGCCACCTCCCCCTCGTGCATCACCATCACGCGATCGCTCATGCCGAGGATCTCGGCGAGCTCGGAGGAGAGCATCATGATGGCCAGACCCTGGCGCTTGAGCTCGTTCATGATGTTGTAGATTTCCTTCTTGGCCCCCACGTCGACGCCCCTGGTCGGCTCGTCGAGGATGAGCAGACGCGGCGCGGTGACGAGGCCCTTGGCGATGGAAACCTTCTGCTGGTTCCCCCCCGAGAGATTCCGGACGGCCTGGCCGGGTCCTGTCGTCTTGACCTGGAGGCGGCCGATGAACTCGCGCGCCTTCGATCTCTCCCTCGAGGAGGAGAGGGAGAAGAAGGCCCCCTGGAAGGTCCTGAGGGCCGGCAGGGTCATGTTCTCGCCCACGCCGAGATCGAGGAGGAGACCGAGATCCTTCCGGTCTTCGGAGACATAGGCGATGCCGGCCGCGATGGCCTCGTGGGGCGATCGTGGACGGTATGGAGCGCCGTCGAGGAGGATGCGGCCCTTGGTGACCGGAAGGGCGCCGAAAAGGGCGAGGGCGAGCTCGGTGCGGCCGGCGCCCATGAGGCCGGTGACGCCGAGTATCTCTCCGGCCCGCGCCTCGAAGCTCGCGCCTTTGGTGCGGGGACCCTCGAGGCCCTCCACGGAGAGACGGGCCGACCCGGCCTCGATATCGATGCGCGGGTACTGCTCCGTGAGACGCCTGCCGACCATCATCTCGATGACGGCATCCTCGTCGAGTTCGGCCACCGCCCGCTCGCCGACGAGCCTCCCGTCGCGGAGGACCGTGGCCCGATCGCAGACCGCGAAGATCTCCGAGAGGCGATGCGAGATATAGACGACGGCCTTTCCGGCGGCGCGAAGCTCCCGGATGACGCGAAAAAGGCTCTCCGTCTCGGTGTCGGTCAGGGCCCCCGTCGGCTCGTCCATCACGATTATCTTCGAGTTGAAGGAGATCGCCTTCGCGATCTCCACCATCTGCTGCTGGCCCACGGTAAGGGCCCCGAGCCTTCGATCGGGCCGCGACTTCACGCCGAGCCCCTCGAGGAGGATCGAGGCCTCCTTGTTGAGCCTCTTCCAGTCGAGGCGCCCCCCCGCGTGGACCGGCTCCCTGCCGAGGAATATGTTCTCGGCGATCGAGAGCTCGGGGACGAGGTTGAGCTCCTGGTGGATGATCGAGATGCCGCGGGCCTGGGCGTCGCGAGGGCCCTTGAGCTCGAGGCTTCGGCCCTCGAAGCGCATCTCGCCGGAATCGGCCGAATACACGCCGGCGAGGATCTTCATGAGGGTGGACTTGCCGGCGCCGTTCTCGCCGAGGAGGGCCATCACTTCGCCGGCGAAGGCCCGGAAGTCCACTCCCTCGAGGGCATGGACGCCGGCGAAGGCCTTGCTCATCCCCCTCATCTCGAGGATGGGGGGCTTCCCTGTCTCGTCCACTAGAACACCACCCCGGAGAGGAGAATCACGTTCGAATAGGGGCTGCATTCGCCCGTCCTGACGACGGCGAGGGAGGAGGCCGTCTTTCGCTTGAATTCCTCATGGGGAACGAAGACCGCTTCGGCTCGAAAGCCCGTGCGCCTCCGGTAGGCCGCGAGGACCCCCTCGATGGCGGCGTATTGCGCGGGATTGGCCGATTTGATCTCTTCGGCCAGGACGAGGCGTTCGACGCAGAGTTCCGATAGGACGACCTCGAGGGTCTGAATGAAGGAAGGGAGGCCCCTCGCGAGAGCGAGGTCTATTCGCTCCGGCCCGCTTGGAATGGGCAGTCCCGCATCGCCGATGACGAGGCCGTCGCCGTGCCCCATCCGCGAGATGACTGAACTGATGCCGCTATTGAGCAGCGTTCCGCTCTTCATCGCCCCTCCAAGTTCAGTAAATACTTCACTGATTCTTTAGTTCAATTTTATGAATTGTCAAGCAAAAACTATCCATGGCACTACAAAACAGGCCCGATTTCAAGAAGCAGCATTCAATGAAAGTTATTTGTATAATATATAAATATTTACTTTCATGAATATCTCTCAAGACATGCAGGCCTCAGAAAAGGCCAAGATTTCCGCACTAAACTTTACTAAATGTTTTACATTGATAATTGACAAGGCCGCGAGGCGGTCCTACTCTATTCCCCAATATGGCGGCAACGATCAAGCAGATCGGGGAGCTCGCGGGCGTTTCGTCCGCCACCGTATCCCTCGTACTCAACAAGAAGAAAGGCGTCGGTCCGGAGACCAGGGACCGGGTCTTTCAGGCCGCCGAGTCCCTTGGCTACCGGCAAAGGCGACAAAGCGGGGTCGGCGAGGCGCGGACGGTCCGCTTCCTTCGCATCGCCAAGCACGGCCACATCATCAATCCCAGCCATCGCGTCTTCATCGCCGACTACCTCGACGGCATCGAGGGCGAGGCCAGACGCCTCGGTTGCGCGATCGAGGTCGCCACCTACGAGCACTTCGAGCCTTCGGCCATCCTCGAGGATCTCGGCCGCGGAGGCATCGAGGGGGCCATAGTCCTCGGCACCGAGCTCGACGAGGAGGACTTCCTCGCCCTCCGCGGCTCGCCCCTTCCCCTCGTCTTCATCGACACCTTCCATAGGTCCTTCGATTTCGACTTCGTCGACATGGACAACTACTCGTCGGTCTTTTCCGTGATCGAATACCTCCACGGCAAGGGTCACCGGCGCATCGGCCTCGTCAAGGGAAGCATCGAAACGCGGAACTTCGCCGAAAGGGAGCGCGGCTTCCTCGAGGGCCTCGAACACTTCGGCCTCCCCTTCGACCGGCGAGACCTCTTCGCCATCGACTCCACCTACGAACAGGGGCGTCTCGACATGGCCCGACAGCTCCAGGGTCTCGCGGATCCGCCGGGCGCCCTCTTCTGCGTGAACGACCTCGTCGCCTACGGCTGCATTTCCGCCCTCACCGAGGCCGGCTTCGGCGTGCCCGACGACGTCTCGGTGGTGGGCTTCGACGACCTGCCCTCCAACGCCTTCATGAACCCGCCCCTCACCTCGATAAAGGTCTCCAAGCACCGCATCGGCCAATGCGCGATGAATCTCCTGGCACTGCGGCTCGAGGATCCCGGCCGCCCCTCGGAGAAGACCACGGTCGGCGGCGAACTCGTCGTGCGGGCGAGCGTCGCGGACAGGCAGGGAGAGGAGAACCGCGCATGAGGCACTTCTGCGTGCTCGGCAGCGTCAACATGGACCTCGTCACGACCTTCGAGCGATTTCCCAAGCCCGGGGAGACCCTCCATGGCCGCTCCTTCGGCATCTTCCCCGGAGGCAAGGGAGCCAATCAGGCCGTCGCCCTCGCTCGACTCGGGGCCCGGGTCGAGATGGTCGGGGCCATCGGCGACGACCTCCTCGGCGCCAATTACGAAGAACTATTCGACAAGGCCGGCATCGGGCACCTGGGCGTCGCCAAGGCGCGCGGCATGGCCACGGGCACGGCGAGCATCCAGGTCGACGGCCGCGGCGAAAACACCATCGTCGTCGTCGCAGGCGCCAACGAGACCCTCTCCCCCTCCCGGGTCGAAGACATGAGGGCCACGATCGAAGGGGCCGCGGCCCTCCTCCTCCAGCTGGAAATTCCCCTGGAAAGCGTCGTCGCCGCGGCTCGCATAGCCTCGAAGGCAGGGGTCCCCGTCATCCTCGACCCCGCCCCCGCCCGCCCCCTTCCCGAAGAACTCTTTCCCCTGATTTCCATCCTTACCCCCAATCAAACCGAAGCCGCCCTCCTCACCGGAGAGCGCACGGAGGACGAGGCCGGCATCGCAAAAGCCTGCTCCACCCTCAAGGCGAGGGGAGTGAGGAACGTCATCGTCAAGGCGGGAGGGCGGGGCGCCTACCTCGCCGGCCCGGAAGGGGCCACCCACGTTCCCGGCTTCTCGGTCAAGGTCGTCGACACCGTGGCCGCCGGCGATTCCTTCAACGCCGGCCTCGCACTCGCCCTCTTCGGCGATCCCGCCCCGGTTCCCGGCCCCAGAGACCTCGAGAGGGCCATACGCTTCGCCCACGCCGTCGCCGCCCTCTCCACGACAAAAGAAGGAGCCCAGAGCGCCATGCCCGATCTCGCCTCCGCCCTCGGTCTCTTCGGTCGCGGCTGAGGGCCGAGCGCGGTGGCCGAGGCGAGGCAAGGCCGGGTCCCTTCGTCCTATCAGGGCGAGCAGCGCTGGGGAGTCCGCGCGAAGGGGATGGCCTCCCTGATGTGATGGAGGCCGCAGATCCAGCGCAGCATCCGCTCGATGCCCATCCCGAAGCCCGAGTGGGTCACCGACCCGTACTTCCTGAGATCGAGGTACCAGGAAAAGTCCTCGAGCGAAAGCCCGTGCTCGAGGATGCGGGCGCGGAGAAAGTCGTGGTCGCTCGCCCTCTGCCCCCCGGTGATGATCTCCCCGAAACCCCCATGCATCAGGCAGTCGCTCGACAGGGCCAGCTCGGGCCGCCCGGGATCGGGCTCGATGTAGAATGCCCGGCAGCTCACGGGATACTTGTAGATGAAGAAGGGGCTCCGGAAACGCAGCGACAAGGTCTCCTCGTCCTCGACCGAGAGATCCTCCCCCCAAGACAGCTCGCGGCCCGCCTGGCGAAGGATCTCGAGAGCCTCTTCGTAGAGCAGGATCGGAAAGGCCTCGGGCCCGAACTCGAGATCCGCCGGATCGCGGCCGAGGAGGCGAAGATCCTCGGCCCTCTCCTCGGCGACATGCGAGAGAATGGCGCGCACGAAGCGCTCCTGGAAGGCCATGTTCTCCTCGGCGTCCACATGGGCCATCTCGGGCTCGACGCCCCAGAACTCGGTGAGGTGGCGCCTCGTCAGCGATTTCTCCGCGCGGAAACAGGGCCCGAAGCTATAGACCCTGCCGAGGGCCGCGATGCCCGCCTCGGAATAGAGCTGGGCGCTCTGCGAGAGATAGGCCGACTTCCCGAAGTAGTCCAGCTCGAAAAGCTCCGTCGTCCCCTCGCAGGCCGTCGGCGTCATGAGGGGAGCGTCGAAGCGATGGAAACCCTCGCGGTGGAGGAAGTCGACGCAGGCGAACTCGAGGGAGCTCCTGATCCTGAGGATGGCCGCCTGCCGGGGCGAGCGGAGCCAGAGGTGGCGCCTTTCCATGAGAAAGTCGGGGCCATGCTCCATCCCCCGCGCCTGCTTCGAGACGAGCCAGCCGCACAGGCTGGCTTCTTGCCCCGCCATCCCGCCCATGTCCTTCGTAGTTATGAACATCTGTCTCTCCTTGCGGTGAAAATAAAAAGGCCGGCTGACAGCCGGCCCGACGCTTCGATGCTTGCCGAAGGATCAGGCTGGGGGAGAATTATTGCGGTTGTTGTTGCAGTTGTTGTTGCGGGTGGCGGCGCGGCGCTTGTCTCCGTCGCGGCGTCGGGCGCCTGCGCTGCAAACGAGGATCTCGATTCCGATTCTTATCATTCATCGATCCTTTCCCGCCCGGGTCCCACCCCGCGCGGATAAAAAAACGGCACCCCTCGGGGTGCCGTTCCACATCGCTAGCCTCTTCGCCCTAGACGACGCCTCGACACCCCTCCAGTGAGGGCGCGTTATTGAGGCGATTATTCCGGGCGGAAACGTACTGCATAAGACGAGTTTACGCGCTCCTTGCGGCGCGGTCAAGGATCTCGCGATCCGCCTTCCGCAAGAGGGCGCGAGCCGAAGACAAATTCCTTGTCTCTTTTTCGGTGGAAGCCGCCAAGTGGCCCGGGCTAGATTCCCCCTCGAGGCGCCTTCGCGGCGCCCAAGGGAGAGTCCGCAATGCACGTCGTCACCGAACCGAGGGCCTTCTATTTCGGCAGCCCCGTCCTCCTCCTGAGCAGCGCCAACGAAGATGGAAGCACCAACATCGCCCCATTTTCCTCTATCTGGTGGCTGGGCCGTTCCTGCATGCTCGGCCTGTCGGGCCGCTCCAAGACCGTCGCCAATCTGCGACGAAGGGGGGAATGCGTCATCAACCTCGCCACGGAGGATCTCGTGGCGGCCATCGACAGGCTCGCCCTCAGCTCCGGGAATGACCCTATTCCCGATTACAAGGCGAAAATGGGCTACATCCACGTCGCCGACAAATTCTCCTACGCAGGCCTCCATGCCATGCCCTCCGAGCTCGTGGCTCCGGCGCGGGTGGAGGAATGTGCCGTACAACTCGAGGCGAAGGTGGATCGCATCGGCGATTTCGGGGAGCCCGGGAGCCATCTCGTCGCGATCGAGGCCACGATCCTCCGCAGCCACATCGACGAGGCGATACTCGACGAAGGCAATCGCTTCCATGTCGACTCCCGCAGATGGAAGCCTCTTATCATGAGCTTCTGCGACTATTACGGGCTCGGCGGGAATCTCCACGACTCCAGGCTGGCCAAGGTCTTTTGACGCCGCGGCTTCCGAGCTTCGCTCCCTCCGTGCGGGCTGCCGATAAAAAGGCGGCCCGCTTTCTGCGCCTCGTTCGGCAAGGAGCCCAGGAGATTGCAGTAATAATCAATAATTTTTTCCCATCGGTCCCCGACATCAGAACCTCACAGTAATGAGATTCCAGAAGCATTGCTTAACAAAAGGCCGGGCAGGATCATTTCGATCCCCCCGGCCCCCCGCTCACGGCATCCTAATCTTTAATCTGCGTAATCTGCGTAAGCTGCGGCTCAATTCTCTTTCTCTCTTGCCCGGCTTTCGATCCGCGAAATCTGCGGCTTTGTTCTCTTTCCGCTCAGGCCCTTCCCTCGATCCTCGCTTTCACCACCTCGATGACCTCCGGCATATCCATCCCAAGCTCCTTGAGGTGCTCCGGCGTCGGGCAGCCGTCGTTCGTCCAGCCCCTCCGCTTGAATACGGCGTCGACGAGACTTTCGTATTGCCTCTCGCGGTGCTCGCGCGTTATGCGAATCTTTTCCGCAACGCTCTTCCCCGCGGGATCGACGCCGATCTTTTCCTTCATCTGCTTGTCGTAGCGCTCCTCGCGGGCGAGGTACTCGTCCTCGAAGACGGGTCCCATCGCGCGGTAGGGCGGGTAGTCGTCGGCGCGATGGCCGTAGCCCATGCGCACATTGAAGGCGCGCTGGAAGTTGTAGACCCGCTCCGACTGGAGGATCATCGCGGCTCCGTCGAGCTTCTCCCCGGTGATTGCGGTATAAATATTGCAGTAGTTGTCAACATGCTCGGGCACCTTGTTGGGCTCCTGGTGCTTGGCGTTGTCCGCGGGCTCGATGTCGTTCCAGGGCAGCTTGCAGAGGCCCTGAAGCCCGAACCAGGTACGGAACATGGGGAAGTAGTGGAGGGCCTCGGCCTTGTTCTCGAAGGTCGGAATGCGGTTGTTCACCATGTCCATGAAGATCGGCCAAGCCTCGTCGGAGAGGGGGAGCACCTCAACTGATAAGCAAGATTCGCCACATTGCTGGAAGCGCGGCGATGGGTTTTTCGGTGCCGACTTGGGCGGGGCCTGTCGCGGGCGATTCACACATACCCCTTCGCTGCGCTCAGGGGCATGCGCAAGCCGCCCGCGACACCCGCCGTCCAACCCTGTGCCGCAAGGCGCTTCGTCGGGTTTGCACAACCACGCCGCTTCTGGCCAGTCAACGATTCCCACCCCAAGGCATGGCGAATCCAGGCGCCCAGCAACAGCTGTCGCCGTCCTTCCGCGGCTCCCCCACGGGCGAGCTTCCGCCGTCGCCAAGGCCTATCGGTTGGGACGGGCTCTGCGAGCCCGCCCCAAGCTTCTCACGAACGACGGCGGCGATCTCGCCCTGCCCCCACTCTTTCAAGAAGACCCATAGCTCGGCGCCCGCTCCGCCGCCATGTCGCCGACCGGTGGAAGATTCAGGCCGGGACTCGCTTCGGACTTCCACCAGTCCGTCGTAGTCGCCGAAATGGGGCGGTAGTCGATTCCCAGCATGTCGAAGTACTTCCTAGCGCAGACGATCTTGCGCTTCTCGTGCTCGAAGCGGAGCTTGCGGACATCCTCCTGCCCCTTGGTCTCGCGCACGAGATGCAGGGTCTGCAGGCCATCCTCGTCCTTGCGGATGATGCCCCAATCCGGATTGTAGTTGCTGATGATCGAGGGCAACAGAAGCTTGAAGCGCGCGGGGAACTTGAAGTAGAGGAGCACCTTGGGGTCCTGCATGACCACCTCGGCGATGAAGCTTCGTTCGACATCGGAATCGACCTGGACCCGCTTGTACATGAAGCGCCGGTCGGCGTCCTCGAGCTCCGTTCCGGCGAATTCCTTGGTCGGGGGAAAGAACAGCTCCACCGGCCCGTCCAGCTCGAAGTCCTCCGTCCGACGCGTAGCCACGCCGCGGACCGCCCCGATCTCGCGCGCCGCCTCATCGAGATAGAACTCGAGCTCGTCGGCGATGTGGTCGGCGTAGATGGAGCGCAGGGCCTTGTAGAACTCGTTGATGAAACCCTCCGGGTTCGTGGTGATGAGGGCCTTCTTGACTGGGTCGATGCCGCGAAAGACCGCGAACACGGTCTTCTTCGTGATGCCGAGTTCCATGCCGATTTTCTCGAGGAAGTTCGGAACCGGGAGGGTCAGACCCTCCAGTTTCACGGGGGCGCTCTCGCCGGCGCGGTGGGCCGCCACCTGATAGACGAGTCTCTCCCCGACGAAGAGCTTGCGCTTGTCGGCGAACTCGACGGAGCCTGAAGCGGCGTCGATCTTTTTGAGCATGAAGGCCCGGAAGGTCGCGTCGTTGATAAAGTGGGAAAAGGGCAGGCCCTCGGGCAGGGCCTTGAGCTGCCAACTTTTAGCCACCAACTCCCTTTCTCGCGTGTCCTCGACGGTCACGACGATCCGCGCGAAGGGCTTCCCCGCCTCCGAGCCGATGGCGCTGAGTTCGAAGGTGATCTGGTTGATTCCGAAGTTCCCGCGCTGCGCGAAAAGTCGAGGCTCGGGAAAGGCGACCT
>DATKTD010000132.1:0-2648 GCA_035531315.1 Rectinemataceae bacterium
CGGCCGGCTGGACTACTTGTCTAGCCGCGCTGGACGCATGGTGCAGCCTAATTCCTTTCGGAATAAGCCGTTCAGTTTGGAGGTTGGGGTGCCCTTCACTCGCCTCTTGTCGGCGTGTTCCGCGAGACCGACGAAATTGAGGGTCTCTTCTATGCGTCGCCTAAGATATCGTCACTTGAGGCCATAGAGACCGCCGAAGAATTCAAGATTCTCGCGGGCGCTCAGGTCCTCGAATACCGTGATTTTCTGGGTGACCACGCCGAGTCGGCGCTTCAGTCCCGTGCCGCCAGGGCCTTGAGGAAGGCCGACGAGTTGGATGTTTCCCGAGTCGACGGGCAAAAGACCGGCCAGCGCGCGAATGACGGTCGTCTTGCCCGCTCCATTGGGGCCGAGGAGGTCGAGGACTTCCCCGGATGCTATCTCGAAATCCACATGGTCCAGGGCGAGAATTCCGTTGTAGCGCTTCACGACATCGCTGACGAGGGCAATGTTCATGTCCTAAATATAGGAGTCGCAGGGCTTCTTCGGTAGTGACGAATGCCATGAAATGCGGGAGGACGAGACATGGCTGGAAGGGCGCGAGCCCTGATCCGAATGGCTGAGGGCTCCGAAGTCACAATCCGGGCGGCGGCGATGGCCGCTTCCAAGCCAAGGTCACCCGCCCCTGTCGTCGAGACGCGCTGGCGCAAGGCGCGGACTGGGTCTCAAGAAGGGAGGGCCTGCTTTGGGCGCTTGGCCATGATCGCCGAAACGGCGCAATCGGTGACCTTGAGGACGCAGGGAGTGACGATGTGGTACTCGACCTGGAGACCCTTGCGCTCTATTTCGACCAGGCCCGCCTCGCGGAGTTGGGCGAGGAATTTGGAGGCGGCGGAGGCCGTCAGGCCGAGGGTGCCGGCAAGGTCGCAGACGCAGCGCGGTCCTTCGGCGAGGATTTCGAGGAGTTCGAGGCGGGCTGGATGGGAGAGTGCCTTGAACAGGTCGGCGCCGACCTGGAAGCGTTCGCGTTTCAAGCTATCCATATCGATAAAATCGCAAGAAATGGCGGGTCTGTCAAGATCGAGCTTATGGACAGGCCCGACGATCGGTGATCTTATAGGTTTTCGATGATTATCACCGAAAAAGGGGGCTCTATGGCATCGGCATCGGGAAACGCTTCGGCGGGCGGCGTGTACGGACTGGCTTTCATCGGCGCCGCGGTCTATTTCATCGCGAAGGCGACGAGTTTCTGGATGGGTCTGCTCGGCTTCCTGAAGGCCCTCGTGTGGCCGGCCTTCCTCGTCTACAAACTTTTGGAGTTTCTCAAGGCCTGAGCCCCGAGGCGAGGCATCTACCGCCTCAAGCCTTGGTATCGACGGCCGTACCCTGCCCCGCGGGGAGGGGGGCCGTCGATTCGGCGACCATTCGCTCGAGTATGGCTCCGTCCTCTTCCATATTTTTCAACGATTTGGAAAGGATATTGACGCCGACCTGAGCGAGGAGGCGGTGGATCGGATAGTCGATTAGCTCGCGGTCCGTTCCCATGAGCCCAATTCTACCGCGGAGCGCAGGCCGGCACAAGCTTGGCTCCCTTTAGGCGCCGGATATTCTGGCGATGTTTTCCCGTCTGCAGTATGATGTTTTGTCATGAGGCATTCGTAGCTATGAGCATCCGCAGCAAGATCATACTTATTGTCCTGCCCCTCCTTATCGCCTCGGTGGTGCTTTCGGGCATGTCCTCCTATTTCGTGGCGGCATCATCGATGACGAGGGTCACGACCGAACTCCTTGAGTTCAAATCCTCGGAACTGCAGAAATACGCCGACGGCCAGTGGCAGCTTCTCGTTCAGAATGGGGTCGCGGGGCGGGAGGACATGGTCGTCGCCGCCCAGGCCGCCATCGGAGCCTTCGCGGGCTCGATCCTGAGGAGCCCCACGGAGGAGATCATCGCCATCGACGGCACGGGAAAGGTGGCGATGCGGGCGGGGGGCAGCGATCCCCTCGATGCCGAAAAACCGGCCCTCGCCTCCATCGTCACGGGCGGAGGGAGTTCCTTCGGAAGGGTCCATATCGGTGGCGTGGAACGCGTGGCCGCCTGGTTCCCCTTCTCGCCTTTTTCCTGGTCGATCTTCGTGACGGAGGAGAGATCGGTCTTTTACGGGGCCGTCGAAGGCATCCTCAGGACCTCCCTCGCCATACTCGGCGCTTCCGCCGCCGTGGCCGTCGTGGTGCTCCTCCTACTCGCGGGCTATCTGACGAGGCCCCTCGAGAAGGTCTCGGCGGCCATGCGACGCATCATCGAGTCGAACGACCTCTCGTCCCGCGTCGAGATCGAGTACCGCGACGAGATCGGCCAACTTTCGCAGAATTTCAATATCATGCTCGAAGACCTCGAGAAGGCGCATTCGCAGATCCGCAGCTACGCCTTCGACGCGGCCGTCGCGCGCAAGCGCGAATTCAAAATACGCAACATTTTCCAGCTTTACGTGCCCAAGGAAGTCATCGACCAGGTCTTCGTGAACCCGGATAGTATGCTCGTCGGGAGCAACAAGGAGGCCGCTATCCTTTTCTCGGACATCCGCGGCTTCACCTCCATCTCCGAGAAGCTCGCCCCCGACGACCTTGTGGACTCGCTGAACCGCTACTTCGACGCGATGGTCGGCACCATC
>DATKTD010000133.1:0-3664 GCA_035531315.1 Rectinemataceae bacterium
TGATCGGTGGCGGCGGGTCTCTTCGCGACGACCTTCGCTGCCGGCGTGGTCCTTGCCGCCGCGGCGGGCTTCGTCGCGGTTTTGGCCGGGGGCGTGGATTTCGTCGCGGCGATCGCCGGAACCAGGGACTTGGCGGCCGGAGCCGTCGTGGCGACGGCCGCTCCGGAGCTCTGATCGACCGGGGCGGAGGCTCCGCTGCCGTCGCTGGCGGCGGGGGCGGTCAGAGTCGTCGTGGTCGTGGTGGTCGTCGTCAGGCCCTGGTTGGTGGGAGAGCCTGGCGTCGCCGTTCCCTGGCTGCCGTCCGCCGCGCTTCCGAGGGGAGGAACGGACTGGGGCTTGTCGCCATAGATGACGATGACGTCCCCGTTGTTGCGTTTCGTCTCGGCAGGCATGGTCGCAGGGGCGTTGAGGTAGTCCTGCGGGGCGAGGGGCTTGGGCGCAGCCGTGTTGCCTGCCGTCGCCGGAGCCGCCGGGGCCTGGTTCCTCGGGTAGAAAAGGAACACGCCGGCGATCGCGACGACGAGCACGAAGGCCGAAACCGCCACCGTGATCCACACGACCTTCGAAGATTCAGTCGACATCGGAAAGCCCTCCCTCTGGACATGATCGGCCTTTCCCCGCCCCCTGCTTAGCCCAAAGCGCGGGATATCGGCGGCGCTGGTCGGGGCCGTCGCCGCCCCGCGCTCATTCCGGCCCGATCTCGGCGAGGAGGGCCTCGAGGCGCCTTTCCAGCTTCTTCGCGTCGCCATCGTTGCGCAGGACGAGGACGGGGGGGCGGTCCCGGGGCCTGAGTCGCCACAGGGCCCCCTGGCGGCCTATGCGCTCCAGGGCCTTTCGGAAGCCGAGGCCGTCGCGGGCCTTGGCGCGGGCGAGACGCCGAAGGAGGGGGGCCCTCACCTCGATCACCGCCTCGCAGGAGGCGAGGATGGGCATCTTGTAGAGTATTGCCGCGTTGATGACGACGCGGGCCCCGCTCTCGCCGCGGGAGCGGGCCGCCTCGCTCAAGTCGGCCGCGGCCTCGTCGACGAGACGATACATGATCGGGTGCACGATCGCCTCGTGCTCGCCCAAGAGGCGGGGTTCGGAGAAGACGATGGCCCCGAGAAGCCTGCGGTCGAGGCCGCCCCTCTCGTCGAGCAGCCCCTTGCCGAAGCGCGAACGGGCCACGGCGTCGAAGCGGCCCACGACCTCGTCGCGGGCGAGCTCGAGGGCCTGGTGACCGAGCTTGTCGACGTCGATCGAGGCCCAGCCCCGCCTTTCGAGGAAGTCTCCGGCCGTATTCTTGCCGGCGCAATAACCGCCCGTGAGCCCGAGGAGCATCAGTGCATCTCCCCCCAGCGTTTTCCCAGCTCGATCGAGGCGCGGAGCGGCACCGAGAGGTCGATGGCCGCCTCCATCTCGCGCTTCACGATCTCGGCGCAGCGGGACGCCTCGGCCTCGGGCACCTCGACGATGAGCTCGTCGTGGACCTGGAGGAGGATGCGCGCCGATGGCAGCTCGCGGAGGAGGGCCCGGTCGACGGCGAGCATCGCGAGCTTCATGATGTCGGCGGCCGAGCCCTGGATGGGCGTGTTCACCGCCACGCGCTCGGCGGCGGCCTTTTCGGTCTTGTTGCCCGAGTTGATCGAGCGGATGGGGCGGCGCCTCCCGAGGATCGTCGTCGCGTAACCTGTCTTCTCCACCCCGGCGACCGTCGAGCGGATGAAGGCCCCGACGCCCGAGTAGGTCGCGAAGTAGGCGTCGATGAAGGATTGGGCCTCGGAACGCGGGATCTTGAGTTCGTTCGAGAGGCGAAAGGCGCTCATGCCGTAGATCACCCCGAAGTTGATGGTCTTCGCGATGCGACGCTGTTCGGGACTCACGATCTCCTCGAAGATCTTGAAGATGAGGCTCGCCGTGCGCTTGTGCACGTCGATGCCCTCGCGGAAGGCCTCCGCCAGGGCCTTGTCGCCGGAGAGATGGGCCAGGACGACGAGCTCGATCTGCGAATAGTCGGCCGACACGAGGGTCATGCCGGTGGCGGCGCGGAAGGCCCTGCGGATCCTCCTCCCGTCCTCGTCGCGGATGGGGATGTTCTGGAGATTGGGGTCCCGGCTCGAGAGGCGGCCCGTGGCGGCACCGACCTGGGAATAGTGGGTATGGATCCGCCCCTCGCGTTCGGCGATCTCGGCGAGGGGGCCCACGTAGGTGCCGGCGAGCTTCGAAAGGCCCCGGTGCTCGAGGATCTTCGCGGGCACGGGATCGAGAGAGGCGAGCTCCTCGAGGACGCTCGTGTCGGTCGAGTAGCCGGTCTTCGTCTTCTTGCCGGCGGGGAGCTTGCGCTCGATGAAGAGGACCTCCTGGAGCTGCTTCGGCGAGGCGATGTTGAATTCGCGGCCGCAGAGATCCCATATCTCTCGCTGGAGCCTGGCGAGCCTGAGCTCGATCTCCGAACCGAATTCCCTGAGGGCCGGGGCGTCGACCTCGATGCCCGCGGCCTCCATCCGCGACAGGAGGGGCACGAGGGGCATCTCGAGCTCGCGAAAGAGCTTGCCCAGGCCCGCGGCCTCGAGTTCGCCCTCCATCAATAGCCAGAGCCTCAGCGTTAGGTCGGCGTCCTCCGCGGCATAGTGCGTCGCCTTCTCGAGGGGCACGTCGGCGAAGCTCCCGCCCTTGGGCACCAGCTCTCCGAACTCGATGCCGTGGTAGCCGAGTCGCCTTTCGGCGAGGGCCTCGAGGCCGTAACCTGCGCGACCGCCGGTCGCGACGCCTCCGGCAGTCGCGATCGCGTCCGCGTCGAGGAGGAAGGCGGCGATCATCGTGTCGGCGAGGGGGCAGGTCATGACGAGGCCGGCCTGGGCGAGCACCGAATAGTCGTATTTGATGTTCTGCCCGACGACGAGGAGCTCCTTGCGCGAGAAAAGGCGACCCAGCTCGGCAAGAGCCTCGGCGAGGGGGAGGCCGCTTCCCTCGGGGCAGCGGATGGGCACGTAGACCGCCTCCCGCGCGGCGATCGAGAGCGAAAATCCTACTAATTGGGCCTTTCTCTCGTCGAGGGAGTCGGTCTCGCAGTCGAAGGCCACGCGCCCGGCGGCGATGCAGGCGTCGACGAAGGCCGCGAGGGCGGTCCTGTCGGTCAGCGCCGCGTAGCTCCCCTCGCCGAGGAGCTCCGCCGGAGCCTTCGTCTCGCCCGGCCTCCCCGTCGCTACCGGGGCAGCGACTCCGTCCGCCTCGCCCGCCCTGGCACGCTTGGCCGCCGCCGTCGGAAAGAGCCCCCCCTCGTCGGGCGGGGTCCCCGCCACGAGGCTCTTCATGCCCTCGCGTACGAAGAGGGTATTCGCCGCCGCCCGGTCCAGGCCCGAAAGCTCGAGCTCGTCCAGGCCCGCGATCGGCAGCCTCACGTCCTTGGCGAGGGTTATGAGGCGGCGCGAAAGCTCGGCCGATTCACGGCCTTCCTCGAGCTTCTTCCTGAGGGAGTCGGGCTTCACCTCGTCGAGCCTGGCATAGATTTCGTCGACCGAGCCGAACTGGGCGAGGAGCTTGCCCGCGGTCTTGTCGCCGATGCCCTTGACCCCGGGCACGTTGTCGGAGGCGTCGCCGGTGAGGGTGAGGTAGTCGAGGATGCCTTCGGGGCCCACTCCCCATTCGGCCTTCACCTCCTCGGGCCCGAAGGACTGGTAGACGA
>DATKTD010000134.1:0-2186 GCA_035531315.1 Rectinemataceae bacterium
ATTTGTTGAGTTCGGAGGCATCGGCGATGGCCTGCATGGTCGTGCCGTCGTAGCCCTTGCGGATAAAGAGGCTGCGCGCCGACTCTTTGATCCTGAGCGCCACGCTGTCGTCGAGATCTTTGCCCTTCATGGCCTTGACCATACGGTTAAACCATGCGACCAGTCAAGTGGGAAGGCGCCACCTTTCCAGAAGATCGTCGGCCATCGGGCTCGATCGGCGCGATATGACGATAATTGGCCAACAAGCTTTCTTGCGCGATAGGGGAAGTAGAAGGATAGTTCAAATATCATGGCAAAGAATTTTTCGCAACCAAAGGGAGGCGGGGCCGTTCTCCGCTGGCTCCTCGCCTCCTTTATCGCGCCGCCCCTCATCTGGTTCGCCTTCGGCCTCTTCCTCGAACTATGGTCGCTTGCGGAGATGCTCCGCATACTGTTATCGCCCTGGATTTGGGGCTATATGTCCGTCTTTATCGGCTGTCTCGTCTTTGTGGCCAGACGGCAGCTAGGCCGAATAGCCGAGGGGATCGCCACCGGAAGGGACGAGGGGGCGAGAGCCTCGAAGGCCATACGCTTTCTTCCGCTTTTCACCGTCGTCTGGATGGGCATCTATTGCACGGTCGGCCCCCAGATAGCCCTCCTCGGCCAGAGCCTGCACGATCCCTTTCTCGACTTCTGGGGCTATTGGCTCGCGGAATTCCTGGCCATTCCCCTCATCCTTTTATTCACCGTGCCCTTCTTCATCACGATGACGAGGCGTCTCGAGGGCTATGCCAAACCCGTGGCCCTCGACCCGAGGCAGAGGTTCCTGAGCCTCAGGGCGAAGATGGTCCTGAGCTTCGTATACAACATCATCGGCTCGGTGCTGACCCTGGCCGTCGCGGCGATCGCCCTCGTCGCCGCCGGGCACGGAAGCCCCGAGACGATGGCCTTCAAGCTCCTGGCCACGGGCCTGATTGTCACCCTCGTGTCCATCGGCAATCTCCTCCTGATGATCCGACAGATCGTCGGGCCGGTCGCCGGGCTTTCGGCCATCCTCTCGGAACTCTTCGAAGCCTTCGCGGAAGGCACGGCCAACCTGGGCATGCGCGCCGAAATGGACAGCCGCGACGAAATAGGCTACCTCGCCGGCTACTTCAACAGCTTCCTCCTCAGGCTCGCCTCTTTGGTACGCTCCATCCAGGCGACGGTGATCCGTTCCCTCGAGGACCATGAAAAACTGCTGGCCGCCTCGACGGCGATGAGGGGAGGCATGAACGAGCTCACCGAGGGTTCGCTCTTCCTCAAAGAGAGATTCGGCGAGCTCGCGGGTCGGGTCGCGGAGGCGGGACGAAGCTCGGCCATGATGCGGGAGCGGGTGGAAACGGCGGCGAGCAAAATCGAAGGTCAAGGCCGCGATATCGGGGAAGGCTCGCGGCGCATGGCCTCCATGTCGACGACCATAGGTTCGGTCTCGACGACGGCGAGCGAAGGCGGCTCGGAGGCCGCCGCCCTCGCCACGCTCGCGAAGAAGGGGGGCGAGGACCTCGCCGTCCTCAAGAAGGGCATCGAGGGCATCGAGAAGGCCGTCTCGGCCATCAAGGCGGCGGTCGCCGTCATACAGGAGCTCGGCGAACGCACCAACCTCCTGGCCATGAACGCCTCGATCGAGGCCGCCCACGCGGGAGCTTCGGGTAGGGGCTTCGCCGTCGTAGCCTCAGAAATCCGCAAGCTCGCGGAAAATTCCCAGAAGAGCGTCGCTGAGATTTCGGCAAGCATCGGGACCATGCTCTCCTCCGTCGAGGCGGCGAAGCGCTCGGCGACGGAAAACGGTGCGAGCTTCGACCGCCTCTTCGTTTCGATCAATCAGGTCTGCGAACTCCTGGCCTCGATGAGGGCCGTGCTGGACGGTCTTGCCGCCGAGGGTCGCGATTTGTCCGCGAGCCTGGGCGAGACGGCGCGCGGAGCCCTCGAGCTCACCGAAGAAGCGCGAGCGATGAAGGATCTCGTGCGGCCCATAGCCGCTACCCTCGGGGGAATGGAAAGGCTCTCGGCTGAGACGGCCGAGCGGATGACCAGGGCCGTAGATCGCATCGCTGACGTAGAGGAGTCCCTCGCCGAGATCGAACGCGACGGGACGGCCAGCGCGGAGGAGGGGCGGAGGCTCCACGCCCTCGTCCGTTCGCTCAAGGCCTGATCGGCTGCCTCCG
>DATKTD010000135.1:0-4446 GCA_035531315.1 Rectinemataceae bacterium
CACTATGCTGATTGCCGTCTTGATAACAGGTTTCCCGACCTCGGTTACGCTGCTTCGCGTATGTATCGTCTCTGAAAGATAGAAATTGGAGGCGTTGAGACCTACTACGGGATGCCCGAGGCGATCGCGAACATCGACGGCCACATGGACGATCGGGAAATTCGAGGCCTCGATCCTCGAGATTTCGACGTCGAAACCCCTCGCCAAATCGACCGCCTCGCTCAACACGGAGATTGTCGACGCGTCGAAGTCACAGGCCAGGATTCCCCCCATATAGTCGGCCACGGCGCTCGTGATGCGCGGCTTGGCATCGAGGGAGCGATAGATTTCATCCACCCGCTGACTTTGGATGTCGATCGAGAGGATTCTGTCCGTGTCCGCCACGAGGAGGGCATTGCCCCCCTGCCAGGGCGATAGGCCTTCGGGGAAATGGAGCTGCCCCTCGGCGAGGCTTCCAAGATAGTTGCCTGACTCGTCGAAACTATAGATCGACTTGGCCGCCGTGTCCGCGACGTAAAGAACCCCATTCATCCAGGCGATACCCGAGGGGCTCCTGAAACCCGGGAAGTCCCCGTTGCGGCTCCCGAAGGAGAGAATGGATTTGCCGTCGCTATCGAACTTGGTCACCCGGGCGTTGCCGTAGTCGGTGACATAGACGTAACCGGAGCTGTCTATGGCGATGAACTGAGGACCGAGAAGCTGGCCGTCGCCCCTCCCCGTCGACGAGAAAATCTTTGTCGAGGAGCCTGAAATTTTCGCGATTCTGTCCCCGTTGAATTCGGAGACCATGAGGCTGCCATCGGCGAGACGGGCGATACCGAAGGGGCGATCGAGCCCCTCGAGTCCACCGGCGATCCTCTGTCTCATGCTCCCGTTGGGATCGAGCCTGAGCACCTGCCCCGAACCCTGGGCCACGACGAAAAAGCTGCCGTCGGGAAGGGCCAGAAGGGAGGATGGGCGGAGAAATTTCGGAGAGGCCTCGGACTTACCCTCGAAGCGATGGGATTCGATATAGCGATGGGGCTGATCGTCGGTCGCCAGGGATCTTCTCGCCTGGACGTCCTCGGCGAAGGCCCTGAGCGACGCGGGAGCGTCGGGTAGGGCCAGAAGGGGCTCCCAGGTCTTGAGGGCGGTCGATTCGAGTCCCGTTCTATAATAGGCGCGGCCGAGCCAGGCAAGGATCGAGGCCTCACCCGGATCCCAAGCCAGGGCCTTCTCGAAAAGGAGGATGGATTCGGAGATCCGGCCCTGGTTGTAGGCGATGACTCCCAGCCGAAGCTGCTCGGCGGCGCCAGGCGATCTCAGTTCGGTATTCCATTGAGCCGAGAGCGCCGGCGCGAGGACCAGCGCGAGGATAAACGCGATCGAGCCAACGCGCGCTTTCAAGGCTCAGCTCCTTCGGGCAGATCGAGTCTCATGGCCCTGGCATGTTCGAGAATTTCGTGATGCTCGGGGGAGAGGGAGAGGGCCCGGACGATGAGCTCCCGACCCTCCCCTGCCCGCCCGCTCCGGAAGCAGGCCCAGGCCAGGGAATCGAGATAGGCTGGATTGTCAGGCGATGCCTGGACGGCCCTGCGGCAGCAAGCCAGTGCCTTGGGCAGGTCCTTGCCCGTGACGGCGAGTACATAGCCGAGACCATTCAGGGCATTGGGGTTTCCATTCTCGAATCCGAGGGCCTTTTCGTACCATTTGATGGCCTCGTCGCCCTTGCCCTGTTCCCATGAGGCGAAACCGAATCCGGAACAGGTCTGCACGGACTCGAAACCCGTGGAGGAGAGTTGCTGGAGTTCGTATTCGGCAAGCCTTGCCCTTCCGGTCTTGAGATAGATCCAGGAGAGGACGAGGCGGCATTGGCATACTCGGAGGATCTCGTCCGAGCCGGTCACGACCTGCTCGAGATAAAGAAGGGCCGTATCCCAGTGCTCGAGGCGAGCATGGACGAGGCCGAGGAGATAGGCGAGATCGAGGTGGTTGACGAGGGTCGAGTCGACCTCGTCGAGGCTGGAGAGGCAAGCCTGCCAATCGCCGGCGGCGTAGGCCCGTGCCGCTTCCCGGAGTCCTTCTGATAAGGCCATCAGGACCAGCGCGCCCCGAAGGGACTGACTACCGAGGCCTGGGGATTGACGATGATAGCCGATATCGAAACCTCGCCCCGGCTCACCACGTCATGGTCCGAGTCGTTCTCGGATACGGTTTCGATGGTCGTTTCGGAAAGGAAGCAGTAGGAAAAGCCGTCTGGTCCCTCGAAGGACTTGAGTCTGTCGAGATAGCGCCTGCGGCTCGGGAAGGCCCAACGCCCCTCGAGGTCCTCCGAGTCGGTGCTCGGCGCGTTGATGTTGATGAAGGTGCCGGGGGCACAGGCGCCGACAAGCCCTTTGAGATGTCGTCTGACGAATGAGGCGGCTCCCCGGTACATCATCGGATCGTGGAAGGATGCGCAGGAAACGGCGATGGCCGGCATCCCATGGATGCTGGCCTGTCGCGCGGCGCCGCAGGTGCCCGAATAGACGATGTCTGTCCCGAGATTGGGGCCGCGGTTGATTCCCGAGACCACAAGGTCCGCGGCGAAAGGAAGGGCCCCGAGTCTGGCGAGGATGACGCAGTCCGCCGGCGTCCCCGAGCAGGACCAGGAATTGCTGCCTTGTTGGCGCACCTTGCCTGGGGACTTGAGGCTCATCGCGTGCGAAACGCCCGAACGCTCCTGATCCGGAGCGAAGATGAGAACTTCGTGCTCGCGCCCGAGTTCCTCCGCGATGATCTTCAAGCCTTCGGCATGTATCCCGTCATCGTTCGTCACGAGAATCTTCATAATTTCCCCACGGATGGCATCGGAACCCCTTAGCTCGTTTCAATCGATGACCCGCATCGATCCTTCCAACCCGGTCTCGTAGACGGCCGGCCGGAAGCCGAAAATTCGTTCGTATTCTTCGAGGCGTTGTCGGTATTCGTCAACCGCCTCGCGTTTCATAATGCTGACCGTGCAGCCGCCGAATCCCGGGCCGGTAAGGCGAGAACAAAGAATGCCCTCGGTCTCCGTCGCCCTTTTCTGCAGCCAGTCGATTTCGGGGCAGGATACCTCGTAGAGGTTTCTGAGCGAGGTATGCGATCTGGCGAGTATCCTGCCGAAGGTGGCCTTGTCCCCTTCGACGAGGGTCTGCTCGGCTTCCTTGACACGTCGGTATTCTTCCGCGAGATGCAGGGCCCGCCGCCTGACGCTCTCGGGAAGCTGGCCCATGAGTTCCTCGATTTCTTCGGGAGGGAAATCCCTGAGACTTTTTCGCCCTGTGGGATCGAGGAGGGCGAGGGCCTGTCTGGCGCTCGTGTCGCGCTGGGCCTCCTCGTTGACGAGGGAAAGCCTGGGAACCTTCGAGTCGGTGAGGACGACTGCCCAGTCGCCGTCGAAAAATGGCAGCGAGTGCCGTCGGGCGCTGCGGAGATCCACGATCGTCGCCGCATGAGGCGTCGAACAGGCCGAAACGAGGAAGTCGTCGATCCGTGCCGGAGTGCCGAAGAATTCCGATTCCGCCTTGAAGGCGAAATCGGCCACCTCGTCATTCCTGAGCTGCACGCCGAAATGGGATTTCAAGGCCATGGTCGTCGCGAGGAGGAGGGCTGTCGAGGAGGCGAAGCCCAGGCCCAGCGGCACCTCTCCGGCAATCGTGATGTTGAGGCCCCGCGTCACGGAGCCAGTACGGCCGAAGCGCTCGAGAATAGCCTTGGGATAGTTGGCCCAACGATCCTCTTTCTTGAATTTGAGGGCGGAGGCTCCCGTCCTTTTGCGCTCGCCGAGATCCGCGGCGAAAAAACGGAGGGAGGAATCGCGTCGTTCCGATATCGCCACAGACACATCGAAGGTAATGGCGGCGGCAAGGACAAGCCCGGCGGCCGAAGGCGTTTGCTCGCCAAGCAGCTTCACGACGCCAGGCGCGGTCGCGACAATCTGGGGATATTCCTCGAACTCGGCACGGTGCAGGGCGACAATGTCCTTCATGAATGCCTCATCCGGGGCTCCGATTCCTAGATTCCGCTCTGGTCGGACCGGGCCGCGGATTTCCTCCTCGTTATTGCATTTATGAAGCATAGTACACTACCTGGGGTCCACCTTCAAGGAAAAAGCGGTCAAAGGGCGGGGGCGTTTTGACATAGTGTGACGGTGGATATATGATGGTGACATGATTCGCCAATTGCGCCCGGCGGTTCTCTTTGTTGTCGTCGCAGCGTTTTATGGCTGCGTGTCGACGAAACCGGCGGCAATCGAGATTCCACCGGAGCCGACTGGGTCCGTGACCGCCCAAACGGCTGTGCCTGTGGCGAAAAATGAAACCCGGGCGCCCGAAAAGCTGCCCTTTGACCCATCCACTGTCACCCAGGAAGTCAAGAAGGCGACATTCAGCGACGCCCAGGCCCTCGTCGAAAAACTCAACGCGATAATCCGGGCTCGAGACT
>DATKTD010000136.1:0-10485 GCA_035531315.1 Rectinemataceae bacterium
GAAGAAAGGCAGAAACGCCTTCGTCGAGGAATCCCGTCGAATTCGTTATCAGTACCAGTTTGGCGGCGCCGAAGACGGCGGACCAACGCCTCCGCGCCGCGGCGATCGCTTCGATGGCCTCTCCCAACCATGGCGAGAGGGTCGGTTCCCCGTCTCCAGCGAAGGCGATGTCCACGGGCAGACGGTTGGAGCCCTGCTCGGAGTCCTCCCCTGCCGTATCGACGGCCGGAAGGGATGGATCCGGAGAGAGGCGGACAGCCCAGGCTGCGAGTTCCGCTTCCAGCCCCGCGATCGTGAAAGGAGGTCCTTCGGCCCCGGGAAAAACTTCGCAATAGGCGCAATCGAAGGAACAGCGTTTGCCTTCCGGAAAGAGATTCACGCCGAGCGAAAGGCCACCCGAGCGCCTCGACAGGGCCGGATACATGAGGAGTCCCGAACGCCTCGCCGCCTCGCCGCCGCTTTCCCTCGTCACATCCATGGCCCATCCTAGCCGCGCGGCGGGTCTCGCCACAAGGAGCGTCCGCGACGATAATAGGGGACGATCCGCGCGATACGCGGCACAATGGAGGATGCTCATGCAGCTCAAGCCAGTTTCGACGGCCGAGGCCCCCGCGGCCATCGGTCCCTATTCCCAGGCCATCGAGGCGGGGGATCTCGTCTTCTGCTCCGGCCAACTGGGCCTCGACCCGAAGTCGGGCGCATTGAGGGAGGGCCTCGAAGCCCAGGCTCGCCAGTCCCTCGACAATCTCGGCGCCGTCCTCAAGGCCGCCGGTCTCGGCATCGACAGCGTGGTCAAGACGACGCTCTTCCTCGCCGACATGAAGGACTTCGCCAAGGTCAACGAGATCTACGGGGCCTTCTTCGGCAACCACAGGCCGGCCCGATCCACTGTCGCCGTCGCCGCGCTACCGAAGGGCGGCATCGTCGAAATCGAGGCCATCGCCCGCCGCTGAGAAGGGCCTTCGCCGCGGTCGGGCCCCTCGGCCGGCGTCCGACCGCTAGCGCTCCGAGACGTCGAGCTCCTCGCCCCTCGGGGCGCGGGGATCGAGCGTGAAACGGAGGAGCCCGAAGGCCTCGAGGGTCCGGGGAAGGCTGTGTTCCCGCCAGCGCCGGCCGAAGGGAATAGCGGCCTCCGCGTCGAGGGACTCCCCGAGGGGGAGGACAAGGTCGAGGAGCCTCGAGGCCGGCGCGAGGCGTTGTACGAGGGAGCTCGTGCTCCCTCCCCTCGTCGCCGCTATCCCGACTATTCTGTAGCGCTCGGCCCCGCCCAGAAGGGCCAGGGGCCCAGCGAGCTCGAGCCGTTCGACGACGAGAGAGCTGTCGCCCCCCGGCCCGGCAAGATGCTGGATTATCGGTACTGTGTCCTTTTCCTCTACCATGAGCTCGCCTTGCCAGCCCGAGGACGTAACTGCGAAGGGCGTGAGGGTCGCTATACGCCGCGCTCCCTCGATGGGAAGCCAGCCTTCGAGGCAGAGAGCCGCATAGCCGACCGCCATGCCCGCGAGGACGAGCATCGGAATGCCGAGGGCTCGCGGCAGGAGAGCGGCAAGGAGGCCAAGGCAGCAGACGACGAGGCCCGACGGGAGAAGCAGGGGATCGCCGAGACTTCCCTTGTCGGGAAAGACGAGGAGGCCGACCCCAGCCAGGACGGCGATGGCGAGATACGACATGGCGAGGGTGGAGAGCCTTGCCGATCGCTTCCCCCGCCGACGCGACTTTCCCATGACGGCCCTGAAAGCCAGGCCGGCTCCGGCCCCGAGAAAGAAGGCTCCGGGGAGGAGCCATAGCCAGGGATCTGCCACCATCAAAGACCCGTCCATCGTCGCCCGCGTCCCTCAGAAACCGTAGATCTTCGAGTATTTGTCCTCAAGATAGGCGGTGAAGTGGGCGGGGTCGAGCGGCGAACCCGTCACGCGCTCCACCAGTTCGCCCGGCGTCCAGAAAGAGGCCGGGGCGTGGACCTTGTCGCGAAGCCACCGGAGGATCGAGGCATTGTCGCCGGCGGCGATTTTCGTCTCGAGATCGGGCATGTCCCGCTTCATCGCCACGGCGAACTGGGCCGCGTAGAGGTTGCCGAGGGCGTAGCTCGGGAAGTAGCCGAAGAGGCCCGCCGACCAATGCACGTCCTGGAGACAGCCATGGACGTCGTCGCGAACCTCGACGCCGAGGAGATCCTTCGCCTTGGCCTTCCAGGCGGCGGGGAGGTCGGCGACGGCGAGCCGCCCCGAGATCAGCTCCGACTCGAGTTCGAAGCGGAGGATCACGTGAAGACCATAGGTGACTTCGTCGGCCTCGGTACGGATGAAGGAGGGCTCGACCTTGTTGATCGCGCGAACGAAGTCCTCGCGGCGGATCCCGTCCAGGGCCGGCGAAACGAGCTCGGCGAGGCGGATGAAGTTGCGCTTCCAGAAGGCATCGCCGCGACCGATCATGTTCTCCCAAAAACGCGACTGCGACTCGTGCACGGCCATGGAGACGGGCTCGGCCAGTTCGGTACCGCCGAAGCCCTCCGCCGGGGCGACGCCCA
This sequence comes from Rectinemataceae bacterium, assembly GCA_035531315.1. Lineage (GTDB taxonomy): Bacteria > Spirochaetota > Spirochaetia > Treponematales > Rectinemataceae > CAIJMU01. The sequence goes on from DATKTD010000136.1 coordinate 2,528, forward strand.
GTTCGTACAAGGCATGACCTGTTTCGTGCATCGTGGAGAAGAGACTCGAGGGCAGGAAGTCGGCGATGTAGCGCGTGGTGATGCGGACATCGTCGACGCCGAGGGTGGTGGTGAAGGGATGAGCCGAAACATCGAGCCTGGCCCGAGAGCGGTCGAGGAGGAGGAGGTCCATGAGCCAGTCGCTGGCGGCGCGCTGTCGGGCCTCGCCCACCGTCTCGTGGAGAAAGCTGTCGTCGATCTGGCTCTTCGAGCGGATCTTCGAAAGGATGCCTACGAGGTCCTTCCTGAGCTTCGCAAAGACCGCGGAAATGGAGGCCTCGGTGGAGCCGGGTTCGTAGAGATCGAGCAGCACGTCGTAGGCGGGCTTCGCGGAATCGAGGCAGGCGGCCTGCCGGCGCATTAGGCCGATTATCTTTTCGAGATGGGGCGCGAAGGACGCGAAGTCGTTGTTGCCCTTAGCCTTCACCCAGGCCGCCTGACCGAGGCTCGTGGCACGGGCGAATTCGGCCACGAGTTCGGCCGGAAGCTTCGTGGCCCGGTCCCAGAGACGCCTTTGCACGCGGAGATAGGCCCTCTCCGCCTCCGAAAGCGAGGGGTCGCCGCCGGGATTTTCGGTGGTCGAACCGAGTTTGGCGAGAAGCTCCCCGATTTCCGGCCGCACCGATTTTTCGTGGGCGAGGGATTCGACGAGGGCAAGCTGCTCCGCTCGCTCGTCGACGGCGGCGGGTGGCATTCCCGTCTCCTGGTCCCAGCCGAGGAGGGCGCCGATATGCGCGACGAGCTTGCGCTCGCGGTCCAATTCCATGAGGCCTTCGATTTCCGTTCGCATGGCGAGATTTCTCCTTGTTCGAATGCACTGAGAGGGTCAGCCATGGTACACCGCGTTTTTGGGGGCCGCAAGGCGAAGACCGTTCCGATCACTTCGTGATATAAGGGTCTCGTGTTCTTACGCGAACTTCGCGATCCGGTAACCCGGCTCAGGGGCGCCGGGAAAACGGCGGCCGCACTCCTCGCGCGCATGGGCATCTATTCCGTCGCCGACCTTCTCCTCCATTTTCCGAGGGATTGGGACGATCGCTCCTCCTGGACGGGTTTCGCCGAGTCGGCGAAGAGCGGAACGCGAGCCCACGCGAAGGCCAGGGTCTTCGCCCATGAATGGTTCGGCTACGGGCGGATGAAGACCCTCAAGCTGCGCGTCGACGACGGTAGGGACGAGGCGAGCCTGGTCTGCTTCAACCGCTCCTTCCTCGAAAAAAGCGTGCCGGTCGGAAGCCAGGTTGTCGTGACGGGCCGTTTCGTCCTCCGCTACGGGGAACTCCAGTCCTCGTCCTTCGAGATCGAGGCTCTCGATGGCGATGGCGATGGGAGGGTCAAGTCCGGGCTCCTCGCGGTCTATCCCCTCACCGAGGGCCTGGCCCAAGGCAATGTCAGAAAGCTCGTGGCCCAGGCCCTCGCGGAATACGGCTCCCATGTCGAGGGCGAACTGCCCGTTCGGATCCTGAGCCGCCGTGCTCTCATGGCCAAGCGCGACGCGATCCGAGCGATGCACCTCCCCCGCGACGAGGCGGAAGCGGAGAGGGCCCGCGAATCCCTCGCCTTTGAGGAGCTCTTTTTCTTCCAGCTTGCGGTGGCCCAACGCGCCCATAGCCGAGGCGAGGTTGCGGTCGTGCGGAAGACCCATCGCGGGGCCCTCCGCTCCCGCCTCGAGGCTCGACTGCCCTGGAAGCTTACGGGCGACCAGCGAAAGGCCGTGGCGGAAATTGTCGACGATATGGGAAAGACCAGGCCGATGGCTCGGCTTCTCCAGGGCGACGTCGGCTCGGGAAAAACCCTCGTGGCCTTTTTCGCCGCCCTCGAGGCGATCGAGTCGGGAGGCCAGGCGGCCCTGATGGCCCCCACCGAGCTTCTCGCTCGTCAGCACGCCGAGACCGCGGCTTCCCTCCTCGAGCCCCTCGGTATCAGGCTGGCCTTTCTTTCGGGCAATGTCGACGACGCGGCCCGCCCTCCCCTTCTCGCCGCCATCGCCAAGGGCGATGTCGACTTCGTCCTCGGCACCCAGGCCCTCTTCTCGGATGGCGTCGTCTATCGCGAACTCAGGCTCGCCATCGTCGACGAGCAGCATCGCTTCGGCGTGCTCCAGCGACTGGCCCTCTCGCGGAAGGGGCCCATGCCCGACCTCCTCATGATGACGGCGACACCGATCCCGAGGACCCTCGCCCTCACGGTCTTCGGCGACCTCGCCGTTTCGACCATCCGCGAGATGCCTCCCGGTAGGAAGCCCATCGTCACCCACCTCGCGAAGGCCGGCAACGAGGCGAAGGTCTACGATTTCGTGGGGCGGGCCCTCGAGGCGGGACAACGGGCCTATTTCGTCTATCCCTTGATCGGCGAATCAGCCAAGCTCGAACTCAAGAACGCGGAGGCGATGTTCGCAAGGCTTCGCGACGAGATATTTCCCGGCATCCCCGCGGGCCTCATTCATTCGCGACTCCGTGAGGAGGAGAAGCGGCAGGCGATGTCGGACTTCAAGCGAGGGGAAACGCGGATACTCGTGGCTACCTCGGTCGTCGAGGTCGGTGTGGACGTGCCCGAGGCCACGGTCATGGTGATTGAGCACGCCGAGCGCTTCGGCCTCGCGGCCCTCCACCAGCTCCGCGGGCGGGTGGGCAGGGGAGGCGGCCAATCCTGGTGCTTTCTCGTCTATTCGGACAGGCTCACCGAGGAGGGCAAGGCCCGGCTCAAGGCCATGCTCGACACGACGGACGGCTTCCGCCTGGCCGAGGAAGACATGAAGATAAGGGGACCTGGGGAACTCTCGGGCACGGCCCAATCGGGGGCCCTTGGCTTCGCGGTGGCCGATCCGGTACGCGATCTTGAGATCCTCGAGAAGGCTCGGGCGGAGGCCTTTGCCCTCGTAGAGGAAGACCCTGCCCTCCTATCGGAATCAAGCCATCCCCTCCGCGAAGTCCTCCGACGCGCCCCTCCCTTCGGCGAGGGCGTCGCGGTTTCTTAGGGAGCCGGACCCAGGGAGGGAGGCGACGGAAGGAAGCTGAGGCAGATGAGGCGACCTCAGCGCCGCTTCATCTGCCTTTCCGGGAGGACTTCGGTTTGGCCTGCTTGGCGGAGGAGCCGGCCTTCGCGGCCGATCCGGATCTCATGCCAGGTCCGGATTTTTTAACCTGTGGCAGTTTTCGCAGGGAGGCCGTCACGGGTCGTGCGGTCATGGACTTGGCCCTCTCGGACTTGAGCCTTTCGACGGCGCCGTTTCCCTTGACGAGGACCGATTCGGCATATGTCAGGTATTCGATGACCTTCGCCTTCGGGGCCTTCGTGCCGAGGAGCTCCGCCGCTCGCCTGAATTTGCGCCGCATATATTGGATGGAGGGAATCGAGGCTCCAAAGGCCTCCGCGATCTCCCAATCCCGGTGCTCGTAACGTCCGTTCCGGTCCTTGGCGTTGAGATCGAGGAATTTGGCCACACGCTCGGCAGTCCAATCGACCGAGCCGCCTCCCGAATAGTCATGGGCCGAGAGGCGCTTTCGCGTCCTCTCGGCCGAACCTTCCATCTTCTTCTTTTTCCAGTAGGGATGGCGGTTCCGGGCGCGGAGGATGTCCTCGCGGGAATAACCTGTCTTCTCCATCCACTGTCGCGCAAGGCGAGCCTTGGCCGAGGGCGCGATATGCGCCTTCAGCGAGGCGTCGATATAGGCGACAGGATCCTTGGCTGCCAATATGGCGAATTCAGACTTGGTCATAATGAGCAAAGCATAGTACCCACGATACCAATTGGCAAATAAAAACGCACGGGCTTTCCCAGCTTGGCGAGGCCGGCCGTCGGGACGAGTCCCGACGGCCATGGCGCCCGCGGCTGGGCATTTGGCACGCGTCGCCGGGATCAGGCGCCGGCCTTCAGCCTTTCCCCGAGCCTCTCGAGCTCCTCGCGCAGGCCTTGCGGCATGTGGGCGCCGAAGGAATCGTAATATTCGCCGATCCCAGCCAATTCCGAAAGCCAGGCCTCGCGATCGACGGCGAGCAGCTCGTCGAGAAGTCTGGCTTCGATGCCAAGACCCTTCGTGTCGAGCCCTTCCCTCGCCGGAACGAATCCGATGGGCGTCATGACCGCACCTTCCGCGTCCCGCGCGTCGCAGCGCTCGAAAACCCATTTGAGCACGCGCGAGTTTTCGCCGTAGCCAGGCCAGAGGAACTTGCCGTCCTTGCCCTTGCGAAACCAGTTGACGTAGAAGAATTTCGGCAGTTTGGCGCCCGGCGCCGACCCGACCTCGAGCCAGTGGCCGAAATAGTCGCCCATGTTGTAGCCGCAGAACGGCAGCATCGCGAAGGGATCTCGCCGGAGCCGTCCGAGGGCGCCCGCGGCGGCGGCCGTCGTTTCGCTCGCGACGATCGAACCCATGAAGACGCCGTGGGCCCAGGAGAAGGCCTCGTGGACGAGGGGAACCACGTTGGCTCGGCGGCCGCCGAAAAGGATAGCGGAGATCGGCACGCCTTGGGGATTTTCCCACTCCGGGTCGATGCTCGGACAGGCCCGGGCCGGCGCGGTGAAACGGGCGTTCGGATGGGCTGCCGGCTTCCCCGAGGCCGGATCGTAGATGGCGCCCTGCCAGTCGAGGCTGCCCGCGGGAAGGGGGCTGCCAATTCCCTCCCACCAGACGTCCCCGTCGGGAGTGAGGGCACAATTGGTAAAAATCGAATCGCGGGCGAGGCTCGCCATCGCGTTGGGGTTCGAAGCCTCGCTCGTCCCCGGGGCGACGCCGAAGAAGCCCGCCTCGGGATTTATGGCATAGAGCCGTCCGTCGTCGCCGAAACGCATCCAGGCAATGTCGTCGCCGACGGTCTCGACCTTCCAGCCCGGTATGGTCGGGATGAGCATCGCCAGATTGGTCTTGCCGCAGGCGGAGGGAAAGGCCGCGGCTATATACTTCTTCCGGCCCTCGGGATTGGTGATGCCGAGAATGAGCATGTGTTCTGCGAGCCAACCCTGGTCGCGGGCCATCGCGCTCGCGATGCGGAGGGCGAAACATTTCTTGCCGAGGAGTGCGTTGCCGCCATAGCCCGAGCCGTAGGACCAGATCGCCCTCTCCTCGGGGAAGTGGACGATGTACTTGCGCTCGGCGTCGCAGGGCCAGGGTAGGTTGGGCTGGCCGGCGAGGAGAGGATGGCCCACCGAATGGAGGCAGGGCACGAATTCGCCATCGGCGGCGAGGGCCTCGAGGACGGGAAGTCCCACCCGCGTCATGATATGCATATTGACGACGACGTAGGCGGAATCGGTGATCTCGACGCCGATCTTGGAAAGGGGACTGCCCACCGGTCCCATCGAATAGGGAACCACGTACATCGTGCGGCCCTTCATCGCCCCCGCGAAAAGACCGCGGAGGATGCGCTTCATCTCGTCGGGGTCGGCCCAATTGTTCGTCGGACCGGCCTCTTCGCGGGTGCGGCTGCAAATGAAGGTGCGATCCTCGACGCGGGCCACATCGCCGGGATCGGAACAGGCGTAGAAGGAATGGGGTTTCTTGTCACGCGAGAGGGGGCGAAAGGTTCCCGAGACGATGAGCCGCGAACAAAGCTCATCGTATTCGGCGGGGCTGCCGTCGCAGACGCGGATGTCAGCGGGACCGCAGAGGCCGGCCATTTCCTCGATCCATGCACGAAGCGGGGCGTGCCGGAGTTCGCCGATGTTCATGAAAATGACTCCTTGCAAAAAATGTTATATGGGCGGAGCAGCCGATGAACCAAACGGCATTGGACAGAAGCGTTTCCTTCCGTGAAACCACCGTTTCGATTCTAGGAGCGGCCCTTCGGGTCTACACCCTTATAGCGGTATTGGCAAGATGGGGAATCGTCCTACAAGAAAAGGAATGCGGGCAGAGAAGCGAAAGGTCGCCGGAACAGCCCCGGCCTCAGGAATTCCGTCGCCAGGCGACGGCGGCGCTGCCCTTTCTTCTCTTTTCGCCGAGGAGCCTGAATCCATCGGGCCTTCTCTTTTCGATGCGGACGAGTTCGGTAGGGGCTGCGGCAATGACGAAGGTGGCCCCGGGAGCGAGGAGCTTTAGGGCCCGCGCCCAGGTATCGGCAATCCAGTCGTATTCGGGAACGGGATCGGCGAATTCGAGGAGGAGGTCCTGCTGTCCCTCTGCTTTGTCGTCGAGGCTGAGAAGGTCGAGGATATCGACGGGAAGCGTAGTGCCTCGGACCTCACCGAGGGCCTCGAGGTTCTCCCTCGCCGCGACGAGTGAAAGCAGATCGCGAGAGGCGAGAGTCAGGCTCTCCGGCCCCAGGGCCATGGCGATCCAAAGAGCCGCATGGCCGATGCCGGGATTGATGACGAGGGCCTTCCTCGCGGGTTTTCCCGTCGCGAAGCGCCCGAGGACCTCCGCGGCGGCAGTTTGCGGAAATCCGATGGTGTCGAAATCCGGCAGGCCCCAAAAACCCGAAGCGCTGTATTCCTTGCCAAGAAGCTTGAAAGCCCCGGAACGGCGATGGTAGGTGGCAAGTTCAAAGTAGCCGGGATCGAGAGGGCTTTTGCCGTTTTTCGACAGCGCCGGATTCGGCCGCTCCGGAGCCTTAAAGCCCGGCCCGGGAGCGAGAACGAAGGCCCGGTGCATCGAGGCCCGCTCCTCCGAGAGGACATCCAGACCGAGGGTTCCGAATAGGGTCGAAAGTTCTGCCACGAGGGGTTTGACGACAACCAGGGCTAGGCGGCCGCCTGGGGCGAGGGAATCCCGACATTCCTCGAGAAAAGCCTTTATGACGGGCCCTCCCGCCTTGGCCGGGACGTTCGAGAGCACGTAGTCCCAGGGGCCTCCCAAGCTTCCTGATCCGATCAGACCCGCTTCGACCCTTGCGTTGGCTATCTTATTGCGGAGGCGGTTGCGCTCGGAAAAGGCGACGGCGAGGAGGTCTCGATCGCGCAGGGTCACCTGGCTGTCCGGAAAGGCGGCGGCAATCCCCAGTCCGATGACGCCGACTCCAGAACCGGCGTCGAGGATACGCCGGGACGAAGCGAGCACCTCGTCGCGACCGATGGCCTTGAAAAGAAGTCTCGTCCCGACATCGATGTCGAAGGAGGAAAAAAGGGCGTGGGACAGGTCGAGACGCAAATCGACGCCGCGGAATCGGAAGTCGACCGTCTTGTTGACGAGGGCTTTGAGATCGATCATAAGGGAACCGTTTCAGTCACGCGAGGGCGAAGTGCTTGAGTGCTTCAGATCGCCGCCCCTACCGACTCTTCCATTGGAGCCGACTGGGAGAGAAGCGAGACTTCCTCGGCGTTGAAGATCCGGTCGATGTCGAGGAGGATGACGAAACCCTCGTCACGCTTCCCGACTCCCTTGATGAATTCGGCCGCGAGGCGGGTACCGAAGCGGGGAGCCGGTTCTATGGCCTTCTCCTCGATCTCCACCACCTCGTGAACGGCATCGGCAAGGGCCCCGACGACGACCTTGCCCTCGCCCGAATCGACCTCCATCACGATGATGCTGGTATCCTTGGTGATGTCGGTTTCGGGAAGGCCGAATTTCAGCCTAAGATCGATGACGGGAACCCCCGCCCCGCGAAGGTTTATTATCCCCTTCATGAAGAGGGCCGTTCGGGGCAGCTTCGTTATCTTCGTATACTCGAGAACTTCCCTGACCTTACCGACTCCTATGGCATACTGTTCATTGTCGAGGGTGAAGGTAAGAAACTGGTTGGCGTTCGAAGTCTCCATTCGTATGCCTCCGGACTCATTCTAAGCGGCTGGCCAATTCGAGTCAAATGGCCCTGGTCCGATCCGAAATGCTCCCAAGGCCGGTTTTCCCGGCCTCCGCGACCGCGCGCGCCGAGGCCAGCCTGGCGACGCGCCGCGCTGAGGCGAGGGCCAGCCCTGCGTTTCGCCGGAGGGCCGAACGCGAAATCCAGCCCATGCCGAGGGAGCTTCCACGAAGCCGAGCCTCGGG
>DATKTD010000137.1:0-5196 GCA_035531315.1 Rectinemataceae bacterium
TTGAAGACCGCAAAGACGCCGATGCGCCATAGGGTCCAGGGCCTTCTCAGGAAGTGGGGTATCCATTCCATTCCATGGGCGACGAAGGCGGGCGAGGGCTTCGATCGGACGTGGGCGAAGACCCAAAAAAGGTCCGAGCACCAGAGGTAGATACCCGAAGTGAAGGCGGGAAGGTTGCGCGGAATCCAGCGCTCCCCTCCGGCCACTCCCTTGCCGATGAGGAGGAGGGTCGGGGAGGCCTTTCGCACCGCTTCGACGATGGCCGATTCGCGCTGCTTGGGATAGCCTCCGGCATGTCGGCCGACGAGACGGAGCCCGGGAAAGGTCGAACGCAAATTCCCTTCGGCCTTGAGGACGATCCGGGGGGTGCCGCCGAGGAGGTAGGCCGACTTTCCCCGCCGCTCCAGGATACCGAGGAGTCGGATGGCGAACTCGAAGGGCTGGTAGCGGGGCGGCTCGGCGCGTTTGAGGAACTTCGCGGCCGACACGATGGAGGGCGAGATGGGGATGACGAGACTCGCTCCCGCGACCATTGTGCGGAATTCGACACGGCTCCGCGCCCGCATCAGGTCCCAGACGGAAAGGAGGACTATCTGGTGGTTCGTTCCGTCTTCGAAGGAGTCGAGGACTTCCTCGAGACTTCCTTCCGGAAGGATATCGACGGGCACTCCGAGGATGCTAATGCGTCTCAGGCCTGCGCGGGGCTCCATGAGTCATGCTCCGAAACGACGATTTGGACGGCGGCGATCGCGAAGATTGCCGCCGTTTCGGCCCTTAATACGGCTCCGGGCAGACGGAAGGGGACGAAAGCCCCACCAAGGAGGAAGGCGACTTCATCGGCGGCGAATCCGCCCTCTGGGCCGATGCAGATGACAACCTCGTCGGGCCGCGGGCCAAGATACTCGTGCAGCGAAGCCTTCGCAAGGGGCATCTCATGGAAGAGGAGGGAAAGGCGGGAAGCGGCGGGGTTGCCGAGGCTTTCGGGCAATTCGCGCAGACCGATCGCCTCTTCGCAGATCGTCGGCACGGTGGAGCCCGATTGCTGAAGGGCTTCCCGGACGATCCGGGCCTGCCGCTCGACCCGGGCCGCGCCGGCCGCCCGGCCGAGGCTCCTGGCCGTGGCGAGGGGGATGATGCGCGCCACTCCGGCCTCCGTTGCCTGGCGGATGACATGGTCGAATTTCTCGCCCTTGAGCATGGCGGCCGCGAGGACTATCCGGGGAAGGCCGGTCGCGACCTGGCTGTGGGTCGCGTCGTGGCTGTGGGTCGCGTCGCGGAGCTTGGCCGCGACCTGGCGGCCGGCGCCTTCCAGGGGGGATTCCTGCCCTTGGCTAAGTGTGTCGTGGGCTTCGTGGCGGGAGGAATATCCCCTGTCACTCCCTCGGAGATCGGCAAGGGGAAAGGAATCGGAGACCGCCTGCCCCACGCCGACGGAGAGGATGGCCGCCCCCCCCTCGATCGAGAGGAGCTCGCACTCATGGCGCAAGCCTTCCGCGTCGATCGCGGGGAAGCGGTCACCGGGGCCGAGGCGAAGGACCCGGACCAGGTGCCGCGTCTCGCGTTCCCCGATCCGGACTTCCCCCGCCCCTCTCCAGTAGGCGGGGAGGACGAATTGCCTCATGCCTAGGCGTCGCTAATTCGCCGGGCCGGCGGAAGGAAGCGCGGTGCCGTTCGGGGCCGGGGCACCCGTGTTCCCCTGATCCGTCGCCTTCGCCGTCGCCTTGGCAGCCTCTTCGGCCAGATTTTCTTCCTTAACGGTCTGGGCCTTCGCGAGGAGGCTCGCGTAGTCGGGTCGGTCGATGGTTGCGATGGCGACCTGGAGGGCGGTGTCGAACTCGAGATCGAAGGGTGTGGATACGTCGTTGCGCGACAATTCTTCCTTAATCAGAAGCTCGACCATCCGGAGGGGCAGCTTGATCCCCCCCCTTATCAGCGACTGGGCGAAGGCGTTCCGCTGCTCCACCGTGGCCTGGGGATTGGCGTCGACGAAGTTCGCGATCTTCCCCGAATTGATGAGGGCCTGCGCCTCGGTGGTTTCGGCGTCGCTGAGTTCGGGATCCATCGCGACGATGTCCGGCGTGATGCCCGTCTTGTCGATGCTGCCGCCGCTCGGCGTGTAGTAGCGCGAGACCGTCAGCTTGAAGCCGGTCGTGTCGTCGATGGGATAGACGCGCTGAACCACTCCCTTGCCGTAGGAACGCTGGCCTATCACGAGGGCACGCTTCTGGTCCTTGATGGCGCCGGAAAGGATCTCGGAAGCCGAGGCCGAACCGTGGTCGATAAGGACGACGATGGGCTTGTCCGCCGACACCAGGAGGGGCGGGGTGGCCGTCTCCACGGAATTCTCCTGGGGAATCCGGCCGATGGTCGAGACGATGGTGCCGTGGGAGAGGAAGAAATCGGCGATCTGCACCGCCGACTGGAGAAGGCCGCCCGGGTTCGACCTGACATCGATGATGAGGGCGCGGTAACCGGTCTTGTCGAAGGCCGTAATCGCGTCCTGGACCCTCGTCACCGCCTGGGGCGTGAAGTCGATGATCCTGACATAGCCGATGTCGCCCTTGGCCGTGGGGATGATTCCCTTGCGGACGGAGGGGACCTCGATGATCGCGCGGCTCACCGAGATGTCCAATTCCGCCGATTTGCCGCGGAGGATGTGGAGGAGGACCTTGGTGCCGGGCTTTCCCCTGATCTTGGCCATCGCGTCGTCGGCGCTCATGGGTACGGTGCTCTCGCCGTCGATCTTCATTATCAGGTCGCCGGGTTTGAAGCCGGCCTTCCAGCCGGGGCTGTCCTCGATGGGCGAGACTATCTCGATGTAGCGCGGCGAATCCGCGGGAAGCCTCGGGTCGGGGGCCTGTTTCGAGATATAAAGGCCGACGCCCCCGAAGGAGCCCTCGAGGGTGTCGTTGAGGCCTCCCATCAGCTTGTCGTCGAGGAAGACCGAATAGGGATCGCCGAGGGAGTCGAACATGCCCTTCATGGCTCCCTGGTAGAGGACCTTGGGATCGACCTTGTCGACGTAGTTGCGCTGGATGAACTGCCAGACCCCTTCGAGGGTCTGGAAATACTGATAGCTGTTTTGGGGCTGGTCGGTGGCGGTCTGGGCCGCGGCGCGCGGAACCGCGACGGATGCGGCGATGATGAGCACCATCACCGCGGTCACCGCGCTCCAGGCGAACCTTCCCTTCGAGCGCTTGTCTTCGTGCTGTATCATCCGCCTACTATCGATACGAGGCAAGGCCGAGGTCAAGTGCCGAAGCCGCGAAGAGGCTGCCGCTAAACGCCGAAGCGGCGATATTGCTTGGCCTTTCCCATTGACGCCCTTCGGACGCCCTTACTACACTCCGAGTACATGAAACGCGGGCCCCTCTTCCTGGCCGCGGCCCTCGTAGAGGTCCTGCGGTTTTTTGTCCTCATGACTCTCGCGGCGGCCCTCGGGCTTCTCGCACAGCGTCCCCTGATACCTTCCTATTTGCGCTATTTGGCCGTGGGACAGCTCCTTTTCTTCGCCATCTTTCTCTTTTTGTGGCTGGACGAGGGGAGATACGCCGTCTACCGACCACTCGCTCTGGCGGGCAAGGTCGTATCCCTGATCGCCCTCATCCCCCTAATCGCCTCCTTCGCGGGCATGTTGGGGGGCGAGGGCTTCATCCCGGCGGGGCGCAGAGCGGTTGTGGCCGCCATCTTCCTGCCCCTGGCCGAGCTTTTCGGCCTCCTGGTCCTCGCCCTTTATCGCCGGTCCTCGGCCTTGCCCGATCCGGAGCACCCTCGCTTGGCGCAGAGCAGTCCCGAGGATATCGAGCGGGTGGAGAGCCTTCCCTGACATGCGCATAGTCCCGATCGCGAGCGGCAAGGGCGGCGTCGGCAAGTCCCTCGTCGCGGCCAATCTCTCGATCGCGCTCGGGCAGGCGGGGAAGCGCGTCGTCCTCGCCGATCTCGATCTCGGCGCCTCGAACCTCCATGTCATCCTCGGCCTTCCCCCGCCGAAGACGGGAATCGGCACCTTCCTGGCCGGGATTCCCGGCCCCGGTTCGTCGGGTGCCTTCGAGTCGGTCATCGTCGACACGGACTATCAGAACCTCCGCTTCGTTCCCGGCGACGCGGAGCTACCCGGTCTCGCGAACATCAGGAGTTCCCAGAAGAACCTCCTCGTGAAGCGCCTCCTTTCCATCGACGCCGACTATCTCGTCCTCGATCTCGGGGCCGGTACGGGCTCGAGCATCCTCGATTTTTTCCTGATGAGCTCGCAGGGCCTCGTCGTCACGACGCCTGCCCTCACCGCCACGCTCAACGCCTACCTCTTCCTCAAGAACGCCGTCTTCCGCCTCCTCTACGGGGCCTTCGGCGTCAAGTCGAAGGCCTACGAATACCTCGAATCCCTCCGGCGCGACGGGGCCTCGCTGCAGAAAGCCTACGTCCCCGCCATCCTCGAGCGGGTCGCCGCCATCGATCCGGAGCGTCACCGCATCGCCGTCGAACGCCTGGCGAGATTCAGGCCGCGGCTCCTCCTCAACATGCTCGAGGAGCCCAAGGACGCGGAGAAGGCGCAGAAGATCAGGCGCTCCTGCCAGGAGTACCTCACCCTCAAGCTCGAGCACCTCGGCGTCCTGTATCGCGACGACCTTCAGGACGTCGCCCTGGGCAGCCGCATTCCGATCATCCGCTACAAGCCCCAATCGATTCTCTCGCAGGCCATCTACCGCACGGCCGACAAACTGATTTCCACCGAGGACGAGCCCGACGCACCCCTGTCCCTCGCCGAGCTCGAAGGCAGCTTCCAGACGGCGGAGCTCGAGGCGGAGAGCGATTTCGGGGCCAAGCTGAGCTATGTCGAGGATCTGCTCAATTCGGGGGCCCTCACGACGGGGGACCTCGTCGAGACGGTGAAGAGCCAGCAGTTCGAGATCGACAAGCTTCGACGGGAAAATCAGTTCCTCAAATTCAAGCTGGCGCGGGCGATAGGTCAGGGATTCGCGGGGTAGGCGGAAATGGCCCAGGCAATCGCGAAGGGAAACGCGAGCCTCACCGTCGACGACCGCGCCCTCGAGGCGCGACTCGATTTCACGCCCTCGCCCTCCGGCGCGGACTGGAGCGCCGACAAGATCCAAAAACTGGCCCTCGATGCCAGGCTTCCCACCATGACGCCCAAGCGCGCCGAGGAGCTCGTCGGCAAATTCTCCCGCGCGCGGGCCG
>DATKTD010000138.1:0-4141 GCA_035531315.1 Rectinemataceae bacterium
TGCCTCTGGCGGCGATGCCCCGGCCGACGGCCGCGCAAGGTGTCGATGCCGAGGCGGCCCGGGTGAAGAAGGCGCCCGATGTCAGCCTAAGCCTGGCCTATTCGCTTCCGACCAGCCCGGAGGTCCTCTCGGCGCTGATCAGGAGGCCCATCCTCTTCCTCCGGCTCTGGGAACTCTATGGCTTCTCGCCCCGCTACGAGGCGAAGGCCCTCGAGGGCGGGATCATCCACATCGTCGATCCTACCGGCATAGAGGGAGAGGTCTTTCCGGCGGGCGGTACGGGCGTGGAGCGACGCTACCTCGCCAAGGGCGCCATCAACCACCGGCTCGCGCCACCTTTCAGGGGAACGGCCGTCCTCGATCTGAGCTACGCTCCCGACGGAAACGGCACGGTCTTCCGGGTGGGGCTCTCCATACGCATGGAAAACCGCCTGGTTGGTTTCTTTGTCTGGACCTTCTTCCCCCTGGTCCGCGGCCTTGTCGTGCATCGCGTGGATTCCAACATCGCCGATATCGGGACCATAGCCGCCGACCTCGCGGCGAGGCCGAAGGAGACGGCCGGGCGTCTCGATACCGAAGACGCGCGCCTCCTGCTCGCGGAACTGGAAATATGGCCTATCGGGCCGCACTAGAACGGGATGAAGGGGAAGGAGCCCGAGGGGCGGCGGGGAAGGCCGCCGCCTCGGGGTGAGAACGCTCAGCTCAATCCGGCCAACATCTTTTCGAGATGATCGGCGACGTCTCCGGCGAGACCCGCCAGGGCGGGATTGTCCACGGCCTTCATCGTTTCGGCGGGATTGATGGCCACGACCTCGACAGACGCGTCTTCGAGCTCGCGGACCAGGACGTTGCAGGGAAGGAGGACGCCGATCCTGCCCTCGGCTGCTATCGCCTTGTTGGCGAAGCCGGGATTGCAGGCTCCGAGGATGAGGTAGCGTCCGATTTTGGCGCCGATCTTTTCGCGAAGCGTCGTCTGCATGTCGATTTCGGTCAGCACGCCGAAGCCCTGGGCCTTGAGTCCGGCCTTGACCGCGGCGAGGGCTTCATCCCATGACAGGCTCAGCCTCCGCGAATTGTTGTATGACATCGATCCTCCTTGGGCCAATGGCCCTGGGCCAGGAATTGCCGGCCCGGACCGCCGGCCTGCGGAAGAGCCCCAAGGCCGCGGAGGACGTCGCGACCCGAGGCCGAGAGTTCAAGCCATCGCCGCGTCGAAGCGTCGCCCGGCGGCCTTCCAGTCAACGACCTTGAAAAAGGACTCGAGGTAGTCGGCGCGGCGGTTCTGGTACCTAAGATAGTAAGCGTGCTCCCAAACGTCGACTCCAAACACGGCTTTCTTGCCCTCGGTCAGCGGATTGTCCTGGTTTGGCGTGGACAATACGGCGAGTTTTTTGTCCTCTCCCACGACGAGCCAAGCCCAACCCGAGCCGAAGCGGCCCAAGGCCGTCTTGGTGAACTCCGCCGAAAAGGCGTCGAAGCCGCCGAGTTCGCGGTCGATGGCGGTCGCGAGGGAGCCCGAGGGTTTTCCGCCCGCGCCGGGGCCCATCATGGTCCAGAAGAGGCTGTGGTTGTAGTGACCGCCGCCATTGTTCCTGACCGCGTTGCGCATCGATTCGGGCAGCTTCGCGAGATCCTTGATGATGGTCTCGATGGGCCAGCTCGCGTATTCGCTGCCCTCTATCGCCTTGTTGAGGTTGGCGACATAGGCGCCATGGTGCTTGTCGTGGTGGATCTTCATCGTCTCGACATCGATGAAGGGCTCGAGGGCGGCATAATCGTAGGTAAGATCGGGGACGCTAAAGGCCATGAAGAACTCCTTTTCCCGGGCATGTCCGGAAATCCAAAGGGATGTCGCCATCCCTGCCTGCGCATTGGCAGCTATTCTGTAACCTAAGTTACGGAATAGCCTTGGAAAAGGAAAGTCTTCTGCAGGAGCACGAGACTCCAATGATGGGCTTCGGCGGATAGCCTCGCCTAAAGATATCCGGCTAAAACCTCCGGGATGCAGGTTTCGCGAGGCACGACCTCGACCTTCTTGAGGTCGGGCACCTTCTTCTGTACCGCGCGCTCGATCTCGAGGCCCATCAGAACCTTGGATCCAATGCAGCCGCCCTCGCAATGGCCGCAGACGGAGACGCGAAGCACCTTGTCCGGGGTGAAGCCGATTATCTCTATATCGTGGCCGTCGGCCTGAAAGGAGGGTCGCATCCTTTCGACGATATGGCGCACAAGAGCTTCATTCATGTCTGCCTCCTCGAGGGATCTCGGGTCTATATCGCAAAATTACTATGAAACCTCAGCCAATTTCGAGGGCTTTTGCACGATTTCCCGCTTGGCCGCGGGCTCGCAGGATTTCCGCAACAGGCAGTCTCGGCACGATGCATGAATCGGATGAGCCGGCTAGAATGGACGGGGAGGTCTGGGATGGCCGCACGGATACTCGTCGCCGACGACGAGGAAAAGATGACCCTCATCATCTCGAGTTATCTCGGCAACGCGGGCTTCGCGACGATGATCGCGAAGGATGGCGAGGAAGCCCTCGCCCTCTTCGCCGAGGGGAGACCCGACTGCGTCATCCTCGACATCAGCATGCCCGGTCTTGACGGTCTCGAGGTGGCTCGACGCATCAGACAGAGCTCGCGGGTGCCCATCATCTTCCTCTCCGCCCTGGCCGAGGAGGGCGACAGGATCGTCGGCCTCGAGCTCGGCGCCGACGACTACGTCACCAAGCCCTTCAGCCCCCGCGAACTCGTCTCGCGCGTCAGGGCCATTCTGAGACGGGTGGCGCCCGCCACCGAAGGGGGAGCCGCCCTCGACTTCCTCAAGAGGGGGAATCTCAGCCTCGACTTCCGCCGCCGCGAGGTCAAGGTCGACGGCGAGCCGGTCTCGCTCACCGCGGTCCAGTTCGAAATCCTGGCCCTCCTCGCGGGCGAAGCCGGCCGCGTCTTTTCGCGGGCGGCCATCCTCGAAGGGACGGCGGGCAGCGCCTACGAGGGCTACGAACGCAGCATCGACGCCCATATAAAGAACATACGCAAGGCCCTCGGCGACGATTCCGGCGAACCGCGCTTCATCGCCACGGTGAGGGGCGTCGGCTACCGCTTCCTCGAAACGACGCCGTGAAGATCGCGAATCGTCTCTCCCTCGCCTTCCTCGCGGTGATCGGCCTCTCCACCGTCTCGACCTTCCTCCTCGTCCGTTCGACGACGGAGAGTCTCTTTCGCAGCTGGGTCTTCGAGGGCGACGCCCAGAAGGCCCGGGCCTACGCGGGCATCCTCGGCGGCTGGTACCGGGGCCGCGAGTCCTGGGCCGGGGTCCAGGACTACCTCAGGGGCCTACCGCGGACCCTCTACGAAAGCCTCGCGAACGAGCTCTACTCCCACGCTTCCAAGGGCCTCGTCGCCAACTTCTCGCCCGACACCTTCGCGAAGCTCCTCTCCGATCGGGTGGCCCTCGCCGACACTCACGGACGCATCGTCGCCGACACGGCGGGCAGCCTCCTCGGCAGCATCCACCCCGCCGACCACCTGGCGAGGGGCATAGCGGTGATGTCGGAATTCAAGCGGGTGGGTACCGTCCTCGTCGGCTCGATGATCGATTCGACCTTCACGGGCGGCAATGTCGTCTTCGTCGATTCCATCGGAAGGTCCCTCCTCGTCGCCACGATGATCTCGGGCGGCCTCGCCCTGATCCTCGGCATCGCCCTCACGCGCAGGATGACCAAGCGTCTGGCCGACCTCGCCGAGGCCGCGCGCGGCGTGGCCACGGGGGCTAAGGTGGCCAGGCTCACCATCGGCGGGAACGACGAACTCGGCGAACTCGCGGCGACCT
This sequence comes from Rectinemataceae bacterium, assembly GCA_035531315.1. Lineage (GTDB taxonomy): Bacteria > Spirochaetota > Spirochaetia > Treponematales > Rectinemataceae > CAIJMU01. The sequence goes on from DATKTD010000138.1 coordinate 3,832, forward strand.
TCAACCACATGACAGGGGAGCTGGCCAGGCTCGGAGAGGCCCGGAGACGCATCATCGCCGATTCGGCCCATGAGCTCAGGACCCCCGTCACCCTCATACGCGGGGCGGTCGAGGCGATGATCGACGGCATTTTCCCGGCGGATCGCCAAAACCTCGAGTCCCTCCACGAGGAGACCCTCAGACTCTCGCGCCTCATAGACATGCTTCGCGAGCTCGAGGCCATCGATTCGGGCGAGCTCGATCTCGAGCTCGGCCCCCTCGACCCGCTCGAGCTGGCGAGGAAGACGGCGAGCCTCTTCTCGCAGGCCGC
>DATKTD010000139.1:0-4022 GCA_035531315.1 Rectinemataceae bacterium
TGGCTGGCGATCTTCCAGCCCTTCGTCGGCGTAAAGACTTCCTTCTAAAAGGCGGCACTCGATGCGAAGCCCGACCTGGATCCTCGCCCTCGCGATATTGGCCTCCCCGAAGCTCGCCGCCATCGACATCGGCTTCGAAGCCCGGGCCGCCAGCCTCCAGTTCCCCTGGAGCCAGACGAGCGAAACGACGGGAACGAGCCCCTGGGCCTCCGACATCTCCCGCTGGTTCGAGGGCGGGGCCGCCTGGGTCGACATGCCCATGGGCGAGGACTTCCTCATCCACGTCGGCTACGAGACCGACCCCGTCATCCGCAACGTTGTCTCGAGCCTCTTCCGCTTCGATCGCGGCATAGCGAGCGTCGGCGTCGGCCCCTTCGTGGGCTTCCTCAACTCGGACGGCCGACTCGCGAGCTTCGGCCTCTCGACGGCCCTGCAGGTGCAATGGCCCGGTATCGCCTATCTCTCCGCCCGTTCCGACGGCGGTCTCGCCCTCGGTCTCGTGGCGGGCCTCGCCTCGGTGCCCCAGACCCGGGCCGAGCTCTCCGCGGGTTTCTACACGCCGAACGCCATCGTATCGGCCGTCTTGAGCGGCAAGCGTTTTTCGCAGACCGATTCGGCGGGAAAACTCATCGACGACGACTACACCCGCTACGCCCTCGTCGTGGACATCTATAAAAAGAACATTCCCTATCAGCTCACGACCACCCTCGGCTACGAGCTGCGCTCGAAGTACTGGGAATCGAGCGCCCTCACGGACAGCCTCGGAAGCGCGGTGATCGGTCTCAAAATCACCGTGGAGGCGAGCGAAAACCTCAAGCTCTACGGCGAATTCACGGATGCCGTTTTCACCTTCGGCATGGACAACCTCGCGGGACGGAGCCCGGCGACAAGCGACGTCCTCTTCTCGAGTTCCCTCGGCCTGGTCTGGACGCTCGACCCCGCGGACATTTCGACCTGGTACGCGGGGCTGTTCAAAAAGGGAAAGAAGGACTCTGCGACGGCGGGGACCGCGAGCGATGCGACGGCGACGGGCGACGCTTCCACCACCCCGGCTCCGGGCACCGAGGCCACGACGGCTCCCCCGACGACGATCCCGGGCCCAAGCACTGCGGAAAGCGCCACGACAGGAAGCGCCACGTCAACGACCAGCCCACCTTGACAGGCCCCCTTCTTCCGGATCGGTGAAAAGGCTTTTTTGCAATTGCCCGCGGGCATTTGAGAGCGCATACTTCTCCGTCTATCGGTCCTCGGAGCCGCGGTAGGTCGTTTGGCGACAGCCGGCATGCGGACCGACCAGGGGGAAAGCATGACAGAGCGTCCTCAGGATGCGACCTCGCGCGTCGCGGTCGTCGAAGAAGCCGGCGAGCCCAGGGTCGGAAGGCTGCGCTTCCGCGTGAACGGGGCCGAGGTCGAACTCGGGCCCGAATCGGGCATCACCCCGTCCATGACCCTGGCCTACGTCCTCCGCGAGAAGTTCGGCCTCACCGGTCTCAAGGTCTCCTGCGACGAGGGGGCCTGCGGCGCCTGCACGGTGTTGAGGGACGGCAAGGCAGTCCTCTCTTGCATGACCTTGGCGGTCGAGGCCGATGGCCATGACATCCAGACCATCGAGGGCCTCGCCCCGGACGATCCTGTCGTCGAAGCCTTCGCCGAGCAGAGCGAGCCCGGCCACGGGACGGCCCTCCAGTGCGGCTACTGCACCCCCGGCTTCGTCATGACTGCCCGGGCCCTCCTCAACGAAAAGCCCGACCCGAGCCTCGCCGAAATCAAGGAAGCCCTTTCCGGCAATATCTGCCGCTGCGGGAGCTACCAGGCCATAGCCCAGGCCGTCCTCCATGCCGCCGAGAAGATAAGGAAGGGGAGGCTGCAGTCATGACGATCCCCTTCACGCCCCGCGTCGAGCGTAAGTTCATCGGCAAGTACCGGCCCAAGATCGACGGCCGGGAAAAGGCCAGCGGCAAGGCTATCTATGCCGACGACCTCTCGCTCAAGAGCAAATTCCCCGGTCTTCTGTACGCCAAGGTCCTGCGAAGCCCCTACCCCCACGCCCGCATCAAGAGCCTCGACCTTGCCGATGCCCGGGCCCTTCCCGGCGTCGTCGACATCATGACCTACGCCGATCCCGACGTAGCTTCGCTCAAGAAGACCAACGCCGGCTGGACCGACGGCGTCGATACCGTGTCCTACCGCAAGATGATGTGGGGCGCCTTCCGCGACCGCTTCGTCCTCGGCGACACGGCCCATTGGGTCGGCGACGAGGTCGGCGCCGCCGTCGTCGCCGAGACCGAGCTCGCCGCCGAGGAGGCCCTCAGGCTCATCAAGATCGAGTGGGAGGTCTTCTCCTTCGTCCTCGATCCCTACGCGGCCATGAAACCCGGCGCCCCCCTCCTCCATCCCGAGATCACGAAGGACAACGTCTTCCCGCCCGACCCCTTCGGCGGCGACGAGATCTTCGTCGACAAAGGCGATGTCGAGGCGGGCCTCGAGGCGGCGGAGGTGAGGGTCGAATGCCGATCGGTCTACCACAACGCGACCCAGGGTTCCCTGGACAACTGGTGCTGCGTCGTCGACTGGAAGGAAGAGGAGCTCACCGTCTGGTCCAACTCCTATGCGGTCGACCAGACGCGGATGCACGTCAGCCAGATGCTCGGCCTCCCCCTCCATCGGGTCCGGGCGGTCAGCCCCTACGTCGGGGGCCAGTTCGGCCGCGGCGACACGGGAGATCAGCCCTTCTTCCTCTTTACCGCCCTTCTTTCCAGACGCACAGGCAGGCCGGTCAAGTTCAAGCACACGAGGCGCGAGAGCTTCCACGATTCCCGTCAGCCCGCCGTCTACACGGCATGGGTCGGGGCCAAGCGCGACGGCACGATCACCTCGATGCATTTCAAGTCGGTGGGCAACGCGGGAGCCTATGCCGACCACACGATGTTCGCCCTCAAGTACGCGCCGAAGGAGATCACCGAGGTCACCCTCGCGCATATAGCCAACGTGCGTTTCGAGACGAGGGGGGTCTACACGAATAAGATCCCCGCCTGCATGATGCGCGGGGTCGGCAACTCGCAGTTCAACATCATCTTCGGCCACGTCGTCGACGCCCTCGCGGAAAAGCTCGGCATGGACCCCGTCGAGCTGGCCATACGGAACTTCGGCCACGAGTGGGAAAGCCTTCCCGACATCAGCCTCTCGCGCGTCCTCGAAGCCGGGGCCGAGCGGATCGGCTGGAAGGAAAAGCGTCACGCGCCGGGCAAGGGACCCCTCATCGAGGGCTCGAGGCGCCGGGGCGTCGGCTTCTCCTGCCACCCCGCCTGGCACGCCGAATGGCAGGAGACGAGGCGGGGCAAGGTCCAGGTCTCCATGACCCTCAACCCGGACTGCACCGTCCTTCTCAACGCGCCGAGCGTCGAGACGGGCAACGGCTCCAACACCTGCAACGTCCTCGGTTGCGCCGAGGCCCTCGGCTTCCTCGGCGTCGCCCTCGAAGACATCCGCTGGGGCTCGACCGTCGACACGGCCATAGGGCTCAAGGACTGCGTGCAGACCGACAGCGCCGTTTCCTACCTCCAATCCGAGGTCATGGCCGTCGCGGCCCTCGAACTCAAGCAGCGCTTGATCGAGATCGCCGCCCCCGTCCTCGGTGCGGCCGAAAGCGAGGTCGACATCGTCGCGGGAGAGGTCTTCGCGAAAACGATGCCCGGCAAGCGTTTGGCGGTCAGGGAGGTCCTCCTTCAAGGCGACCTCGCGCCGATCACCGTCGTGAAGAGTCGCACACCCCTGGGCACGAAGACCGGCGTCCCCTACATCGCCAACTTCGCGGAGGTCGAGGTCGACGAGGACACGGGCAAGGTCGAAGTGCGGAAGCTCGTCGTCATCAACGACTGCGGCACGGTGATGTACGCCTCGGGCGCCGAGGCCCAGCAGATCGGCGGCCAGGTGATCGGCCTCGGCGAGACCCTCTCCGAGGAGATCGTCTACGACGAGGCGACGGGCGTCCCCCTCAACTTCAACTGGATCGACTACCGCAT
>DATKTD010000140.1:0-4417 GCA_035531315.1 Rectinemataceae bacterium
TCGAGGCGGCGGCCGCCGAGCATGCCGCGGGCCTCTTCGGGCCCGCCCACGCGGCGAGGATGGCCGAGCTCATCGAGCACATGGACAGGAGCCTCGACCGCGACGACTTCGACGCCTACTACGCGGCCAATCTGGCCTTCCACGGCGTCTACATCTCGACCTCTCCCAACGCGGAGCTGCGGCGACAGGTGCGCATCCTCAAGGAAAGGCTCTATGACTTCCCGCGGCGCTCGGCCTTCGTGAAGGAATGGGAACTCGCCTCGATGGACGAACACCGGGAACTCGCCGGACGCCTCGAGCGCGGGGACTTCGCCGGGGCCGCCTCCTGGATCCGCGAGGTCCACTGGAGCTACACCGTGCAGGAGCGCTTCGTCCGCGCCTATTACGCCGAGGGGGCGCGGCGATGAGCTCGGGCTGCATCTTCGACATCCGCAAATTCTCGATCCACGACGGACCGGGCATCAGGACGGCAGTCTTCCTCAAGGGCTGCCCCCTCGACTGTCCCTGGTGCCACAATCCCGAGGGCCGAGACCCGAGACCGGCCATCCTTTTTCGCCCCGATCGCTGCGTCGACTGCGGCTCCTGCTCCGCCGCCTGCCCCCTGGGCCTCGATCCCCGCCGAGAGGCCGCCGGGAAGGCCGCCGGCAAGGCCGCTTCATCGGCGTCCGGCCTCGCCGCCGCCGCTCGCGGCGCCGCTGCCACCACCACCGCTGCCGCCGCCGCCGCCGCCGCTGGCAAGCCTGGCGAAGCCTGCGCCGCCTGCCCCGATTTCGGCCTCTGCGCCCGAGCCTGCCCGGCGGAGGCCCTCCAGCTCGTCGGCTCGGCCACGGGCCTCGAGGCCCTGATGGAGGAGATAAGGAAGGACCGGCCCTTCTACGAGGAATCGGGAGGCGGCGTCACCTTCACGGGGGGCGAGCCCCTGACCCAGGCGGCCTTCCTCGGCGAGCTCCTCGACGCCTGCCGCGCCGAGGGCATCCACACCGCGATCGAGACTTCGGGTTATGCGAAGGCCTCTGTCGTCCTGGACATCGCGAGGCGGACCGACCTCCTCCTCTTCGACCTCAAGCTCGCCGACGCGGCGCGGGGCAGGGAGCTCCTGGGCATCGACTATCGCCTCTGTCTCGACAACCTCGAGGCGGCTGCCCGTGCCTCCCTCCGCGACCCCTCCTCGGCCGCGCTGATCGTGCGCATGCCCCTCGTGCCGGGGCAGAACGACTCGTCAGCCGACCTCGAGGCGGCCGCGCGCCTGCTCGCCCGCCTCGCAAACGGCGCGAGGATCCCCGGGCGCTCGATCTCGCTCGACCTCCTCCCCTACCACGATTCCGCCAAAGGAAAATACAGATTATGGGGTCTCGACTATCCACTTTCCTCGACCCTGGCGCCCGACGAGGCCTCGGTCGAGGCCGCGATCCGCGTCTTCGAGGCGCAGGGCATAAGCGCCCGAGTAGGAGGCTGACATGAACGAGAGAATCCGGAAATTGCGGACCGAGAGCTTCGAGACGAGGCCCTCATTCTCGGCCGAGCGGGCCGTGTTGACCACGGAGTTCTACCGGGAGTGGTCGGGCCGGGTCTCGACACCCGTCCTCCGCGCCATGAATTTTCGCAGGCTCTGCGAGAAGAAGAGCATCTGGATCGGCCCCGGCGAGCTCATCGTCGGTGAAAGAGGGCCCCGGCCCAAGGCCGTCTCCTCCTTCCCCGAGCTCACCTGTCACTCCGAGGAGGATCTCCGCATCCTCGATTCGAGGCCCATGACGAGCTACAAGGTCTCCGAGGAGGACATACTCGCCTACCGCGAGACGGTCATCCCCTACTGGCAGGGCCGGAGCATGCGCGAGCGGGCCTTCGCCGACATTCCCCGGGAGTGGAAGGATCTTTACGAGGCCGGCGTCTTCACCGAGTTCATGGAACAGCGGGCTCCCGGCCACACCTCCCTCGACGGCAAGATCTATCGCAAGGGCATGAGGGCCTTCCGCGCCGACATCGCCAAGGCCAGGGCCGCCCTCGACTGGCTCGCCGATCCCGAGGCTCTCGCCCGGGACGAGGAACTCAAGGCCATGGACATCTCCTGCGAGGCCGTCGTCATCTTCGCCGAGCGCCACGCCGCCCTGGCCGAGGCCATGATGGCCGCCGAGCCAGAGCCGGTCCGCCGCGCCGAACTCGCCAAGATCGCCGAGGTCTGCCGCCGGGTGCCCGCCGAGGCGCCCCGCGATTTCCACGAGGCCCTCCAGATGTACTGGTTCGTCCACCTCGGCACCATCACCGAGCTCAACGGCTGGGACGCCATGAGTCCCGGCCACCTCGACCGCCACCTCGGGCCCTTCTACGCCAAGGGCCTCGCAGACGGCAGCCTCGACCGCGAGGGGGCCAAGGAGCTCCTCTCCTGTTTCTGGATCAAGGTGAACAACACCCCGGCCCCGCCCAAGGTCGGCGTCACCGCCGCCGAAAGCGGTACCTATAACGATTTCACCAACATCAACCTCGGCGGTCTCGACCCCGAGGGAAGGGACGCCTCGAACGAGGTCTCCTTCATCGCCCTCGAGGTCCTCGACGAGCTCCAGCTCCTCCAGCCCCAGGCCAATGTCCAGCTGAGCGAGACCAGCCCCGATGCCCTCCTTGCGGCTGCCGCCCGCGTCATCCGCCGCGGCTCGGGCTATCCCTCCCTCTTCAACGCCGACGAGGTGGTGAAGGCCCTGACGGGGATGGGCAAGAAACTCGAGGACGCCCGGGAGGGCGGCACCTCGGGCTGCATCGAGACGGGGGCCTTCGGCACCGAAGCCTACCTCCTCCACGGCTACCTCAACCTCCCCAAGGTCCTCGAGCTCGCCCTCAACGACGGGGTCGACCCCCTCACGGGCAAGAGGATCGGCCTCGCCACCGGGGGCCTCGGCGCCATGGCCGATTTCGAAGGCCTCTACGCCGCCTTCGAGAGGGAGCTCGCCTACGTGGTGGACCTCAAGGTCCGCGTGTCGAATTACCTCGACCGCCTCTTCGCCCGCGACGCGCCGGCCCCCTTCCTCTCCGTCCTCATCGACGACTGCATCGCCCGCGGCAAGGACTATTACGACGGGGGGGCGCGCTACAACACCGACTATATTCAGTGCTGCGGCATCGGGACCGTGACGGATTCCCTCTCGGCCATACGGGCCCATGTCTTCGAAGGCGACAAGGCCGGCCGCCAAGAGCTGCTCGCCGCCCTTTCCTCGAACTGGGAGGGTTACGAGGCTCTCCGCCTCCTCATGGCCAACAAGACCCCGCGCTACGGCAACGACGACGACGAGGCCGATTCGATCGCGCAACGCGTCTTCGCGACCGTACTCGGCGAGATCGACGGCCGCCCCTCCCCGCGAGGCCGCGGCATCGATACGGCGACCGGCGCCACAAGCGCATCCCTCTCCTCATCAGATAGCTCCGCTGGCACGTCCGGCGTCACAAGCGCCGGACGATGGCACATAGACATACTCTCCACCACCTGCCACGTGTACTTCGGGCTCCGGACCGGCGCGAGCCCCGACGGGCGCAGGGCCCACCTCCCGATCTCCGACGGCGCCTCCCCGGCCCACGGCGCGGACCGCAGGGGTCCCACGGCGGTGATGAAGTCCCTCTCCAAGCTCGACATCTCGAAGACGGGCGGCTCCCTCCTCAACCAACGCTTCCTCCCCGACGCCTTGAAGGGCGAGGAGGGGGTCGGGCATCTATCCCAATTGGTACGTACCTACTTCCGCCTCGGCGGGCACCACGTCCAGTTCAACGTGGTCGACACGGAGACCCTGAGGGCGGCCCAGAGGAAGCCCGAGGACTATCGCGACCTCCTCGTGCGCGTAGCCGGCTACTCCGACTACTTCGTCGATCTGGACCGCAACCACCAGGAGGAAATAATAGCGAGGACCATTCAGGAAGGTTTTTGAGGGGCGACGGAGCGCGCGCCCCTACGGCCGCGCCCCGATGGCCGCGATGCCCGCTTCGGGAGGCCGCGGAAGGCGCGCGGCGCCGTCTATCTCCCGGGCGGCCGGGCGGGAATCTTCAGGGTGAAGCTGGCTCCGCCGAGGCTGGAGGTCCCGACCTCGATGGTGCCCCCGTGGGCGCGGGCAATCTCGAGGGATATGGCGAGGCCGAGACCCCTGCCTCCCCCCTCGCGCGAGCGCGAACGGTCGAGACGATAGAAGCGCTCGAAGACCCTCTCCTCCTCACCCTGCGGGATCCCCGGGCCCGAGTCGGAGACCTCGATCGCGAAGGCGCCCTCCGCGCCCTCGCGCCGCGCCGCGATCTCGACCGAACCCCCGTCGGGGGTGTATTTCACCGCGTTCGAGACCAGGTTCTGCAGTATTTCCCCGAGTCTGAGGGCGTCGGCCCGGGCTCCGGGAACGGCCTCCCCGAGGGCGACGATCGCGAGGCCCTTGGCCCGCGCGGCCTGCGAGAA
>DATKTD010000141.1:0-14113 GCA_035531315.1 Rectinemataceae bacterium
GCTCCCGCATCCTCGGCCGGCGGCCTCTCAAGCAGCTACTCCGATGCCCCCTGGGCGGATCGACTCAATCCGGCGGCCTCGGCGACCCAGCAAAGGCCCGTCATCGACCTCGGCTACGGCCTCCTCAGCGATTTCGCGAGCCAGGGTATCGGCAGCGCGATAAATCTCGGCGTCTCATTGCCCCAGAATTACGGCGTATGGGGAGGTGGACTCAGCTTTGTCTCGACGCCGGGAACGATGAGCGATCTTCCCCTCGGGACCTTCGCCAACCTCCGCGGTGGAATTTCGAAGGAACTCTACCCGGGCTTCAGCGTCGGCGCCGACCTTTCGTCGACGGTCGGCAGCAATGGCGGCTTCGGCTGGGGCCTCGGCCTCGATCTCGGCGTCATGGGGCGCGCCGCTTCCCTCGGAGCCCTTTCGGATTTCCGTTGGGGCATGAGCCTCTCCGGCATCGGAAAGGCCTATTCGACCCCCCTGCCCGCCGGCTCTACGGGCTATCCCCCGGCCTTTACCCTATCCGGCGGGGCCGGGGCCGTGCTGTTCAAGGCGGGCGACTTTTCCCTTGGGGGCGGCGTCGACCTTACGACGCCGGCCTTCAGCGATTTCGGTTTCGGCTTCCACGCGAACGCGGCCTACAAGGACCTGCTGACCCTGCGAGTCGGTTGGGGCCTTCCTTCCGTCCTCTCGGGATCGAGCAAGAGCATCCTCCCCTCTTTTGGCCTCATCGGCAACTTCCCCCTGAGTTTCAAAAAGGACGCCTCCTTCATTTCCCAGAAAGGTTGGGACCAGAGCGACATCAAGCCCGCGCTTTCGGCCCTGCCCCTCTATGGCAATATCTGGCAACTCGGCCTCGGCGCCACCATCGATCTCGGCGTCGTTGACAGGACCCCTCCCGCGATCAGCGCCCAGTTTCCGACGACGAAATGGGGCCCCGCCTATATCTCTCCCAATGCGGACGGGAAATTCGACAATATCGAGATTCCGATCAAGATCGTCGACAATCGCTATGTCGCCTCCTACGACCTGACGATCAGCCCCACCGGCTCCGCTACCCCGCTTCGCACCATCGCCAACAAGGAAGTGAGACCCGTATCCTTCTCCTTCGCCACGCTCTGGCAGCGCCTAACCTTCGTGGAGAACGGCATTCCGGTTCCGGACAAGCTCGTGTGGAACGGTTTCGGCGACACGGGCGAGAAGGTTCCCGACGGCAGCTACGACGTGAGGCTTTCCGCGGCGGACGGCAACGGTAATGTCGCCACCGCCGGCCCCTGGCAGGTGGTCGTCGACACGACGCCGCCCTCGGCGACCATCAAGGCTCCCGATTCCCTGATATTCAGCCCCGACGGCGACGGCAACAAGGACACGATCACCATAGGCCTCAGCGGCTCCCAAGAGGATCTCTGGAGCCTCGGCATCCTCGACGCGACGGGCACCACTATCCGGCACGCGCGGTTCACCGAGGCGGCTCCGACCGACTTCACCTGGGACGGCAAGAACGACGCAGGCACCATCGTGCCCGACGGCGTCTACTCCTTCGTCATTTCCTCCGTCGACAGGGCGGGCAATCCCTGGTCGGGGCGCCTCGATAACATCATCGTCAACACCCAGCAGCCGCCCATCAATCTCGCCATCGACAGCGCGGCCTTCAGCCCCAATGGCGACGGTTCCAGGGACACGATCGCCTTCCTGCCCAACGTGCCCGTGCGCACGGGGCTCGTATCGTGGAAGCTCTCGGTCCTCGACAAGAGCCGCGCGGAGATCTGGTCCATGAGCGGCAGCACAGCCGAGGGCATTCCCCTCCGCTATTCCTGGGATGGAAAGGCCGGAAACGGAAAGACGATCGCAGAAGGCAGCTACCAGGCCAAGCTTTCCGTGAACTACCAGAACGGCTATAGCCCGATCAGCCTTTCTCCGACCTTCTTATGCGACCTCACCCCGCCCAAGGCCAAGGTGTCGTCTGACGGCCCGGCCTTCAATCCTGAGGCGGTCGGTGGCCATGACCACGTGGCCTTTACCCAAAGCGCGGACAAGGACGCCCGATGGACGGGGGAGATTTCCGGCTCCGACGGCAAGGTCGTGAGGACCTGGGTCTGGAACGGCCGTCCCGACGCCAAATTCGCCTGGGACGGCAGCAACGATGAGGGTGCCCTCGTTCCCGACGGGAATTATAGCTATCGTCTCAAGGCCCTCGATCGCGCAGGCAACTCTATGGTCACCGATCCCATCGCTGTTTCCCTCGACACCGTCAAGAAGGCGGCCAGGCTTTCCGCCGACCTCCGCGCCTTCTCCCCCAATGGCGATGGCGTCAAGGATGCGGTCAAGCTCTCCGACAGCATCGTATCGAACGACAAGGTCAAATCCTGGACCCTCGTGCTCCAGGCCGCCACCGACGGAGCCTCCACGCCGGTCGGAGCCGTCCTCAGGACCTGGTCGGGCTCCAAGGCCCTTCCCGAATCCTTCAGCTGGGATGGCCTCAAGGAAGATGGCGCGAAGGCAGCCGACGGCCGCTATGTCGCCGTACTCTCGGTCGACTGGATCAACGGCGACCATGCCTCGACCCAGACCCTGCCCATCACCCTCGATACTCTGGCGCCTTCGATCACGGTATCGGCGTCGCCCCTGGTCTTCGCGCCAAATGGCTCGAGCTCGCGGCCATCCACCACCATCAGCCAGAAGTCGGTGCCGGGCGACGATTGGACCGGCGTTATCAGCGACGCCTCCGGGGCGAGCGTCCGCACCTGGAATTGGAAGGACGAGGCCCGCGACGTCGTATGGGACGGTACGGACGAATCGGGCAACCGAGTCCCCGACGGTCTTTATAGTTATAAGGTCAGCTCGGCCGACGCGGCCGGTAACAAGGGCGAAGGCTCCGTTCAGGGCATCAAGGTCGATGCGCGCATCCCGCAGGTCTTCGTCACCTCCTCCGCCCCCGGCCTCTCGCCCAACGGCGACGGGGTCATGGACAGCATCACCTTCTCCTTCATCGTCAACATCCTGGACGGCATTTCCAGCTGGAAGTTCAGCCTCTTCGACGCCTCCGGCGAGGAACAGGCCTCCTTCGGCGGAACGGGGGCCGACCTTCCTCCCCGCCTCGTCTGGGACGGGAAGACAAAATCGGGCAATGTCATCGACGGCAAGTACTCCGGTCTCTTCGAGGTCTCCTACGAGAAGGGCGACGTGGCAAAGGCGAAGACCGGCACGATCATCGTCGCCTCGGCCCCGCCGGTGGTCGACTTCGGGATTGCGCCTCCCTATTTCAGCCCGGACAACGACGGGGTCAACGACGAACTGACGATGAGTCTCGGCGTGAAGAGCCTGGTTCCCATCGCCACCTGGAGCCTCGACGTCTTCGAACAGTCCATCGAGGAGGGTGGCGGGGCCTCGAAGACGAGGACCTTCACCGAGTGGTCGGGCACCGGCATGCCGGCGTCCACTATCACCTGGGACGGTAAGTCCTCAACCGGCGACCTCGTGCAGTCGGCCACCGACTATCCGGTGACCTTCCGCGTTACCGATGTCTTCGGCAACAGCACGGTCGTCAACGCGACCGTCACGGTCGACATCCTCGTCATCAAGGAAGGCGACAAGCTCAAGATCAAGGTGCCCTCGATCGTGTTCCGGGCCAACGCGGCCGATTTCAACGGCCTCGACCAGGCCACCCTCGACAACAACGCCAAGGTCATCAAGCGCATCGCCGACAGCCTCAACAAGTTCAAGGACTACCGGATCTCGATAGAGGGTTTCGCGAACAGCATAGGCAAGATCTACGGCTACTCGGCCGCCAAGATCGCCGACGAGGAAACCAACGAGCTCATCCCCCTGTCGAAGTCGCGCGCCGACTTGGTTCGCCAACTTCTCGTGAAGGACGGCGTCGATCCCCGGCGCCTCTCGGTCGAGGGCATGGGCTCGGCCGATCCGGTCGTGCCCTTCGCGGACGCCGCCAATCGCTGGAAGAATCGCCGGGTCGAGTTCATCCTCATCAAGAACACGCCGGCCGGGGCCACGGCCTCGGGAGGCTGATCCTCCGCGTCGATCCTGGCGCGACCCTAGGACCCCGGCATGGTGCCGGGGTCCTTTTTTCAGTTCTCGCCGACGAAGAGAACCTCGGGCTCTATGGCGAGGCCGAGGGAGCGGAGGGTCTCCGATCGGGCGAGCTCGACGAGGGCGAGCATTTCGCTGGCGCTCGCCTTTCCTGCGTTGACGAAGATGTTCGCGTGCCAGGGCGAGACCATGGCATCGCCGATCCGTCGCCCCCGGAAACCGAGGCTGTCGAGGATGACTCCCGTCGGCCTTCCGAGACTGCGGTCGTTCTTGAACATCGAGCCGGCCGAGGGGAGGCGGAAGTGTCCCTTCTCCTCCCTGTCGCGGAGGCGTGCTATCATCGTCGCCCTGACGGCCTCGGGATCGGCAGGGGGAAGGAGGAAGCTCGCCTCGAGGATGAGGGCTCCGGCCTCGGCCTGGCCGGCTTGGAAGGGGGAGCGTTTGTAGGACCAGGAGGAGGGCTCTATCTCGATGCGGCGGCTGTGGCCCATCCCATCGAGGAAGAGCAGGGATTCGATGCGTTCGGACATCTCGACTTCATAGCAACGGGCGTTCATGTAAACGGAGCCTCCGACACTGCCCGGCATGGCGTAGAAATTCTCGAGGCCACCCCGACCCAGGGCCATAGCCTTTTCGCAGAGGCGCGAGAGACTGGCCCCCGCCCCTGCCCGCGCCCGCAAAAGGCCCACCCCTGCCTCCAGCCTGCCCGCTCCGGCCCCTGACCGTAGCCTTTCGGTCCCGTCGCGGGTCTGTTCCTCGTCGGCGCCGGCATCCTCGAAGGCAATGCCTCGGAGGCGACGAAGGTCGACGACGATGCCCCTGATGCCCCTGTCGCCGACGAGGAGGTTGGCGCCTCCGCCCAGAATCGTGAGGGCAATCCCCTCGTCATGGGCCGCGCCGACAAGGATTTCCAGCTCCGCCACCGACTCGGGAGCCACTAAGGCGTCGGCTGGACCGCCGATGCGAAGGCTCGTATGGCGGGCCATGGGTTCGTCCAAGGCGATCGAGGCCCGAATATTGATTTTCCGAAGGAAATCCAATAGTGTTGGCATGCGCCGATGATAGCCGCGCCCTTCGTGGCGCGGCAAGCGCGCCTTGTCATGCGGCAGGCGCGCAGGGACGATCCTGTCGTCCCTGCGGCGACACCCCGTCCTGGGGACCGGGCAAGGCCCGAAGAGACCCGGGCCAGCCTCCGGAGGCATCGATGCGCGCGCTGCGCCTGTACAACACCCTCGGCCGGGAACTCCAGGAATTCCGCCCCCTCGTACCCGGCAAGGTCGGTTTTTACGGCTGCGGCCCCACGGTGTACAATTACGCCCACATCGGCAACCTCCGCGCCTACGTGGTCGACGACCTCATTTCCCGGACCCTCCGCTGGTTCGGCTACGAGGTCACCCATGTCATGAACATCACGGACGTAGGCCATCTCAGCGGCGACGACGACACGGGCGAGGACAAGATGCTTCGCAGCGCCCAGGAGCGCGGCAAGAGCGTTCTCGAGGTGGCCCGCCTCTATACCGAAGCCTTTTTCCGCGACTCCGCCCTGCTCAACATCGAGCGGCCGAGCATCGTCTGCAAGGCCACCGAGCACATCGAGGAGATGATCGCCCTCATCAAGCGCATCGAGGCCAATGGCTACACCTATTTCGCCGGCGGCAACCTCTACTTCGACGTCACGAAATTCCCTAACTACGGCGAGCTTGCCCGGCTTCGCATGGATGAGCTTCAGGCCGGAGCCCGGGTTGAGGTGGACGAGAACAAGCGCAATCCCGCCGACTTCGTGCTTTGGTTCACCAAGTCGAAGTTCGAGAATCAGGCTCTTGTGTGGGACAGCCCCTGGGGCCGCGGCTATCCGGGCTGGCACATCGAGTGCTCGGCGATGAGCATGAAGTACCTGGGTGAGCAGTTCGATATCCACGAGGGCGGCATCGACCACATCCCCGTCCATCACACAAACGAAATCGCCCAGTCCGAGGCCGCCACCGGCAAGAAGTGGGTCAACTACTGGATGCACCACGAATTCCTCGTGATGAACTCCGGAAAGATGTCAAAGTCGAAGGGGGGCTTCCTTACCCTCCAGACCCTCCTGGACGCTGGCTACGAGGCCCTCGATTACCGCTATTTCCTCCTCGGCGGCCACTATCGCTCCCAGCTCCAGTTCTCCTACGAGGGCCTCGATTCGGCCAGGGCGGCCCGGCGCTCCCTCGGCGAGAGGGTTCTGGCCCTGCGCGACAAGGTAAGGGCGAAGGCGCCCTCGCCGAGTCCGGCCGGTCTTGCCGCGTCCCTAGCCGCCGCGCCGAGCCCCCTCGTTCGGGCCAGGCTCGAAGCCTTCGGCGAGGCCCTGGCAGAGGACCTCTCGACGCCCCGGGCCCTGGCCGAGCTCTGGGGCCTCCTCCGCGACAACGAGCTGCCTCCCACCGAGGCTCTCGCCGCGGCCTTCGCGATGGACGAGGTTCTCGGCCTCGGTCTCGCCAGCCTCGAGAAGGCGAAGGAAGCCGAAATGGATCCGGCCTTCGCCGCGGAGGTCGAGACCCTCGTCCGCGACCGACTCGAGGCCAAAAAGGCGAAGGACTGGGCGCGGGCAGACGCGATACGCGAGGCCCTCAAGGGACGGGGGGTCCTCCTCGAGGACGGCCCCGGCGGTACCAGCTGGCGACTCGCGTCCGCGACGATGGCGACGACGGCAGTCGAGCCGTAACCAGGAGACGGTCCCCGTGTTTTCATCAGGAAGCCCTCCGGGCGAAAAGGAACTCCGCGAGCTCTACGATGCGACGGCGTCCCTTCTCGTCCGGATCGCGTGGCGCATCGCGGGGACCGAGGAAGCGGCCGAGGACATCGTCCATGATGCCTTCATTCGTCTTCTCGAAAAACAGATACCCTTCCCCAGTCTCGACGATGCGAAGTTCTGGTTGATCCGTGTCGTCAAGAACGGAGCCCTCAACCACGCGAAACGAAAGGGACGCGAGGTCCGTGCCTATGAAAAATGGTGGCAGGGCGAGCGCGTCGCCGCGGATCCGGCAGACCGGGACCTTCTCAGGTCGGAGACTGAGGGCGAGATGCGGGCCCTCCTCGAGAGCTTGCCGGAAAAACTCAGGTCGGTCATCGTGCTGAAGGAGTATGGCGAGATGAGCTACCGCGAGATCGGGAAGGTGCTGGGGATCAGCGAAGGCAACGTGAAGGTTCGCGCCTTCAGGGCCCGCGAGGCCCTGCTCGCGATGATGGAGGAAAAACGGAATGTGCCCTGACGCGGAACTCTTGTCCGCTTGGACGGATGGCGAGGTTCCCTCGCCCTGGAAGGAGCGGATTTCCGACCATCTCGCTTCCTGCGCAGATTGCGCGGACAGGGTCGCCGGCTTCAGGCGCCTTTCGACGAGGCTTCTGGCTTCGGGAAGGCTCGACGATGCCGTCATTGTCGCGCGAATCGCCTCGCGCCTCGGGATAAAAGAGGGCAAAGAGGCCGCCGGCTCGGCCGGCCTCGGTGTCGTTTCTTCCCCTGCGAGGCGGACGGGCATCGCCCTTCCTCTCCCCGCCGCGGCGGCGGCGGCAGCGGCCCTATTGATCCTGGGAGGACTTTCGGGCCGCATGATCGGCGCACCGGGAATGCTCGCGCGTTCCCCATCGTCCACCCAGGCCACCGAGGTCGCCTCCACCTCCTCCTCGGGCAATCCGACCATGGATTCTCTCGTTCGCTATATCGAGGCCCAAAACGCTCCCGGTACCATCAGCATTGTGCTTCCCGCAAACGCCTCCTTTTCGGGGGGAGGCGCGCCGATGATCGTCAAGACGCCGCCCGTCGAGACGGTGTCCCTGCCCCCTTCCAATGCGGGCCTCGGCTTCGTGATGTCGGGCGGGGGCAATTAGGGTCGCGATGCGTTTTTCCGTCGGTTTCCCGAAGCTGATCGCCCTATTCGGACTCATCGCGGGCGTCTTTCCCTCCCTTGCCGCGCAGAACGATTTGCCGCCGGAATTCCTCCGTTCCCATGCTCTCGTGGTGCGCTTCTTCGCGAGTTCCTTCGTCAGTACGACGCCCGGGCTTCCCGAGGGGCAGGGCCAGGCCCCCAATGCCCCGCCACCTGCCGGTCAGCCGGCACCCGGAACGCCCTCGGCCCTTCCTCCCCCGCAAGGCGCCCCAGCCGGCGCCCCTGCCGGCACCTCAGCCTCGACCGGATCCCCTGTTCCTGGCGCCCTGGGGGCGCCGCCCTCGCAGGGAAGCCCTCCTTCGCAGCGACAGGGCAGCGACGCTGGCGCGGTAAAGCCGCAGGGAGCCGTATCTCTCGCGATCCCCAGCTGGTCGACGAAGGTCCAGCGCTACACCGTGACGGGTGCCCCTGTCGCCATCAGGCTGTCGGGTGAAGGTATCGTCATCGTCGTGCAAGTGACGCCCTACGACAAGGGAAAACAGGGTCTCCTTGTCGTCGCCCAAGGGCAGGTCTGGCTGAGGGGAGCGGATGGCCGCATCATGTATCATAGCGCCTTCGAATCGCTCAACGTCGCCTTCGGGGAGCCGCTCTATTTCTTCCCCCTCGGCCTCAATCCCGACGGCAGTACGTCCCTCAAGGTCGAGATCGCGATCGATCGTTTCGGCAATTCGCCTTCGGTTCCCGAAGGAAAGACCTCGGGGCAGGACGCTACCGGAAAGCAGGACAAATGATTTCTCGCAGCGGCTCTGGCTCCCGTTCCGCGGGACGGGGGGCCGGCCATAGGCCTGTCCTGGCCATTTTCGGCCTCCTCGTCCTTGTCATCGCCGCGGCCGTCTCCGGCTTCTTCGTCCTGTCTCGGCCAGCCATCGGCTCGATCGATCCGGCCTTTGCCGAGCCGGGGGCAGTCGTGTCGATCAATGGTTCGAATTTCGGCGCGGAGCGCGGCGATTCGCAGGTCGAGGTCGACGGCGTCGCCCCCACCTCGGATTCCTACATCGATTGGAGCCCGACGCGGATTTCGGTGCGTCTTCCCGGAACGGTCGATTCGGGCCTCGTTTACGTTATCACCGATCGGGGACGCAGCAATCCAAAGCTCTTCATGAACAAGTCGCGCCTGCCCGTGGAACCTCAGGCCCTCGCCTCGGGTGGAACGGGCCCATGGATCGGCAGCCTGTCTGAGGATCGGGGCTACATCGAGATGCTCCTGACGATCAAGGGCTCCGGTTTCGGTTCGAGGATGGCCGGCAGCTCCGTGCGTTTCGCCTGGAATCCCGAGGATCCCCCCGGCGCCCCGGGCGAACGTAGTTCGGCCGCGACCATCGCCCCCGTCGATCCCTGGGTCGCCTACGAGGCCTGGTCGGACAGCGAAATCCAGGTGCACGTGCCCGACGGCACTGTGTCGGGCGCGGTTTTCGTGAGGACCCCCCAGGGTGACTCGAACAGCGTCTTCTTCGACGTCACCGACCAGCCGGGGACGAAGCGTCTCTATGATAGGCGAAGTTATTCGATCAGTTATTCGGTAGCCGTTTCCAAGGTTCAGGCCTCGGGCGTGAACGAACTCTGGCTTCGCGTTCCACGTCCCGCCGAGGATACCTCCCAACTGGTCGTGCGAAATCTCCAGGAGGATCCCGCCCCCTTCAATCCGAACGATCACGGCTATGCGCTATACAGGTTCAGGGATCTCCAAAGCGGTCAGAATGTCTCGGTCAACCTCGGCTGGCTTGTCCAGACCTACGCGATCGAGACCAAGATCGATCCGGATAAGGTCAGGCCCACGGAGGTCAAGGGCGACTACGCCCTTGCCTATCTGGTCCAGGACAGCCTCGTGCCCTCGACCGATCCGGACGTGGTCAAGCTGGCCGCGTCGATCACCAAGGGAGAGCTGAACCCCTACAAGGCTGCCAAAGATATCTACGACTGGTTGACCCAGTCTCTCCGCTGGCAGGATGGCGACGACAAGAATACCGCCGTAGAAGCCTTGGCCGCGAGGAAGGCCGGCTCGTGGAACTACGGTATCATCGCCACCGCCCTTCTTCGCGCGGCCGGCGTGCCGGCCCTCCCGGTCGGCGGCCTCCTCGTCGACCCATCCAGGGCCACGGTGCGCCACAGTTGGGTGGAATTCCTCGTGCCCGCCTTCGGCTGGGTGCCGATGGATCCGATACTCGGCTCGGGGGCCCGCCCCGGCGGCTTCCAGCCCGCCTTCGACGATGTGGGCAAGTACTTCGGCAATCTCGACGATCGTCGGATAGCCTTCTCCCGCGGCTATGTCGATCTCGAGCCGATGGCGGCCAACGGTCGCCGCGCCTCGCCCTCCCGGCCCGTCGCCTACCAGAATTGGTTCGAGGAGGCCGCCGGGGCCCTCGAGGCCTACAGTTCCTTCTGGTCCGACATCGAGGTGACGGGGCTTTATTGAGACCCCGGGCATCCCCGCTTCACTATTTTCCCGATATCAGGTTTATACTGTCGCCCCGGCTGCGAGGTCGCAGCGGATCCCACCAGGAGGCATCATGTCCCATATCGAGAAATACGATCCCGAACTCTGGAAAGCCATGCAGCTCGAGTCGGGCCGGCAGCGCGACAACCTCGAACTCATCGCCAGCGAGAACTACACTTCGCAGGCGGTGCTCGAGGCCGCCGGTTCGATCCTGACGAACAAATACGCCGAGGGCTATCCGGCAAAGCGCTACTATGGCGGCTGCGAGTTCGTGGACATGGCGGAGAACCTCGCCAGGGACAGGGCCAAGGCCCTCTTCGGAGCCGACCACGCGAACGTCCAGCCCCATTCGGGGAGCCAGGCCAACATGGGTGTCCTCTTCTCGGTGCTCAAGCCGGGCGACACCATCCTCGGCATGGACCTGGCCCACGGAGGCCATCTCACCCATGGCGCGCCGGTGTCCTTCTCCGGCAAGATGTACACCGTCGTGCGCTACGGCGTGAACCGCGAAACGGAAACGATCGACTACGACGAGGTCGCCCGCATCGCGCGAGAGTCGAAGCCGAAGCTCATCATCGCCGGCGCCTCGGCCTATGCTCGCGTCCTCGATTTCGCGAAGTTCCGCGCCATCGCCGACGAGGTCGGTGCCTTCCTGATGGTAGACATGGCCCATATCGCCGGCCTCGTCGCCACGGGCCATCACCCCAGCCCCGTCAAGATCGCCGATTTCACGACGACGACGACCCACAAGACCCTTCGCGGGCCGCGCGGCGGCATGATCCTCGTGGGCAATGACGGTGACAACAGCCTCGGCATCATGAACCCCAAGGGCGACAAGGCCAAGCTCTGGTCCGAGCTCGTCGACGGGACGATCATGCCCGGCATCCAGGGGGGGCCCCTCATGCATGTCATCGCCGCCAAGGCCGTGGCCTTCCGCGAGGCCCTCCAGCCCTCTTTCAAGGAATACATCGGCCGCGTCGTCTCGAACGCCAAGGTCCTCGCCGCCGAGCTCTCGTCCGGTGGTGCGCGCATCGTGTCGGGCGGCACCGACAATCATCTCATGCTCGTCGATCTCTCGCCCCTCGGCATCACCGGCAAGGAAGCGGAAAAGTGGCTCGACGAGGCCCACATCACGGTCAACAAGAACGGCATTCCCTTCGACCAGAAGAGTCCCTTCGTTACCTCGGGCATCAGGGTCGGCAGTCCCGCCGTCACGACGCGGGGCATGGGCGGCAAGGAGATGGGGCTGATAGCCGGTTTCATCATGGACGTCCTCAAATCGAAGGGGGACGCCGTCGCCATCGAGCGGGTCAAGAAAGAAGTTCTCGCCCTGACCGCTCGATTCAGTCTTCCCTGAGCGAAGGCCCTTCTCGAGCCGGAGCGGTCGGTTCCGGCTCGGGCGGAATCGGCCGACGAGGGGGCTCCGGCCTCCTCGTGAAGTTGACATGCCCCGGCGCCGACCTTACACTCAAACAGGGCAATCGGAGGGGAGGAGGTCGGCGCCTCCTTCCGAAGCACTAGTTCAACGAGGTACGGTCAGGAAGAAGCATGGACAATCCGCTCCAGCTCTCGTTCGTCAATTTCAAGAAAGACAGCTATATCATCGTCGAGGGCAAGCAGAACGCCGACCGCTTTTTCATCATACGGTCCGGACGGGTCCGTGTGTCCAAGGAGACGGAGGTCGTCGAGGAAGATACGGGCAACATCCTCGGCCCCGGCGAATTCTTCGGCGTCATCTCCACGATGTCGAACCATAGTCACATCGAGACGGCCCAGGCCATCGAGGACGTTACCCTCATATCGGTATATCGCGAGCAGTTCGGCCTCCTCATCGAGAAGAACACGCCCATCGCGATGAAGATCATCATGGCCTTCTCGAGGAAGATGCGCTATCTCGACGAGGCCCTGATGCGCCTCACGCTCAAGAAGACCGGCGAGAACGACCCCTCCCATCTCTTCAAGGTAGGCGAATTCTACGCCCGACAGAGCCAGTACAATCTGGCGTATTTTTCCTACTACCAGTACCTCAAGTACTGCCCGAACGGTCCCGACGTGGCGACCGCGCGCGATCGCATGATCAAGATCCAGCCCTACGCCAAGGCCGTTTATCTCGACGGCTCCGCCGAGGAATTCAATCGCTTCTATCCCAAGGACACGATGATCTTTCCCGAGGGGATGCCGGGCACCGAGCTCTACATCATCCAAAAGGGGCAGGTGAAGATCACGAAGATCGTCGGCGACAGCGAGATACTCCTCGCCGTCCTCAAGCCGGGCGACATTTTCGGCGAGATGTCCATCCTCGAGAACAAGCCGCGCTCGGCCAGTGCCGTGGCCTTCGAGGACGCCTATCTTCTCGCGGTCAACAAGGCCAACTTCGAGCGCATGGTCAAGACCCAGCCCCAGATAGTCACCCGCCTCACGACCCTCCTTTCAGAGCGCCTCTGGTTCATCTACAAGCAGCTCGCCAATACCCTCGTCTCCGATCCCCTCGGCAGGGTCTATGACGCCTTCCACATGACCCTCGAAAAGGACCGTGTGCCCCTTCGCGCCGGTGCGAGTTATGCCTTCGACTTCGGCCCCAAGGAGCTCTACGGGATGATCGGCATCCCCGCCTCGGATGGCAATGTGGTCGTCCAGAAGCTTCTCGAAAACAACAAAATACGGCTCGTCGACAACAAGTTCACCGTCCTCGACCTCTCCGAGATCGAAAAGCAGTGCGAATACTTCAAGAAAATGCAGAAAATCGAAAGAGCCCGTAGGGAGTCCCAGGGCATCCGTTGAGTTCCGATCCGGTCTCTGATTCGGCGAAGTCGACTGCCGCCCACCTTCGCGCCCGGAACCTCGTCCGCGAGGTCCTCGCCCATAAATCCATCGAGTTCGGCATATCGGCCCTGGCCTTTCTCGACCGCAAAGACATTCTTCCCTTCGTTGAGCGTTATCCGGAGGCCTCGCGTCGTTACGGGCTCGATTCCGCCGGTCTGGTCCTGACGGCGGCCCTCGCCTTCGGTGATGGCCTGGGTGTGGAGGCTACGGACAGGGATGATGCCGCGCCTGGCCCCGCGTCTGCCGCCGCGTCTACCTCCGCTGCGCTCGAGGAGGCAGGCGCCGCGATCCAAGCCGCTGACGCCGACCGAAGTCCCAAGCCGACCCTCGCCCGAATCGCCCGTTTCGCTCGCGCCAATTGGTATGCGGAAATGCTTTCGCGTCTCGGACTCGCGGCCGAGGCCGCGAGGAAGGCCCTAGAGGCCAATGGCCTGCGAGGGGGAAGCGCGAAGCAGTGGCATCGTCTCGCGAATTCGGGTCTGCCCGAGCGTCCCCTTGCCCTTGCAGCCGGTCTGGGCCTTCCCGGCCGTTCGGGACTCCTCCTCGTGCCGGGAATCGGGCCAGGCGTCGTCCTCGGCCTTCTTTTAGTTCCGGAGGAGTTAGTCGGCCCAGGCCCCTCGGAGCCAGCTTGCTGGACCGAGCTCCCCCGGGCCGGCAGCTCCTGCGGGAGCTGTAGGGCCTGTGTGGATGCCTGTCCGACAGGGGCCCTGGGTCTCGCAGGAGACTACGACCGGGAACTATGCATCCAACACTGGACCTCTCGCGACGGCGAGCTTCCCGATCTCGTGGCCGAGGCCTGGGCCGACAGGCTCTACGGCTGCGACGAATGCACCGTTTCCTGCCCTCGTTTTTCTCGGCGAGCCGCCGTCGTTCCGACAAGGGGTGTCCTGGGCCC
>DATKTD010000142.1:0-2645 GCA_035531315.1 Rectinemataceae bacterium
TCCGGCGTCGCGGCCGTCGCGGCCCTCGTCCTTTTCCTCGTGTCGCGGAGCTTGAGCGCCAAGATCCTCGATGTGGCGGGCACCGAGACGAGCAGGGTCGCCTCCATCGTGGAGCTTTCGGCCCAGGTGGCGAAGGAGATCGGCGGGGGTTCCTTCGCCCAGATCGCCGAGTTCAAGGGCAGGGCCGCCGCCCTCGAAGACCTGAGGGCCGACTTCTCCGGCCTCCCCGCGGTCTGGTACGAGTGCGTCGTGACGAGGGAGTGGGAAGAGGAATATTGGGAGAGCGACAAGGACGGCAATCGCCAGCGGCGGACGAGGCGGGGCAGCGAGGTCGTTTCGAACATCCGCAGGGAACCCGTCTTCGAGCTCGATGACGGAAGCGGCCGCGTCCGCGTCGATCCGGCAGGGGCGAAGATCGAGGCGGAATCGACCTGGTCGAGCTTCGACAGTTCGGGCGGCTCGACGATCGGCGTCGGCAGCTTCGTGTTCCAGGCCCTCGCCCTGGCCTCGGGCGCGAGGCGGACCCTCGGCTACCGCTTTGCGGAACGCTCGATCCCCGTCGGACGCGAGCTCTACGTATTCGGCGAGGTAGGCGACGCGGGGGGAAGCCTTTGCGTCCGCAAGCCGGCCAAGGGCCGCTTTCTCGTTTCGACGAGAAAGGAGGAAGCCATTCTGAAAGGCGCAGAGACGGGCCGTCTTTGGACAAGGCTACTCGCCGGGGTCTCGGCGGCCGGCGCCCTCGTCTCCCTCGGCTTCGCCCTATTCGGGCACTGATTCGTCGAGACAGTCCATGGCGCCGAAATCGGCGCAGTGCACGCGGTTGCGGCCCTCGGCCTTGGCCCTGGCGAGGGCGGAATCGGCGCAGGCGACGAGGCCGGCGGCATCGGAGGCGTCGCCGGGCGCCTCGGCGCAGCCGAAGCTGGCCGTGATCGAGAGCCTCCGCGTCTCCGAGCCGACCCCCTCCCTGAATTCGATAAAGAGACCCTCGATGCCGGAACGGAGGGTCTCGGCGAAATCCCTCGCCACATCCTTCCCGGCCTCGGGGAGGAATATCGAGAACTCGTCGCCGGAGAGCCGCGCCGGCACCGGCCCCTCGAAGCCCGAGGAGGCGACGAGGGATTGAACGAGGGCGCCGACCTGGGCTATCACCGCGTCGCCGGCGAGATTCCCGAGATCGGCGTTGACGTCGTGGAAGCGATCGAGATCGAAGGTGACGAGGGCGCAGGGTCGCCGGGGATCGATGCCCCTGCCCTCGCGGCCTCGGATCGACTCCTCGAGGAAGCGCCGATTGAACAGCCCCGTGGCGTCGTCGACGATGGCCTTTCGTCTCGCGTTCTCGCCCCAGCGCGCCAGGTCGCCGAGGTAGCCGGCAGCCTCGTCGAGCCAGGCGGCCATGTTCCTCGCCATGTTCCCGAGCAGCTTTACGGCCATGCCGGGGTGCTCCCAGACCAGCCTATGGAAGTCGATCGCGTCGAGGACGAGGAGTTCGGCCGCCGTCTTGGCGTAGGCCGTCGCGGAGCGCACGGAACCCTCGGCCACGGCCATCTCGCCGAAATGGCTTCCGGGACGGAATTCGTAGACCTCCCTTCGCGTCGCGTCGTCTTCCCTGACCCAGGTGCCCACCGAACCTTCCACCACGATGTACATGGCCTGGGCCGACTCTCCCTCGTCGAAGAGGCGCTCCCCCTCGACGAGACGGCGTTTTTCGAGGAAGGCCGCGAGGGTCGCGACCTCGAGCCTGCTCAGGCCCGCGCAGACCGGGATGGTCGCCAAGAAGGAGGAGACCTCCGTCATGCCTCGACCCCCCCCTCGCTTCGCCGCTCCGCCTCGCCAGCCGGGGGGCCTCCCCGCGGTCCTCGCATGAGGTAGACCTTCCCGCCCCCGTCCCGCCAGGCCCGCTGCAAGAGGCTATAGACCGTATCGAAGAGCCGCGAGGGATTGTGCCCATGCTCGGGCCAGAAGCCCAGGGCCATGCTGAGGCTGAGCCGGAGGCCGCCGCAGGATGGCCCGAGTTCGAGGGTCGAAAAGTCCTTCGCCAGGCTCCTCGCCAGGTGGGAGGCCTCGCTTCGCTCGCAACGAGGCAGGATGAGGGCCGTCTCGTTGCTTTTGATCCTGATGGCGCTTCCGCGCCCGAATCCGCGGACCTTGTCGAGGAGGAGGGCGGCGATGGCCTTCATGGCCTCGTCGCCCGCCCCGTGGCCGTGGCTGTCGACGAGCTCCTTGAAATGGTCGGGTTTGGCGAGGAGGAAGAGGCTGGGTTCCTCGAGCTTCTTCGCGAGGACCTCCTCGAAGTAGGCGCGGGTGGCCAGACCGGTAGTCGCGTCGGTAAAGGACTGCCGCTTGAGCTCGCGGACCCAGGGGTCGTTCTCCGAGATGAGCCTCTGGACCGAGCGGATGCGCGAGGAGATCATCGTGATGGAGCGGAGGAGGAGGCGGGCCGAGGCATCCGGCCGCTCGGCGACGAGGCTGACGAGGGAGGAGCCCTCGCGGGGGAAGACGACCAGCTCGCTCCTGCCCTCGCTCCGCGCCGTCGCGTCCCTCGTGGCGCCGCGGGCGAAGTCGAAGTCGCCGACGACATCGCCCGGGCCGAAGCGGGCGATCACGTCGCGATCGCGCTCGACGAGGACGCTGCCGGCCGCCACGAC
>DATKTD010000143.1:0-9207 GCA_035531315.1 Rectinemataceae bacterium
ACGACCATGGAGAGGCCGAGGAAGATGAAGAGGCCCATGCCGAGGTTGTGGATTATTTCCTCCGGCATCCAGTCGAAGATCCACCGGGAAACGATGTGATCCGGCTTGATCGTCAGCATGAAGAAGGCGAACACGACGGCCAGGAGGGCCGTGAAGACGATCGAGAAGGGGTTGCTCGTGAAGAGGAGCCTGGTGATCCCCGTCGGCTCCATGCGCGCCACTGCGTAGCGGCGGAGGGCGGCCATGTAATTCTTCGGGTCGGCGCCGCGGGGGCAGGTCTCGGTGCATTCGCCGCAGGCATAGCAGAGCCATATGGCCGGATCGGCGAGGGCCTCGTCCTTCAGCCCGAGGACGCCGTAGCGCAGGAGCTTCCGAGGGAATTCGGAGCCCTTCTCCGAGAGGTTGCAGACCGCCGTACAGGTGCCGCAGTTGTAGCAGGCCGTGAAATCTGTCGCGCCGTAGCGGCGCATCGTTCGCTTAAAGTTCGGATCCAATACTGCCATATGCTCACCGCTTCCGCTGATAGAAATAGTATTCGTCATCTTCGTCGATGCCCTTCGGATCGAGGACCCGGTACTTCACCATCGTCATCACCTGATAGGTGACGTCGGCGGAGTCGAATCCGGTCGCCGCGCAGATCGCGGGTATGTTCATCGGCTCGTCCTTCATCGCCTCGAGGATGGCCTTCCACCGGAGGGGGAACTCCTTCATCTGCGTCATTTCCTTGCCGCCGGAATCTCCCGCGGCGAGGTCCATCGGCGTGACGCCGGCGTCCTTGGAGTAGGCGTCGATCATCGATTCGACCTCTACGTTCGTGTAGCGGGCCAGATCGATCGCGTCGCTGGGGCAGACGGGGGTGCAGGCGCCGCAACCCGAACAGGCCGAGGTATTGATCATCGCGACCTTCCGGTCTCCATGCTCCGCCTCGGTGATGGCGCCGTATTCGCAGACCGACTGACACTTCCCGCACCAGGTGCATTTGTCCGAGTCTACTGCCGCGACGATGGGCTCGAGCTCAACGGTGCCCTTGCCGATCACGCCGAAGATCTTCGACGAGGCGGCGAGGGCCGAATTGACCGACTCGGCCACCGTCTTCGGCCCCTGGCAGGAGCCGCCGAGGTAAACGCCGTTGATGACGGTCTCGACGGGCCGGAGCTTGGGATGGATTTCGTTGAAGAACTTGTCGCTACCGATCGGGATCTTGTAGGTCGAGGCCACGTTCGCGCTATCGCTTCGCGGCACCATGCCGGTCACGAGCACGACGAGGTCGACGTCCAGCTCGAGCTCGGCCTTCGCGCTCAGGGAGTCCTTCACGCTGAGGTGCACCGACTTGCCGCGCTGCTCGACGACCGGCGGCGTCTTCTCGTTGTACATGAGGTAGGTGTCGCCAGCCTTCGAGGACTTCTCGTAGAGAAGCTCCTGCTTTCCATAGGTCCTGATGTCGCGATAGAGGTGGAAGATATCGAGATCCTTCGCCCTCTCCCGCGCGGCCAGGGCCGTGCTGATGGCCGAGGTGCAGCAGATCCTCGAGCAGTAGGTGTTGGGTCCCTTCGCCTGACGCATGCCCACGCAATAGATGAAGGCGATGCGCTTGACGAGGCGGCCCTCGACCTTGATGTCGCCCTTGCCGGATTCCAGCAGGGTGTTGAAGTCGGGTAGGGTCATCACGTTCGGGCCGCTCTTGTAGGCGAACTCGCCGTCGGAGGGCTTGTAGTCGTCGAAGCCGGTCGCCACGAGGATGGCGCCCGCGCCGAGGGGAAGACTTTCGCCTCCCTTCACGCCGACCTTCAGGGTGAAGTTACCGATGCTGCCCGAGACGTTCTGGACCGTGGAATTGGTGAAGAGCTTGATATTGGGGCGCTTCTTCACCTCGGCCACCATGCGGTCGACGAGTTCCTTCCCGCTCGAGTTGTCGGGGAAGAGCCTCGTGCGCGAGGCGACCCTTCCGCCCGGCTTGTCGGAGGATTCGAGGAGGAAGACCTCCTCGCCCATGTCCGCGAGGGCCACGGCCGCGCGGAGGCCGGAGACGCCGGCGCCGACGACGGCCACGGCCTGCTTGGCCTCGACGCGGATCGGCGTGAGGGCCTCCGCATTGAGGACCCGCTCTTTGCCCGCCCTGACGAGGCCCGAGCCCTTGAGGGTCGCCTCCGCGGGAGTGTCGGAGTGGGCCCAGGAACACTGCTCGCGAATGTTGACCTGGACGTAGCGGTAGGGATTGAGGCCGGCTCGCGCCGCCACCCCCCTGAAGGTGTGGGTATGGAGCTTGGGGGAGCAGGAGGCCACCACGAGGGCGGTGAGGCCCTGTTCCTTGATGTCCTTCTCCATCTCCTTCTGGGTCGCATCCGAGCACGCGAACATCACGTGCTTGGCCACGATCACATCGGGATCCTTGCTCATCTCGTCGCGGATCGCCGCGACATCGACATAGTCGGAAATGTTTCCGCCGCAATGGCAGATGTACACGCCGACGCGTTTCTCGTCCGCCATGCTCATGCTCCTGCTTTCCGCCGCGCGATATAGGACGCGGCACCGGCCGCGGCCGCGCCCGCCGACAGTATGGAATCGGGAATGTCCATCGCCGCGGTGGCAGTGCCTGCGGCGAAGACGCCCTCGACGGTGGTCTGGCCCGGGCTGAACATCGGATCGGGCACCTTGATGAAGCTGTGCTCGTCCAGGGCAGGCTTGTCCTTCGCGAAGGCGTTGACGATCTCGTTCACCGGCCTGATGCCGGTGGAAAGGACGACCAGGTCGTGCCTGGCTTCCTTGAGGGTGCCCTTCTCGATGTCCTCGACGATGAGGATGGCGTCCTGCGGGTTCTTGGGGTCGCTGTTGATGCGGGCGACCTTGCCCTTGACGAAGTTGACGCCCATGCCCCGCGACTGCTGGTAGAACTCCTCGTAACCCTTGCCGAAGGCGCGGATGTCTATGTAGTAGATCGTGATGTCCGCCATCGGCAGGGCTCCCATGAGGAGCTGGGCCTGCTTGATCGAGTACATGCAGCATATCTGCGAGCAGGCGGGGTTGTCCGCCGGGCTCGTGCCACAGGTCTTGAAGTTCGAGAGACTCGAATCGCGGGAACCGGCGCAGAGCACGTAGGCGATGTTGGAGGGAGTCTTGCCGTCGCCGGGCCTGAGCAGGTTGTTGAAGGGCCTGGTCGGCGCGATGAGCCTGTCCATCTGCATCGAGGTGATGACGTTCGGGTGGCCGAAGTTGTACTGGGGGCGCTCGGTCGGATCGAAGAGATTGTAGCCGGTCGCGAGGACGACCGCGTCGGCCTTGATCTCGCGCTTCTGCTCCTTCATCGAGAAATCGATGGCGTCGGCGGGGCAGGCGCTCACGCACTGGTGGCACTCGCGGCAATTGGAGCAATCGAGACAGCGCGAGGCGGCCTTGGTGGCCTCCTCGTCGGTGAAGGTCCTCTCGACCTCCTCCCAATCCTTGACGCGCTCGTGGCCGTCGCGGAACTTCTGCGGGATCACCGGGGCGGGGAAGGCCTTCTCCCTGACGATGCGCTCGGCGTCGGCGGCGGGAAGCTTGTCGCCGAACTCGGCGGCCCCGATATCGAGACCTCGGAGGAAGCGGTCGAGGTAGAAGGCGGCGCGCTTGCCCTGCCCCGCGGCCTCGATGATGGTCGTCGAGCCGCTCTGGGAATCGCCGGCGGCGAATAGCCAAGGCGTGGCGGTCTGGAGGGTCGTGGCGTCCGCCTTGACGGTGCCGTTCTTGTTGAGCTCGAGCTTGCCCTGGAAGGGCGTGGTAGTCGGCTTGAGACCGATCGCCTCGATCACGTAATCGATCGGCATATCGTACTCGGAGCCCTTGAGCTCGGTGGTCGAGCGACGGCCGCTTGCGTCGGGGGCGCCCAACTCCATCTTGACGAGACGGACCGATTTGACACCTGAAGCAGCACCGGAGAAGGAAACCGGGTTGCGGAGGAACTCGAACTTGACGCCCTCCTCCTCGGTTTCCGCGATTTCGACGGGCCAGGCGGGCATCTCGTCACGGCCGCGGCGATACACGATGGTCACCGAGGCGGCGCCGAGGCGGAGCGCGGTGCGCGAGGCGTCCATGGCGGTGTTGCCGCCGCCGACGACCATGACGCGCTTGCCCGAAAGATCGACCTTCTTGCCGATCTTGGATTCGCGGAGGAACTCGATGCAGTCGATGATGCCCGGCAGCTCGCTTCCCGGCACCTTCAGCCTCGTCGACTCGTGGGTGCCCACCGCGACGACGACGGCGTCGTAGCCGCGGGCCTTGAGGGCCGCCACGTCGTCGATCCGCGAGCCGGTCTCGATCTTCACCCCGAGGGAGGTGATGTTGAGAATGTCCCTGTCGACGATCGCGTTGGGAAGACGATACTGCGGCAGGGTCATCTTGAGCATGCCGCCGGCTTCCTTCTGCGCCTCGTGGATCGTGACCTCGTGGCCGTTCTGCGCGAGGAAGTAGGCGGCGGTCAGACCCGCGGGGCCGGAGCCGACGATGGCGACCTTCTTGCCGGTGGCGGCCTTCTTCTTCCTCTCGTTAGGTACGGCGTTCTTGTCGTAGTACTTCCCGGAGAAGTGCCGCTTGATCCGGCGCATGTCCACGGGGCCTTCGGCGAGGTGGCGGCTGCACTGCCCCTCGCAGGGGGCGTAGCAGGCGCGACCCAGCGAACCGGGAAGGGGATTGTCCTCGAGATGCAATTCCATGGCCTCGTCGAACTGCCCGTTGCGGGCGAGCGATACGAAGCCGTAGGCCTTGACGCCGCCCGGGCAGGCGGCGATGCAGGGCGCGGAGGTTCCGGCCCGGTCGATCGTGGCGATGCGGGGATTGGCGAGGCTGAAAGGAATGTAGGCGACCTTGCGGCCGACGAGATTTTCGTTGTAGTTGTCGAGCCTGACCTCGGGACAGGCCGCCTCGCATTCCTGACAACCGGTGCAGTCGGCCTTCTTCACGTAGCGGGGCGCCGTGGTGACGAGGGCAGTGAACTTGCCGTTCCGGTTGATGTTCGAGATGGTCGAGCCAAGGGCCAGGGTGATATTGGGATGGCGGGCGGTCTCGGACATCTTCGGGGTCGTGATGCAGGCCGCGCAGTCCAGGGTCGGGAAGACCTTGGAAAGCTGGATCATCTTGCCGCCGACAGAAAGGCCCTTCTCCACGAGGAGGACCTGCTTGTCCATGGCGGCCAGGCTGAGGGCGGCTTCCTGACCGGCTATTCCGCCGCCGACGACGACAACGTCGTAGTTTTCCTCATTGCTCATGTGAGCTCCGTAAGTATCTTGGTGAAGTTAGCCATGTGACTGGCGAAGGGTTCCGCGCAGACAGAGCAGATCGCCGCCATGCGCACCCGTTTCGGGTTGATGCCCTTCTCCTTCATGAGTCGTTGGGACTCCTCGATGATCGCGTTCGTATTGTCCGAACAGTGCGATGTGTAGGAGCACTCGATCCCGTCGGCGGCGATGAAGACGCCGTCGAAACCCTGCTCGAAGGCGCGGAGTATCCAGCGCGGCTTGACGCAGGAAGAGCAGGGTACGCTGATGGTATAGACGGTCGGTGAATAGTGTATTTTCCGCAGCCCCGCCTGGTCGATGCCGGGATCGGAGATCTTGTCGGTGGAAAATACCAATATCTTGGGAGACTTGGTCGTGTCGTGCATGGGTGGGACTGTCCCTTTGTAGGAGGTCCGGCGACCGCCCGATCGGTGGCCGCCGGTGCGGATCGGGCGTCTCGGCGAGGCGCCCAGGTCTAAAAAATTCTCAGTCGGCCTTTTTAAGGAAGACGCTGAAGAAGCTGTCCGCCTCGACGACGCCGAGGTATTCGTGACCCATCTTGCCGCACCACTTCGGGATGTCGACCTTGGTGCCCTCGTCGGAGGAATAGACCTCGAGGATCTGTCCGCCCTCGAGGTCTCCGATCGCCTTCTTGGCGGCGAGGAGGGGGCCCGGGCAGGCGACGGCTCGCGCGTCGACGATCTTGTCGGATTTGATCTTCGTAAGTTCGGCTGTGCTCATCTCTGTCTCCTTATGTGGTAGGTCAAATGAAAAGCTGGATCTTGCTGTCCTGGGCGTCGGAGAGGAAGGTCGCGACGCCGCAGATCTGCATGTTCGGATAGTCGATCAATTCCTCTTTTTGGATCCCCATGAGCTTCATGGACATCTCGCAGACATTGATCTGGACGCCGAGTTCGCCTGCGGTCGCGAACATCTCCGGCAGCGAGGCGACGTGCTGCTTCTTCATGATGTTCTTGATCATGGCCGCTCCCATGCCCCCCATTTGCATCTTGGAGAGGGCAAGCTTGTCGAAACCCTTGGGCAGCATGAAGCCGAAGGCCTTCTCGATGAACTTCTTACCCTTGCCCTTTTTCGCGGGGGCTCGGAGGGCGGATATCGCCCAGAAGGTGAAGAAGAGATTCACCTTCATGTCGAAGGCTGCCGCTCCATTTGCGATGATCATGGCGGCGAGGATTTTGTCGAGGTCGTCGGAAAAGACCACCATGGAAATCTGGTCGCTTCCGTCCGTTGTGGGTGGTGTAGTCTGCATATAGTGCATTATCTACTTATTCCTATAATTGTCAAATGCTATTTTAAGAAATTCGATAAATAAGGAGTACCACAAAAAAAATCACTAGATGGAGAAAAGCAGAAGGATAAAAAAAGACGCCGCCCCTCCTCCCTGCTTCCAGGAAGCCAGGGGTGATTCCGGGCTCTGTCTGGCTTATTTTTAGATTATTTATTGTATTATAATATATTACAAAGAACAAGTCTTTGACTTTCACCCATGTCAGCAAGGGGCCGCAGGATACAAACCGGGCTCAGCATAGCCTTTCTTTGCGTTTTTGAGAGCATCGAAGAAAGAATCAAAATTTAACGAATTTAACATATTTTTGTCCTATTCCAATTTCAAACTTCAATCCATCTCCCCGGACCCTAGGCGCCTCCTCGACGGCGGCCCGGCCGCCGGGCAGCCGCAGGCGACGAGCAAAATCCGATAGAGAATATCGCGAAATGAGCATATAATCGTTTAAGGAGCAGAGAGATGGTGCAGCATCAACAAATGGCCTTCCCCATGACCCGCGAACTCGCCTCGACGCCTCGGATAGGTTGAAGGCCCATGCCACGACCAATCAGCGAGCGCCGTCTGGGTGCCCCCATACAAGCCAGGGAACTGAAGCCGAGCGGCGTCCCCGCCAAGGAACTCATGTACATTATCCTCGGCCTGGACGAGGCCGAGGCCATACGGCTCGCCGATTACGAGGGCCTCTATCAAGAAGCGGCCGCCCGTTCCATGGGCGTCTCGCGCCAGACCTTCGGCAATATCATCGAGGCGGCCCGGAGGAAGGTCGCGGACGCCCTCCTCCATGGCAAGGCCATCCGCATCGAGGGTGGCGAGGTCAGCATCAAGAATCAGGAAGACTCCATCAAGAGGATCGCCGTCCCCTGCAAGGAGGGCCAGGTCGACCAGCACTTCGGCCAGGCCAAGGAATTCCTCATATACCGGGTTGAGGGCGAAGGCCTCGTCCCTGAGGCGAGCGTGAACTCTCCCGGCGGAAGGGGCTGCAAGTCCGGTATAGGCTCGGAGCTCGCCAGGGCCGGGGTCAGCCACCTGGTGGCCGGCAACATGGGAGAAGGCGCCTCGCGGACCCTGGCGGCCAACGGCATCGTCGCCATACGTGGAGCCACCGGAGATGCCTTCCAGGCCGCCCTCGCCTTTGCCCGCGGTCAAATAGTCGACTCGGGCATTTCCTGCTCCGGCCTCGACGAGAACGGGAAGAGCTGCCAGCACGCCTTCAATCCCCGGATCGAAAAAGACAGGACTACCGGCCTAAGCCCGAAAACCGAGGCCGAAAGCCCGATTTATTTCTTGCCTCAAAACTAAATACCAGCCCCAACCACCATAAGCCCGCGAGCGAGCTCCCCGGGCGGGCCAGGCCCACACCAAGGCCTGCCCCCTCCGGTGCGCGAGCCTCCCCTTCGTTACCCCACATCAGAACATTTTCTTCCCAAAAACTGACAGCGGGGTTATATTATCTTCTATTTATCATATCAGCTTTACATAAAGTTTAGCATATATTATAATGTTGAGACTTATTGACATGCTCTCGCCAAGGAGATAGCGGTGAAAGAGGTAGTGGTAGTCGGCGGCAATTTCGCGGGAATGACCGCGGCGTTCGAAGTCAAGCGACACCTGAAGAAGAACGTCCACGTCACGATGATCAGCAAGATCAAGGAATTCGTGTACATCCCGTCCCTGATTTGGGTTCCCTTCGGCAGGCGCAAGGCCGAGGACATCAGCTTCGATGTCGAGCCCATCCTCGCGAAGCACGGCATGGCCTTCATCCATGACGAGGTCGTCAAGGTCCTGCCCGAGCAGAATAAGGTCCTCACCAAGGGCGGCAAGGAAGTAGCCTACGACGAGCTCATCCTCGCCACCGGCGCCGAACTCAAGTGGGAAGCCGTCCCCGGCCTCGGCCCCAAGGGCCACAGCCGCTCCATCTTCACCCCCGCCCACGCCACCGCCACCTACGAGGCCTGGAAGGAGTTCGTGAAGAATCCCGGCCCCGCCGTCGTCGGCGCCGTCCCCGGAGCCTCCTGCATGGGCGCCGGCTACGAATACCTCATGAACCTCGAGCAGTATTGCCGCAAGGCCAAGATCCGCGACAAGGTCAAGGTCACCTGGATCACCCCCGAGCCCTACCTCGGCCACTTCGGCATCGGCGGCATGCCCGGCGGCGAGAAGCTCCTCAAGACCTTCTTCAAGAAGCTCGACATCGACTTCCGCGCCGACGCCGCCATCACCGAGATCAAGGAAGGCTCCGTCGTCCTCTCCACGGGCGAGGAGATCCCCGCAAAGTGGAAGATGCTCGTCCCCCCCTTCGTCGGCCAGAAATTCGTCTTCGACAGCCCCGGACTCGGCGACGAGAGGGGCTTCATCACCACCGACGAGAGCTATCGCCATACCACCTACAAGAACATCTGGGGCGCCGGTCTTTCCGTCGCCGTCCCCAACCCCTTCAAGGGCGAGGGCCACGTCCCCTTCGGCGTTCCCAAGACCGGCTA
This sequence comes from Rectinemataceae bacterium, assembly GCA_035531315.1. GTDB lineage: Bacteria > Spirochaetota > Spirochaetia > Treponematales > Rectinemataceae > CAIJMU01. The sequence goes on from DATKTD010000143.1 coordinate 9,033, forward strand.
CCCCTCCGACGAAATGGGTAAGGTCGTCGCCAAGAACATCAAGTACGTCGCGCAGGGCAAGACCGAGCTCCACAAGCTCCCCTTCGGCAAGATCACCGGCCTCTGCATCCTCGACGGCTGCAACAAGGAAATGGTCATCTTCTCCGACCACCTCTACGCCCCCCGCAAGATCGCC
>DATKTD010000144.1:0-10120 GCA_035531315.1 Rectinemataceae bacterium
AGATCTCGTCGCGATCCTCCACGGGCACGTCGCGGGAGAGGACCCAGACCTCGTTGATGCGCTTGTAGGTCCTCATGAAGAGGTCGCGCCGCACGGGAGAGACCCTGACGGCCACATTGTCGTCCACATTTTTCGGAAGGGGCATGTAGAGGTAGATGGGTACGTAGAGGGTGCGGCCCGACTTGCCGGCGCCTACCCCGAGGACGGTCTCGAGGGAATTGCCCTTCTCGTTGCCGACCACCTTGGTGACGAAGGGGCTGCCCGAGCTCGACTCGCCGGCTCCGCTCGTGCCCGCGCCGCTCGTCGTCGAGATCACGTGCGATCCGGCCGGCCTCGGGCCGGGAATCCAGGGCTCCCCTCCCTGGTCCGTCGTCCCTTGCGTCGGCAGGGCCGGCGATGCCGCAGCGCTCGAGGCCGCGCCCGCGGATGCGGTCGTGGCGGCTTGGGCGCTCGTCGAAGGCGGCGTGGCGGTCTTGGGGACGCTGACCGAGGGCGGCCTGGCGACGGCGGGGGCCGTGACCGGCGGCTGGGGAGACTTGGGAGCCGGCACGTCCCCGCCGCCGTTTCTGCCATTCGCGAGATCGGAGGCCGAGCCGATGTCCACCCAGACGGTGCTCGGGACATTCCCGAGATCGCTGAGGTGGAGGAGGCCCGAGACGAAGACGAAGGCGCCGACGAGGAGATAGAGGCCGAGGGCGACGCCGAGGGAGGAACCGATTCGCCGGCGATCCTCCCGCTTGAGATATTCGGCCCGGGTCATTTCCCGGTTCCCCCCCCGGCAGGCGCGATTCGAGTCGCGAGACCGACGGCGCCGACGCCCTCGCGCCTCAGGGCGTCGAGGACGGAAACGAGCAATTGGTAGGGTACCGTGTCGGCGGCCTCGACGATGGCGCGACGCTGGGGAGCCCCGGCCGGGGAAGGACCGGCGGCCTGCGGCGTGGCGGCAGTCTGGGCGGCGCCGACGGCCTGCGGCGTGGCGGCGGCGGCCTTGCCCGGAACCCCGGACTGGCGCGCGGCCGCGGCCTGCTCGGTGCGGGCGATCTCCCGGGCGATGGCCTCGGGCAGTCCGTTGATGTCGGCGATGGCCGAACCGACATGGATCTCCGAGGCGGAGACGACCACCACCTTCAGGGGTTCCTGCGCGATGGGCCTCGCGGTCGAGGAAGTCGGCAGCGAAAGCTGGATGCCGGGAGAGGTCTTGAAGGTCGAGGTGATGAGAAAGAACATGACGAGCATGAGGATGACGTCCACGAGGGGCGTCATATCGATGGCTGTCTTGACGCGCAGCCGCCGCTCGAGCCTCATCGGCGCCCCCCGGGCTGGGCCCCGGGATTCACGTCGCCCCCGAAGACCACCGTGCCGCCCGTCGAGGCCATCCCGCCCCCGCCGAGAAGGCCGCCCGAATCGCCGCTCGCGTCGCCGATGCCGGAGCCGTCGCCCCGAGCGCCCCGCCTCTCGCGACCCTCGGCCCTTTCGCGGCCATTGATCATCAGGATCATCTTGTTCACCTGGTTTTCCATCCTGATGATGAGGGAATTCACCTTGGTGACGAGGAAATTGTAGAAGATGACCGAGGGCACGGCCACGCAGATGCCGCCCACGGTGGTGATGAGGGCTTCGGCGACGCCCTTGGCGAGGAGGGAGGGATCGCTCACCGCGCCGAATTGGCCGAGGACGCCGAAGGCCCTCATGGTGCCGATGACCGTACCGAGAAGCCCCATGAGGGGGGAGATGTTGGAGATGGTGCCGAGGGTGCCGACGTGGGCCTCGAGGCGGGGCACTTCCTGGGCCGCCGCGTCGCGGAGCATCTCCTTCTGCACCATCTCGGACTGGTTGCGGTTCTCTATGCCCACCTTCATCAGCGCCGAAAGCGGCGAGACGTTGGTGTCGCATATCGCGAGGGCCTCGTCGTAGTGGCCCTTGTCGATCGAGGCCGAGACCCTCGCGAAGAGCTTCTCCTCGTCGACGGCAATGGCCTTGAAGTAGAGCAGCCTCTCGATGACGACGACCGTCGATACGACGCCGAGGGAGATGATGATCCAGAGGACGATGCCCCCCTGGACGATGAACTGAAGCATGGGAACTCCTTGCCGGTCGCGATCGGACCTCGATCACCTAAGATAGCGCCGAAATGGGGCGGCTGTCAGGATGCGGGAATCGAATCGGAGGACGACGACGAGGCTCCCCCGAGTCCACTTTCGCCTGATTGTCGCATTTCACGGCTTCCGTTTTGCCGAGAGCTCGCGTATTCTGCCGCGCATGACAAGCGGGAAGACCCTCCTCGTACTCAATCCCACGGCCGGCAAGGGCCGGGCCGGAATGCATCGCCTCGAGATCGAGGCGGCCCTGGCACGACATGGCCTCGTCTTCGACACGGTCCTCACGACCGGCCCCTGGCACGCGGCCGAGCTGGCGCGCGGCGCCAGCCTGGCCGGCTATGCCCTCCTCGTGGCCGCCGGCGGCGACGGGACCCTCAACGAGGTCATCAATGGCCTCATGCTCTGCAAACAGGACGGGGGAAGACCACCGGCCCTCGGCGTCCTTCCCGTGGGCCGGGGCAACGATCTGGCCTACGGCATGGGTGTGCCGATGGAGCTCCAGGAAGCGGCCCTGGCCATCGCCTCGAAGCCATCCGCCCCCTTCGACGTGGGTTTTGTCCGCGGGGGCGACTACCCGGAGGGCCGATGGTTCGGCAACGGCGTCGGCATCGGCTTCGACGCCCGCGTCGGCTTCGCGGCGGCGGGCTTCCGCCACCTCCACAGTTCGCTGACCTACACGGTCGGAGCCCTCAAGGTCTTCGCCCTCTTCCCCGAGGCCCCCGAAGTCACGATACGCTCGGCCACCCTCACCTACGAGGGCCCCTGCCATCAGATATCCATCATGAATGGCTCGCGGATGGGCGGTTCCTATTATATGGCCCCCGACGCCAAGGTGGACGACGGCCACCTCGACCTCTGCATCGTGGGCAAGATGAGCCGCCTGGAGATGGCCGGCATCATCATCCGCTATACCAAGGGCAGCCAGAAGGGCCATCCCAAGGTCAGGATGGAACTGGCCACGGCCGTGAGCATCGAAGCCCCGAATGGGGGGCTCGCCGTCCACGCGGACGGGGAGACCATCTGCGAAAACGGTAAACACATCCAGATCGAATGCGTGGCGGGGGCCCTCGAGGCCCACGGGCTGGGACACCGAGGCCTTAAAGACGGGGATGTCGATCGGAGCGGCTCGACCCGATGAGAGCGCTCAATGCCGTCTTCGTCGCCCTCATCAGATTTCTCGCCCTGTTCATCGTGCGGCTCGAGGCCGGCGAGCTCGAAAAGCTGCCGAAAAAGGGGCCCTATATCCTGGCGATGAATCACGTCAACTTCCTCGACGGCCCCCTCCTCCTCGCCCGTCTCTTTCCCCGTCGCGTCGTGAGCCTCGCGAAGCGGGAAACCTGGGACAACCCCCTCCTCGGCATCGCGGCGACTGCCGTCGGAGCGGTTCCGGTCAACCGAAACGGCCCCGATCCCGCGGCCCTCAGGAGGGTATCGAAGACCCTCGACGAAGGGGGCTTCCTCTACATCAATCCCGAGGGGACGAGGAGTCGCGACGGGGTCCTCGGACGCGGCAAGGCCGGCGTCGTGGCCATCGCCAGACAGACCTCCGCCCCCGTCATCCCCCTCGCCTTCGAGGGACTCGAGGACTTCGGCGCTTCGATCCGACGCCTAAGGCGGACCAGGGCCATCCTCCACGTCGGCGAGGCCTTCGACGTCCTGCCCCAGACCGAAGGCGCGGGCCGCGCCGCCCGCGACGAGGCCGTCGCCGAGATCATGCGCCGGATAGCGGCCCTCCTGCCCGCGGCGAAACGAGGCCCCTGGGCCGAGGCCGAGACCGGAGTCTGGAGACATACCGCCACGCGCGTCTTGGGAAAAAACGGCCACTGAAGGGCTCGGATTCAGTCCCCTTCGGACAGGGCCTTCCCGACGATCCCGATGAGTTCGGCCGAACGTACCGGCTTGGAAAGCGCGGCGAATAGACCGAGATCCCTGGTGAGCCGGGCCGATTCGTCGCCCTCGAGGAGGCCGGTGAGAAGAATCGACTTGATGTGGGGATAGATGTCTTTTAGCCGGGCAAGGAACTCGTCGCCCCTGGTGCCGGGCATGAAAAGATCGCAGAGGACGACCTTCGTGTTCACGTCGGCCGCCTTGAGTTCCTCGATCGCCTCGAGGGCCTCGTCGGCCGAGCAGGCGGCGTCGACATGGACCGAGGTTCCGAAGGCGGCTTTGAGTGTCCTCGTGAGGGCGAGGGTGAGGATCGCTTCGTCGTCGACGCAGAGTATCCCCGGCTTCACTCGATGACTCCGGACGGAGCCTTCGTTTCCTCGCTGGCAGCCTTCCATTTGTCGGGCATGGCTGGACAGTCTAGACTTTCATTCTAATAGACGCCAGCGAAATCTTCCCCGGGCCCCCCCGCGCGGAAATGTGGCCCCATTTGAATCGCCCGCCGCTCCCGAGGGCGTAGTGAGATCGCGTACTCGCTACGCCAAGGAGGCATCCCGTGAATTCGCTCAACAGCATCCTTCTCGAAGGCAACCTGACGCACGAACCGGAAAGCCGAACCCTTCCGACAGGCAGCCAGGTTTGCAGCTTCGCCATCGCCTCGAACCGCTTCTACAAGCAGAACGAGGTGCTGGAGAAGGAAACCAGCTACTTCGATGTCGAAGCCTGGGCCAGGCTCGGCCAGACCTGCGCCGAAACCCTCCATAAGGGAAGGGGGGTCCGCGTGGTCGGCCGTCTGAAACAGGACCGTTGGACCGACCAGAGCGGGAAGTCGCACTCCAAGGTCAAGGTGGTCGCCGAACACGTGGAGTTCAAGCCGATGTTCAAGCCCTCCGAGAATGCGGAGGGCGAGCCGAGCGGCGAGAGGGAGGAGGCCCCCGCGACGAGGAGGAGGGAGGTGGAAGCCATATTCTGAGACAGGGGTCATCGGAGCGGACGGGAAGACCGGGCCATGAGCCCCCCTTCCCGCCCGAAGGCCAGGATGGCGAGGAACCGGGGGATCAGGCCGGGGGACGAATCTGCAGGTCGAGGGCCGCCTGGGCGCCTGCTGTCGCGGTCTTGAGGGCTTCAAGCATACGGTCGCGGGCGGCAGGATCGCGCATCCGGGCCGTCGGCCCCGAAACGCTCATCGCGCCGTAGAAATCCGCGTCCGGAAGGCCAAGGGGGAGGGCCATGCAGGTGAGGCCCGTCTCGTACTCCTCGCGATCGAGGGCATAGCCTATCTCCCTCGTGCGGCTGATTTCCTTGATGACATCGCTGGGATCGGTGAGGGTTCTCTCGTTGACGCGGGGGAGGGGGCCGGGCCCGAGGATGGCGCGGATGCGATCATCGGAAAGAAGGGTGAGTATGGCCTTGCCCACACCGGTGCAATGAAGGGGCAGACGGTCGCCTGGAACGGAGCGCATGCTCAGGCTCCTGTCCGATTCCGCCCTATCGAGATAGACAGCCGTGCCGCCGGCAAGCATGGCCAGGTTAACGCTCTCCCCGGTCTCGCGGGCAAGCCGCTCGACAAAGGGACGGACCCGCTCGACCACGAGAGAACGCACCGGCACCCTGGTGCCGAGTTCATAGAGGGCGAGGCCGAGGGACCAGCCGCCGCTTTTTCGCTCGGCCACCCCCCTCGATTCGAGAACGGCTAGATAACGAAGCGCGGTAGCCTTGTTCATGCCCGTTTCGCGTGACAGTTTGGCGAGACTGACCTCGCCTTCCGTCTTCGCCAGGTAAAAAAGAAGGTCGAGCGCCTTTCCGGCGGATTCGCTCATGTATGCTCCCCGACGTCCAGGCCTCATCGAAAAAGACAGGGAAATAAAAACCCATGCCAGCCCAAAGCGCCCCGTGAAACGTCACTTTTATATAATGAAACTACACCGGTACAGCTGGGGCGTCAAGGATGAAGCAAAATGAAGCGCGCATTTCATTTTTTGAAGCGCAGCGATAATCAAGGGCCTAGTCCATCTCCCTAAAGCCACCCGGACCCCCGCGTCTTGGTCCGCGAGGCCCCTCAGGACTGCGAGATCCCGAAGATCCAGGCTTGAAGCCCCCATGAGACTGGGCACGCCTTCCCTTCGCTGGTCCGGCAGGTCGGGCTCCTGAAGCGCGGCCGGCACCGGCTCCCGCGGCCCGGAGAGCCTTGTCGCGGCCGCCCCTCGTTTCGCCGGCCTTGTCGCGGCCGCCCCGCGTTTCGCCGGCCTTGCCGCTCCCTTTGCGCTCCTGATCCCGCCCGCGAGCCTGATCCCGCCCGGCCCCAGCCTCAGCTCGGGGCCTTCCGCCCTTCCAGGCCCTGGGCGAGCCCTCGCCGTGGCCCTCCGCGGCCGACCTGCCGCGCTCGCCCTCAGAGCTCGGACCGAGTTCCTCCGGCGGGCGCCAGAAACCGTCTTTCCAGTTGAAGCGGCTCGTGCCTTCGAGGACGCGACCTTCGACGGCGGCCTTCATCACCTGGCGATAGGTCGGCTTTTGCAGTTCGATGCCGGAGAAGTCGAGGATAAAGCGTCCCACCCCCTCCTTGCGGAGGAAGGGAATGCGGTCGACGATCGAAAAGGCCATCTGGGGCGTCACGAGGGAATAGTCGCCCCCCGAATGGAGTTCGTAGGCGCTGCCGTCGCGGTCGGCGAACTCGCGGAAATCGTAGCGCGATGCCATGTCGGCGCGGATACGGAAGAGGGGGGGATAGGAGAAGACGATGGGCATGAAGGTCTGGATGGCCACACTCTCGGCGACCTTCTGGAAGTCCTGCTTGCCGATCTCGTAGGGGGGAACGATATAGCTCGCGCCCTCCTCGGCGACAAGGGCAGCGGCCCAGGGATTGAAGGAATAGAGCCAGGGACCGGCGACGACGAGGAGGGCTTCGCCCTTCGGCCCCGTCTTGCCGCGGAGCATGCCCAGATGGGCGACATTGTTCGCGACGAAGAGGGTCTGACCCCGGCCGATCCAATATTCGAGTTCGGCCTCGAGCCAGACCGAGTCGGCCTCGGGGAAGTAGGGGTCGAGCCAGAGCACGAGGGAGTCGCGCTTGAAGGGCAGCTCCTTCTCGTGGCGGCGCATGAGCTCGGCGTTCTTGCGGTCGAAGAAGAGCATCGCCTTTTCCGGCCGGTCGGAGAGGAGGACATGGAGGTCCCCCACCCTCCCGACCAGGGCGTATATGCCCTCGGGCAGGGCCCCGAGGGCCTCCTTGGGGGGCTTGGCGATGCGGGGCCGCGGCGCCAGATCGCGGCTGGGGAACTTGTGGTACTTGCCGAGCTCCTTGGGAAGAATCGGCCTGTAGCGCTTGCCCATCGACCTGGTCTGCACGAGGTAGACCTCGTCGCCCACGCGGAAGTCCCCCTCGAGCTTGAGGTAGACCCCCTTGGGGTTCTCCTTCACGTCCTTCACCTTGAGGGTGAGGCGGCCCGAGTCGTCGGCACGGTGCACGCGGACCGAGTCGCCCTCGGCCATGCCGCTCACCCCGAGCCCTGTCGCCCCGAGGCCCTCGATGCCGACACCGGCGGGCAGGCCGTCGGCGGCGTTCTTCGGTGCGACGAGGGCCCACTGACCGTCCTCGAAGGCGCGGATCTCCTTGACCCGGCCGAGCTTTATGCCCGTGCCGCCGGCCTGGTCCGGCTTGATGAAGTCGGGAGGGAAGGAACCGTCGATATTGAAGAGGGTCTTCGAGCGGGCAAAATCGGCCTGGAGGAGGGTTCTGGCCTTCGAGAGGGCCCGGTCGCGGTCGATCTGCCAGTTGTCGAGCATATAGCGGTAGGCGGCCACGACGGCCCCCACGTATTCCTGACTCTTGAGGCGGCCCTCGATCTTGAAGGAGGAGACGCCGGCCTCGACGAGCTCGGGCACCCTCGAAACGAGCTCGAGGTCGTCGGGCGAGAAGTAGAAGCCCGAGGAGTCCTCGGTGGAGTACATCCGTCTGCAGGCCTGGGCGCAGAGACCGCGGTTGGCGCTCTTGCCGCCGAGATAGCTCGAAAAGAGACAAAGCCCCGAGGCGGAGACGCAGAGGGCCCCGTGCACGAAGACCTCGAGCTCGAGGTTCGTGCCCTCGTGGACCTTGCGGATCTCCTCGAGGGAGAGCTCGCGCGACAGGACCACGCGCTTGAAACCCTGTCTCGAAAGGACGTTGGCTCCCTTGGCCGAGCCCACGTTCATCTGCGTAGAGGCGTGGAGCCTGAGGGCGGGGAAGTTGTCCCTCGCGAGCTTCACCGTGCCGAGATCCTGCACGATGACCCCGTCGGGCCCCACCCGCTCCAGATATTGCAGCAATTGGTACAGACGATCCGCCTCGCGCTCGACGAAGACCGTGTTCACCGCCACGTAGATCTTTTTCGAGGCCTTGTGCGCGACCTCGACCGCCGCCTCGAATTGGTTGAAGGCGAAGTTCGAGGAGCGTATGCGTGCGTTGAAGGTCTTGAGCCCGAGATAGACCGCGTCGGCGCCCTCGCCGAGGGCCGCGGCGAGCGCCTCCGGATTACCGGCCGGCGCGAGAAGTTCGACAGTTGCCATGATCCCACTGTAACGAAATGCGGCCTATTGCACAATACGTCAACGAATTGCAAAGCGTGCGAAGAATTCGGGCGTTCCCCCGCCCGCCTCCCCCACCTGAAGGAGCAGCCGTAGGTCCTCGCGTCGACTCGCCGGCATCCGGCGGGCGGGGTCGGGCCCTCCGCTGCAACGCCTCGGGACGGGAGCGCCCCGAGGCGCGGTCTCTTCGAGCCCGCGCCCTCGCCTTCGATAAAGTCCCGCGTCGTTTCCGCTGCGGTCCCTAACGCTTCGCTAGGCCTGCGGCTAACGCTTCGCTAGGCCTGCGGCTAACGCTTCGCCTTCATACGCAAGGTCGCCAAGGCTCTCGACGCCGTGCCGGAACTGCACCTGCAGAAATTGCGGTGAAACTGAATCAGAGAATTCTGCCTGCTAAGGCCCATTCCCCAGAACCTTCCTTGACATTGCCTCCCGCGAAGGCAAGACTCCAGTCATGGGTTTATTGCTGCCGGCGCGTCTCACCGAATCGGAGACGGAAACGATACTCCGCGAGAAACTCAGGTGGATCCTGACGGCGCCCGGCACCGAGACCTGCGAACCGCGTGCGGTCATCGTCTTCGGTTCCGCCGCCCGCGGGGAAATGACCGAGTCGTCCGACGTTGACATCGCCCTCGTTTATCCGGACGCAAAAAGTCTCAAGGCCGGACGGGCCGCGATTTATCGACAGCCGCCTCCCGACTCATGGCCTATGGACCTCCTCTTTGCCACGGAAGAATCCTTCCGGGTCGGGCGCGAGAAGGGCGGTCTCTTCGAACTCGTCATAAGCGAGGGCCGCGTCGTCCACGGGAGCCTCGAATGAGCCCCTCGTGCACGACCTGGGCATCCTCCTCGCCAAGATCCCACGCGAATGCGAGCCGCCCTTCGGCTACGAGATAGCCTCCCTCTCCGAATTCGCGGCGGTTAGACGCTACGAAGAAGGGGCCCTCGAATGGGGCCTGGACGAAGCCGAGGAAGCGCGGGATCTGGGCCGAGCCGCCATCGATTGGGCGCGCGGGTTAATAAGGAATACTGGCAAGGAATAGCAGGCCTTCCGTCTCGCCGACCCGCCCTTCCATCGCGCCACCCTGGCCTTCTGCCTCGCCACCCCGGCCTTCTAGCGTTCCTCGAAGCTTGTTGCCGGATCGGCGCCTTCGAGCAGGGCGAGCCGGGCCTGGGCAGAGATCAACCGCCAAATGATCCCAGCCACCTCGCTCTGGAATCGCAAGGATTCGGCTTGGGCATCGAGGGCATCAGAAGGCGACAGCTCTCCCTTCGCGAGAAGGGCATCCCTGTCGCGGGCCGCCTCGCCATCCCGTTCGAGCTCGCGGTCGAGCGTGGCTTTGAACGAGGACAGTCGCGAAATCTCGCGCCGCAATCGGAGGATTTCCGCGGACTCGGCCTTTCGCTCCTGCTTGTCAGCGCCGATGGTAAATTGCCGGAAGGGGGTGCGGACAAAATCCTGGACATGAATCGTTGTCAGGAGGTTGTCCGTGTACTCAAGGGAAGATCGAAACAGGGCGATTGAACTTTGGCTTAAGTATGATAAGAGCTCGACAGCCGTAACCAACGAACTCGGTTAC
>DATKTD010000145.1:0-5013 GCA_035531315.1 Rectinemataceae bacterium
GGAGCGAGTCCAGGGCGGCGGTGGCCGCGGGCTCGGGAGCGGCCGAGGCCGACAAGGCCGGCGGCTGGGTTAAAGACCTCCTGCCCATAGTCTCTGCGGCCTTGATCGCCGTGGCTGCCTTCCTCCTCGCAGGCCGGGGGCCCGAAGGCCTCCCCCGCTGGCTCCTTCCCCTACCCTACTTCGCCGCCTGGCTCATCGCCGGCAAGGAGGTCCTCCTCGGGGCCTTCAGGAACATCGGGCGGGGTAGGATCTTCGACGAGCTCTTCCTCATGTCGATCGCGACGATCGGGGCGATGATCATCGGCCAGTACGAGGAGGCAGTGGGCGTCATGGTCCTCTACCGCCTCGGGGAATTCCTCCAGGAATCCGCCATCCAGAGGAGTCGCTCCTCGATGCAAGCCCTCCTCGACCTGCGCCCCTCCATGGCCAGGATCAGGCGTGGCGCCGAATGGCAGAGCCGCCCCTCGGAGGAGCTGAGGGCGGGCGATCTTTTCCTGGTCCTGCCCGGCGAGGCGATCCCCGCGGACGGTTCGGTCGAGTCGGGTGAGAGTCTCGTCGACACGAAGACCCTGACCGGCGAGTCGGCACCGCGCGTCGCGGAGGCGGGCTCCGAGCTCATGGGCGGCTTCATCGCCCTCGACGGTTCCTTGGAGATCAGGGCCAGCCGGCCGGTGGATGAATCCCAGGCATCCCGCATCGCCGGCCTCGTGGAGGAGGCATCAGCGCGAAAGGCCAAGACCGAACGCCTCGTCACGAGACTCGCGAGTTGGTACACGCCCCTCGTCGTCGTCCTGGCCCTCCTGGTCGCCTTCGTCCCGCCCCTCTTTATCCATGGGGCACGGCTCGCCGACTGGGGCTACCGTGCCCTCGTGATGCTCGTCATTTCCTGCCCCTGCGCCCTGGTCATCTCCATACCCCTCGGCTACTTCGCGGGCATAGGCGGGGCGGCGCGGGCGGGCATCCTCGTAAAGGGCGGCGAATCCATCGACGCCCTCGCGCGGGTGACGACCGTCGTCTTCGACAAGACGGGCACCCTTACTGAAGGAGCCTTCGAGGTGATCGGCGTCGAGCCCGCGGAGAGCCATTCCGAAGGAGAACTCCTCACCTTGGCCGCGGCCGCCGAGTCGCGCTCGAGCCATCCCCTGGCGAGGGCCCTCGTCAAGGAGGCGGAAAGGCTGGGACCGGGGGCGCGGCACGGCGGAGCCTCAACCGATCACCCGGCCTCGGCTATCGAAGGCTCGCGCGAATATCCGGGCCGCGGCGTCGTGGCGACGATCGAGGGCAGGGAGATCCTCGTCGGCAACTCCCGACTCCTCGCCGAAAAGGCCGGTGCCCCATCCCTCCCCGCCGCGATACCGGGAGCGACCTCCCTTTTCATCGCGATTGACGGGAACTACGCCGGGCGCATTCTCGTAGGCGACCGAATGAAGGCGGACGCGGCGGACAGTCTTGCGGCCCTCGCGGGCCTCGGCATCGATCGGATCGCCATGCTGACCGGCGATGCCGAGGAGCCGGCCAGGAAGGCAGCGGCGGCCCTGGGAATCTCCGATGCGAGAGCTGCCCTCACGCCCGAAGGAAAGTTGCGCGAACTCGAGGCGATCATGGCCTCCGGATCGAAGGCAGACGGCGCCCCGTGGCGCGCCTCGGGGCGCCGCGGGGCCGTCATGTTCGTCGGCGACGGCAGCAACGACGCCCCCGTCATCGCCCGGGCCGACGTGGGCGTGGCCCTCGGCGCCGGGACCGACGCCGCCGTCGAGACGGCCGACGTCGTCCTCCTTTCCCAGGACCTCGGACGCGTGCCGGCGGCCATCGCCCACGCCAAGAGGACGAAGGGAATAATCGCCCAAAACATCGTCTTCGCCCTCGGCATCAAGAGCGCCTTTCTCGCCCTCGGCGCGGCGGGTCTGGCCGGCATGTGGTTCGCGGTGATCGCCGACGTCGGCGTAGCCCTCCTCGCGGTCCTCAACGCGACGAGGGCCCTCGCGCCCGCCCGGAGCGGCTTGGGCGGCCCTAGGCCTTCCTCTTCCCGCCTCCGTTGAGGAGGGCCGTGCCGCCAAGGACGAGGGCGGCGCCTCCGAAGGCCGCGGCATGGAGGGTTTCGCCGAGGAAGAGCCAGGACCAGAGAAAGGCAAAGACCGGAATGAGGAGGGTGACGGAGAGGGCGGCGGTGAGGCCGGCGCTCGACATGAGGCGAAAGTAGATGAGGTAGGCGATGGCCGAGCAGAGAATCGCGAAAAGTGCCGCGAGGCCCCAGGTCGAAGGGGCGATCGAGGCGAGGGGCGGCGCGGAGAGGGCCGCCGGTCCGAGGAGGACGATGCCCGCGACGAGGAGACTCGAGGCGGTCATCGCGCGCGAGGATATGCCGGGGGCCCAGCGTTTGATATAGGCGCCCGAGAAACCGTAGCTGACCGTGGCGAGAAGACAGGCCAAGACGGGGAGGACCTCGGCCCCAAGTTCGGCCTTCGAAGTGCCCATGCCGAAGAGGGCGATCGCGACGACGCCGGCCAGACCGAGGGCCATACCGCCCAGCTTGCGCGCGGTGAGGGCCTCGCCGAGGATGAGGGCGCCGAAGACGGCACCCCACAGGGGAGTGAGGGCATTGACGATCGACTCGATGGAGGCGGGTACCCTGAGGGCCGCCCAGGAAAAGAGGAAGAAGGGCAGGGCCGAATTGAAGACGCCGACCACGAGATAATGGCGGAGGTTCTTCTTCCAATCGAGTTTCGTACGCATTATGAAGAACAGGACGACGAGAGCCAGGCCGGCGATCAGGGTCCTGAGCTCGGCGGTGAGGACGGGTCCGAGGAGGGGGGCCAGGACGCGCATGAAGAGGAAGGAGGCGCCCCATATCGCGGCGAGAAGCACGAGAAGGAGGGTGTCGACGAGGCTCATGTCTTGCTCCTGGAAAGGACAGGTATCGCCACGCCCGCCACGATGAGGAGGCTCGCGAGGCCGAACTCGGGAGCCGGGATCTCGCCGAAGAGGAAGTAGGCGAGGACGGCGGCGACGAGGAACTGGGTGAGATTGAAGAGCGAGACGATCTGGGGCGGCAATTTCGTCATCGCGCGGTTCATCAGCGAATGGCCCACGATGGTGGGCCCGAGGGCGAGGCCGAGGGTCATCACGATGTCGGTGAGGGTGATGCCCCGGAGGGGATCGGCGAAGGGCAGGGAAACGAGGAGATCGAAGCCGCCCCCGATCAGATAGAGGGGGACGAGGTAGAGGAAGATGCCCTCCCTCGGGGCGTTGCGCCGGGCTAGGGCGAGATAGGCGGCATAGAAGATCATGGCCACGAAGCAGACGAGGTCGCCGCCGAAGTGCCCGGGTTCGAGACGGAAATCGAAGATCGCGAGTATCGCGATGCCTCCCAAGGCCAGGAGGGTGCCGAGGGTCTCGGCGCGCCGCGGAAGTTCCCTCGTCATGAAATAGACGAGGAAGGGCATGGCGACGGGCACCATGGTGGAGATGACGGTCGCGTTGCCCGCGAGAGTCATCCGGGCGCCGAAGATCCAGGCTATGAAATGCAGGCCCAGGACGATGCCGGGAAGGACGGAGGGCAGGACGAGCCGCGGCGAGAAGCGCTGGCCCGAACGCCTGAGCTCCCTGAAAAAAAAGGGCAGGAGGATGATGCCGGCGAAGAGTTGGCGATAGGAGGCTTGCAGGATGGGATGGATGGTTGAAGCCTTGATGAGGAGGGCCGAGGAGGCGCCCGCGAAATTCGCGAGGAGGAGGAGCCAGAGTTCGATCGATCGCGCCGCTTCCGGTCGTGCTTTCATGGCGATGAAAGTAGCCCGGATCGGCGCCTTTGGCAAAGCACCGATCAGGGCGCCCTTGCCCCCTTCTGGCGTTGCCTCCCTCCCCCCGATTCCTCGGCGAGGGCCGCTATGAGGACGAGGCCGTCGAGGGCGAGGGACTCGACGAAACGATAGGGTTCGAGCCCCCCGAGGAGTTCCCTCCCCGCGGGATTGCCCGTGGCCACTATCTCGATCGAGGCGGCAGCCCGCTCGGGACCAGCGAGTTCCGCTCGGAACAGGCCGGCCAGGCGATCGACGAGGCCTCCGTAGCCGTGGAAAAGCCCAGACTGGATCGAGGCTTGCGTAGTCCGACCGATGGCCCGAGCGGGGCGTTCGACGAGGACTTCGGGGAGAAGGGCGGCCCCCGCGTGGAGGGAGAGGGCGGCGGCCTCGATGCCCGGCGCTATCGCGGCACCGAGGAAATCGCCCTCGGGGCCGAGGGCCGAAAACACGAGGGTGTCACCGAAGTCGACGATCACGCAGGGCCCTTCGACGAGCCTCCGGGCCGCCGCCGCCGCGCAGACGAGGTCGGAGCCGACCTCCTGGGGGAGGTCGCTCCTGATCCTGACGCCCGTCCTCGTGCCGGGACCCACGAGGAGGGCCTCGACGCCAAAGGCCCTCTTTATCGCCGCGAGGAGTCGGGGCGTGAGTCCGGGGGCCACGCTCGAGACTATCGCTCGATCGACCCTCCCCACAGCCCTTTCCCGCGTTTCCTGGAAGGCCCGATCGAAGAACCAGGCGTACTCGTCGGCGCTGCGATCGGCCATGGCGCCAAGCTCCCGCCGTATCAGCCAGTCGCTCCCCTCATGGAATCCCAAGGATATGGAACGATTGCGGGCGTCGACGGCGAAGAGCACGGTTACTTGTCCTCGTCGGCCAGCTTTGCGGTGCCGCCCTTTTTCTCGAGCCCGAGCCAGAGGGCGACGACGGCGACGGTGAGCACCGCCGCGATGGCGGCCTCCATGAAGCCGTTGGTGATGCCAACCTTGATCGCGAGGTCGAAGCTGACCGCCTTGGGATAAAGCAGGGCGAGGGAGCCGAGGACGAACACGGTGTTCGTCAGGCTGCCCGCGACGCCCGCGACCGCGGCGCCGACCCGGGGAAGGCGCTTGGCGAAGGGCAGGTAGGCGAGCCAGGCGACAAGGCCAATGAGCATGCGCGGCAGGAGGGCCGTGAGGGGATTCTTGAAAAGGCCGCTCGTGTCCTGGATCATGCTGAA
>DATKTD010000146.1:0-8990 GCA_035531315.1 Rectinemataceae bacterium
GTGAAGGTCCGGAGGACCACCATCGCCGCCTTCACCCTCACCGGCGTCGGGGCGGCCCTCGCCGGCCTCTTCTTGACGGCCTACTTCACTTCCTCCCGCTCCGACCTGGGCAAGGACGCCCTCATGCCAATACTTACGGCCGTGGTCCTCGGAGGTACGGACATCAACGGCGGCGTCGGCTCTATCTTCGGCAGCTTCATCGCGGCGATCTTCCTCGGCTATCTCAAGCAGGGCCTCATGGCCCTGGGCATCACGAGCGACGTCTCCCAGGTCACCCTCGGTATAATACTAATTGCTACTATCGTCTCGAAACAGGCGGTCTCGACGCTGTCGCAGCGCAGGCTCACGCGGGCGGCCTTCCGGAAGATCGCGAAGCCGCAGGGCCCCCCCGGCCCCGCATCTTGATCCGTTCTCGACTTCCCGCATGGCGGGAATAGCCTTAAGGAGGTTTCGTATGAAGAGATTCATCGCCTTCCTGTGCGCGGCGGGCATCATGTTCGCCCTCGGCTCCGCGGTCTACGCCGATGGTCCGGTGACCATCAAGAAGAACATCAAGGTCGCCTTCATCCCGAAGATCACCGGCAACGGCTTCTTCGAGTCGGGCGCCAAGGGCGCCCTGGAGATGGGGGCCCTCCTCGGAATCACGGTCAAGTACGACGGCCCGACGGAGGCCAACGTCTCCAAGCAGATCGAATATATCAACAACTTCGTCAACCAGGGCTACAACGCCATCGTCGTGTCCTCGCTCTCCCCCGACGGCCTCAACCAGGCCTTGAAGCGAGCCATGGATCGCGGCGTGAAGGTCCTCACCTGGGATTCGGACGTGGCGCCCCAGTATCGTTCCTATTACATCGATCAGGGCACGCCCACCCAGCTCGGCACGATGCTCGTCGACATGGCCTCCTCGCAGATGGCCGACGCCAAGACCGCGCCCAAGAAGGTCGCCTTCTTCTATTCGAGCCCCGAGGTCACGGACCAGAACCAGTGGGCGAACGTGGCCAAGGCCAAGGTCGCGAAGGAATTCCCCAACTGGACCATCGTCACGACCCAGTACGGCTATCAGGATCCCCAGAAGTCCCTCCAGACCGCCACCTCGATCTATCAGACCTATAGCGATCTCGACGCGATCATCTGCCCGGATTCCACCGCCCTCCCCGCGGCCGCCCAGGCCGCCGAGAACCTCAAGATCGGAGGCAAGGTCATCATCGTCGGCTTCTCCACCCCCAACGCGATGAAGCAGTACGTCAAGAGCGGCACGGTCGCTAAGTTCGGCCTCTGGGACGTCGTCGTGCAGGGCAAGCTTTCCATCTACATGGCGGCCCAACTGGCCTCCGGCGCCAAGTTCAAGGTCGGCGACAGCTTCGACGTCCCCGGCATCGGCAAGGTCTCGATCAGCCCGAACTCGGCTCAGGGATATACCTACGAGGCCGCCAACAACGGCATCGTCCTCCTGCCCGAGCGCACGGTGTTCACCGCGGCGAATATCGACAACTACAACTTCTAGCTTCGCGCCTTCCGGGGGCTTGCTACCGAGTCAGCACTATTGCTGACTCGGTGGTAGAGGCCTCCGGAGCGGCGCGGGCTCGCCGAGCGCGAGCCCGGGCGGGTCCCCCGACGAGGGGGATTCGTCCATAGACCAATCCGGCACGCGCGGGTCGTTTGCCGGCTCGGCGCAAATCCGAGAAGGGCGGTGGGTGGGCATATGGCAGCATTGTTGGCCCTCGACGCGGGAACGGGAAGTTGTCGCGCGGTCGTCTTCGACAGGAGCGGGCGCCAGCTGGCGATCGCCGGCAGGGAATGGACCCATAAATCGAGGCCGGATGTTCCCGGTTCGATGGAATTCGACACGGAGGGCAACTGGCGTCTCATCGTCGCCTGTATCAAGGAGGCCCTCGCCGCCTCGGGTCTCGGTCGCGTCGACGCCATCGCCTGCACGAGCATGCGCGAGGCCCTCGTCGTCTACGGCGAAAAGGGCGAGGAACTCTGGGCCTGCGCCAACGTGGACGCCCGCGCCACGGCCCAGGTCCGCGCCCTCCGTGCCCGCGGGCTCGAGGCCGATTTCTATTCGACGAGCGGTCAAACCTTCGCCCTTGGCGCCGCTCCCCGCCTCCTCTGGCTCAAGGAGCACGAGCCCTCCCTCTACGAGCGCTGCCGCCACGTCGCGATGCTCTCCGACTGGCTCGCGACCAGACTCGGCGCCCCCCTCTGCGTCGATCGGTCGAACGGCGGCACGACGGGACTCTTCGATCTCGCGACGCGAGGCTGGGCTCCGACCCTCTTCGATGCCGCGGGCCTCGATCGCTCCTTCACGAGGACGGCCGTCCGCGATTCTGGGGAGCTCATCGGCGAGGTCTCGCGCAAGGCGGCCGAGGAGACGGGCCTCGCCGCGGGAACTCCCATCGTGATGGGGGGAGGGGACGCCCAGCTCGGCTGCGTCGGCGTGGGAGCCGTGCGTACCGGCGACGTGGCCATCTTCGGCGGAACCTTCTGGCAGCAGGAAGTCAATTTCTCCGCCCCGCCGAGGGACCCCTCGGGACGGCTCAGGATCAACTTCCACGCCGTGCCCGGCCTCTGGCAGGCCGAGGCCATCGTCTTCTTCGCCGGTCTCGCCGTGCGTTGGATGCGCGACGCGATCTTCCCGGACGTGAAGGCCGCGGCCCTCGCCTCGGGGCGCGATCCCTACGCCGTCCTCGAGGAGTTGGCGGCCGAAATTCCCGCCGGATCGAAGGGCGTGGTTCCGGTGTTTTCCGATACGATGAACTACAGCCATTGGGTGAACGCCGCTCCGACCTTCGCGAACCTCTCGGTCGATCCGGAGCGTTGCGACCGGAGGACGATGTTCAGGGCCCTTCTCGAGAACACCGCCGTCGTGGTACGCACGAACATAGAGAATATCGCATCCTTGGGGGGGGGCTATCCCGGTTCGGCCACCCTCGCCAGCGGGGCGTCCAAAGGAAGGCTCTGGCCGCAGATAGTGGCCGACGTGATGGGAATCCAGATCAGGATACCCGTCGTAAAGGAAGCGACCGCCCTGGGCGCGGCGATATGCGCCGGCGTCGGAGCGGGCATATACCCGAGCTTCGAGGATGCGATAGCCGAAACGGTGGCGATCGAGCGGGTCGTCGAGCCCAGGCCCGGATTGGCGCCGTTATACCTCGAAATGAAGGAGAGGTGGGTGGAGGTCTACCGGCCCCAACTCGACCTCGCCCGGCGAGGAACAACGGAGTCCCTCTGGCGGGCGCCGGGAGAATGAAGATCGAGGAGGCTTCGATGGCGGACATAATCAAAGTGGTGAATCAGAGGGACATCCCGTTTCGGAACGACGACCTGTCGGGTCCCAAGTACATAGCGCGAGGGCCGAACGTCGATTTCGGCCTCGTCCGCATCCTTCCCGGGGAGGATTTTTCGACCCATCATCACAGCAAGGTCGAGGAGATATTCTATACGCTCAGGGGAGAGTGCGAGATATTCATGGATGGGGAGCGTCATCTCCTCCGGCCCGGCGATCTCATCCAGGTTCCCCCGCCCTGCGACCATTATCTCCGGAACGTCGGAACGGAATTGTGGGAGGCCGTCTTCGTCAAGTCGCCCTACGATCCGAAGGACAAGGTCGACGTGGATTGGAAGCCATAGGGAGGGATCGGGAATTCGCGAGGCGGCTCGATACGGGGCCGCCTCGCTATTGTGAAGCCGACGCGCGTCGTCGCCGATATCTTGCATGCGAATTTCTCTCCTGCGAAACATTCGCATGAGAGGTATTTATAATTATTTATATCTTTACACAATGCGGCGCCTGGGGGTATACAAAGAGGCCGCGCCGACGGAGACCTCCTCTGTTTCGCATGACGCGGCCGGCAACCACGGGAACTGGTCGCGATCCCCAACCCTCCGGGGGCTTGCATGCATCTCCTCAGTCTTGGAATCTCCCATCATACCGCCCCGGTAGAAGTGCGCGAGCGCCTCAACCCCTCGGCGGAAAAGATAAAGGAAGCCCTCGCCCGGATCGGCCCGAAGGCTCCCGCCGAATCCTGTCTCGAGCTCTCCGAGCTGGCCATCGTCTCGACCTGCAACCGCCTCGAGCTCTACGCGGTCTCCTCCTGCGGCGATTTCGGCGATCTCGAGGAGTTCATCCGCGAGACGACGGGAGTGTCGGCGGAGGACTTCGCGCCCTACGCCGTCCGAAGGTCGGGGCGCGAGGCGATAGCCCACCTCTTTCGCGTCGCGGCAGGTCTCGATTCCATGGTCCTCGGCGAGACGCAGATCCTCGGACAGGTGACGAGCGCCTACGACCTCTGGCGCGAATACGGCTCCATGGGCACGGTCATCGCGGCCCTCTTCCGCGCCGCCATCCACGCCGGCAAGAGGGCCCACACGGAAACGGGCATCAGCCGGAATCCCGGTTCCGTGAGCTCGGTGGCGGCGCGGCTCGCTGCCGACCGGATCGGCTTCATCGAGGAGGCCCGCATCGTCGTCATCGGGGCGGGCGAAATGGCCGAGCTCGCCGTGGAGGCCCTGCGGCACCGCGGCGCGAAGAACATCACCGTCTTGAACCGCACCAAGGAAAGGGCCGTGGAACTGGCCTCGCGGTGGGGAGCGGCGGCCCTCCGCTTCGACAAGATCGACGAGGCCCTGTCGTCGGCCGACATCGTCATCACCTCGACGGGCGCTCCCCATGTCATCGTGACGCCCGAGCTCGTGACGGAGGCCCTCGCGGACCGCGAGGACCAACCCCTCATGTTCATCGACATCGCCGTGCCGAGGGACGTCGATCCCCGGGTGCGCGAGGTGGAAGGTGCGATCTGCTACGACATCGACGACCTCGAGGCGAAGCTCCAGGACTCGCTGGCCGAGCGTCGCGAGTGCGTGCCCGAGGTCGAGGCCATCCTCGAGGCGGAGACCAGGGCCTTCATGGAATACCTCAATTCCCTCGATATCGTCCCGACGGTCATGGCCCTCAGGGCCAAGGCCGAGGAGATCCGCAAGACCGAGACGGCCAAGGCCCTCCGGGCCCTCTCCCATCTCGCCGAGGAGGACAGGACCAGGGTCGAGTTCCTCGCCCAGTCCGTCCTCAACCGCTTCCTCCACGAGCCCACGCGGAGGCTTCGGGCGGTGGCCGGACAGGGGCGGGCCGTGGAGTACGCCGCCGCCGTCCGGCACATATTCGATCTCGCGCCGGAGAATGAAAATGCCAATTGATAAGAAGTCGCTGGTCATAGGCTCGCGCGGCTCGGCCCTGGCCCGCTGGCAGAGCACCTGGGTGAAGACGCGGCTCGAGGAGTTCTGGCCGGCCCTCGAGGTCGGGGTCGAGATCTTCACCACCTCGGGCGACAGGATCCTCGACAAGCCCCTTCCCGAAATCGGCGGCAAGGGGCTTTTCACCGAGGAGCTCGAGCGGGCCCTCCTCGAGGGGAGCATCGACATAGCCGTGCACTCCTTGAAGGATCTGCCCGTGGAGAACCCGGCGGGACTGGTCGTCGGCGCCATCCCGGAGCGCGCCGACGCTCGGGACGTCTTCATCTCTTCGCGTTATACGACGCTTGCCGAGTTGCCCCGGGGAGCCAGGGTCGGCACCTCCAGTCTTCGGCGCGGCGCCCAGCTCCTCATGCTCCGCCCCGACCTCGTCCTTTTGCCCCTGCGGGGCAATGTCGACACACGGATCGGCAAGGCCATGGCGGGCGACTACGAGGCCATCGTCCTCGCCGCCGCGGGTGTCACGAGGCTGGGGAGGTCGGACGACATCTCCTCCTTCCTCGAGTACTCCCACATGCTTCCCGCTCCGGGTCAGGGCGCCCTCGGCATCCAATGTCGGGAAGGCGACGCGAGCACCCTCTCCCTCCTCGCGGCCCTCGATCACCCTCCGACCAGGGCGGCCGTCCTCGCCGAAAGGGCCTTCCTTCTCGGCCTCGGCGGCGGCTGTTCGGCGCCCGTGGCGACCCTGGCGAAGATCGGCGCGGGCGGATCGATCGTCATAGAGGGCCTCGTCGCCTCTCCCGACGGAAAGACGAGCGTCAGGGTGGCGGGCTCGGGCGCCGAGCCGCTGGCCCTCGGCAGGCGCATGGCTGAAGAGGCCCTCGCGAAGGGCGCGAAGGCCATCCTCGGATGAATGGCCGTCCTCTCGAGGGACGGCGCATCGTCCTCACGCGGCAGGCCTCCAAGTCGAGGGAGTCCGTCGCCGCCATCGAAGGCCTGGGTGGGAGGGCCATCCTCCTTCCGGCCATCGAGATCGACCGCGCCGGCGTCTTCCCCGATTTCGAGGCCGCCCTCCGCCGCCTCGACTCCTATGACTTTGTCATAATCACGAGCGCCAATACGGCGCAGGCCCTCATAGAAGCCTTGGCGGCAGCGGGTCTCCCCGTCGCGGGGGCCTGGCGCTGCGTCGCCATCGGAAGGGCCACCGCTCGGAGCCTGGAAGCCGGCGGCATCCGCGTCGACGCCATGCCCGAGGAGGCCGTATCCGAGGGATTGGCCGAATGCCTCGGGGAGCTTTCGGGCAAGCGCGTCCTCATGCCCGGCTCCGACCTGGTTCGCGGGGCCGCGGCTGCCGAGATGCGGAGTCTCGGCGCCCATGTCGACGAGGTCGTCGCCTACAGGACGGTCGCCGCCGGTCTCGACCCCGAGGCCCTCGCCGAAATCCGGCGTGGCGTCGACGCCCTGCTATTCACGAGTCCCTCGACCCTGCGGAATTTCGACGAGATGACGGAGGGGGGGCTTAGGTCGAGTCCGGCCATAGTCGCCTGCATCGGACCGGTGACGGCGGAGGCCGCGATGGCCCTCGGCTACGAGGTCGCCTTCGTTCCGGCCGACCATAGCATGGAGGGCCTCATCGACTCGCTCGCGGAATACTGGCGGGACGCGGGAACGCGGGCCGCGAAAGGTGCAAACGCATGAACGACGATAGTCACGACAAGGCCGGCGCGGCCTCGCTCGGTTGGTACGGAACCCCGGGTTCGGAGCGGCCGCGGAGGTTGCGCCTGTCCAAGGGGCTCAGGCGCATGGTCCGCGAAACCTCCCTCGGAGCGGACGATTTCATGCTGCCGCTTTTCGTGACCCACGGCAAGGGCGTAAGGCACGAGATCTCCTCGATGCCCGGGGTCTTCCAGTGGTCGATCGATATGCTGGCCGCCGAGATCGGGGAGATCGCCGCCCTCGGCATACCCTCCGTCATGCTCTTCGGCCTTCCCGCCCACAAGGACGAGGTGGGCAGCGAGAATTTCGACGATGACGGGATCGTCCAACGCGCGATACGCGAAATCAAAAAGACGGCGCCCGACCTCGTCGTGGCCACCGACGTCTGCCTCTGCGAGTACACCGACAGCGGCCACTGCGGCCTCCTCAACCGCCGCGACGAGGAGGGCCATCTCGGCCACGAGTGCCTGCCCGAGGGTTACGTGCTCAACGACGAGACCCTCCCCATCCTCGCGAGGGTGGCGGTCTCCCACGCCCGCGCCGGCGCTGACATCGTGGCCCCCTCCGGCATGATGGACGGCATGGTGGCCGCGATCCGGGACGGGCTCGACGAGGCCGGCTTCGAGCAGCTGCCCATCCTCTCTTACGCGATCAAGTACGCCTCCGGATTCTACGGCCCCTTCCGCGAGGCTGCCGGCGGGGCTCCGAGCTTCGGCGACCGCACGAGCCACCAGATGGACCCGGCCAACGCCCGGGAGGCCATCCGCGAGGCGAGACTCGACATCGAAGAGGGGGCGGACATGCTCATGGTCAAGCCGGCCCTCGCCTACCTCGACATCGTGCGCCAGACCCGCGAGCTCTTCCCGGAGATGCCGCTGGCCGCCTACAACGTCTCCGGCGAATACGCCATGGTGAAGGCGGCCGCGCAGAAGGGCTGGATAGACGAGGAGCGGGTGGTCCTCGAGGCCCTCCTCGGCATGAAGCGCGCCGGCGCGGACATCATTCTGACCTATCACGCCAAGGACGCTGCCCGCTGGCTGGCCAAGGGCGGCCGTTGATGTCGGGCAACGCGAAGGAAGGGACGGGCGCCGAGGGCCCCCGCGCCCTTTCCGGCGGGCCGGACCGGGCCGAGGGGCGGCCGGAGCGGGCCGCGCACCGAAGGCTCCACGACGGACGGATGCTCGAGGCCGACTTCGACCTGGCGCCCTTCACCATCGCCTGGGAGATCACCCGCGCCTGCGCCTATGCCTGCGTCCACTGCCGGGCCGACGCCCAGCACGTCCGCGATCCCGGCGAGCTTTCGACGGCCGAGGCGAAGGGCCTCATCGACCGGATCGCCGAGTTCGGCAGCCCCATCCTCATTTTCACCGGCGGCGACCCGATGATGCGCCCCGATCTCTTCGAGCTCATCGAGTACGCGACGAAGGCCGGCCTGCGTTGCTCCCTCACCCCCACGGCGACGAAGCTGGCGACGAGGGAACGTCTGCAGAAGGCCATGGACGCGGGAATCAAGCGCATCGCCCTTTCGCTCGACGCGCCGACGGCAGCGGTGCACGACGACTTCCGCAAGGTGGCCGGCTCCTGGGAGCGGACGATGGAGATCCTCCGCACCGCCCTCTCGATAGGTCTTTCCGCCCAGATCAACACGACGGTCGGCAAGCACAACATAGACATCCTCCCGGACATGGTCCGCTTCGTCAAAGAGGTCGGGGCCGTTCAGTGGTCGGTCTTCTTCCTCGTGCCGACCGGCCGGGCCCACGCCGAGGCGATGATTTCCCCCGCGGAGCACGAGCGGGTCTTCAACTGGCTCTACGACCTCTCGCGGAAGGGGGACTTCGACATCAAGGCGACCGCGGCTCCCATGTACCGACGCGTCGCCATCGAGCGGAAACGGGCCGAGAGCGGGGCGATCGAGGGCAACTTCCAGGGGGCCGGCTTCCAGTACGCCGACGGTCTCAACCGTCCCGTGAAGGGCGTCAACGACGGCCGCGGCTTCCTCTTCATCTCCCACACCGGCGACCTCATGCCCTCGGGCTTCTTCCCCCTCGCGGCGGGCAACGTGAAGAAGGACGACATCGTCGAGG
>DATKTD010000147.1:0-16897 GCA_035531315.1 Rectinemataceae bacterium
CCTCTACAGCGACTGGCGCAGCGTCGCCGCCATCTACGCCGTCTACGCCCGCGACAGGCCGGGGAAGCCCGAAACCCAGGCCATCCTCGACTACCTGATCTCCGGCGCCGGCTACGCCGGTTGGGGCGACACCTATACCAACACCTCCGTTCTCCTCTCCCTCGTCGAGGCCTTCTCCGCCATGCGGGGCTCGGCCTGGACGGCGGAGTTCTGGGACGGCTCCTCTTGGAAGACCCTCGACGGGAAGGGCCGCTTCATCGCGAAGCTTTCGGTTCCCTCCGACACGGCGCTCAAGGTCCGAATGCGTTCCTTCGACGCCAAGCGGCCGCCGAATCTCCTCCTCGAGACGAACTATGTGCCGGCAGCCCTGGGTTCGGAGCTTCGCGGAAACAGCAATGGCTTTGTCGTCAGCCGCGAGCTCCTCGACTATGGGGCCGGCAAGGGCCTCGTGGCGCGCTGGCCCGTCCGCGCCGGAAACACCATACCCCTCGCCGCCGAAACCGTGGTCGAGGACCATGTGACGGTGGTCAATCCCGAGGCCCGGAGCTTCGTCGCGGTCCGCGTGCCCCTCGCCGCGGGCTTCGAGCCCCTCAATCCCAATCTCGCGACCTCGCCCGAGGAGGCCAAAGCCGCCGGCACCAACAGCATCCAGAGCGCCTGGGCGGACTACGAGGACGACCAGGTCACCTTCTATTTCACCGACCTGCCGGCCGGCAGCTTCGATTTCTATTTCCGGGAGAGGGCCCATTTCGCCGGCAGCTGTAGCCTTCCGCCGGCGACGGCCCAGGTTCTTTACCAGCTCGGCCTCCAGGGCACGAGCGACGGGGCCCCCGTCGCGATCGAGGCGGCGGCGAAGTGAGGCTCCCGGTCGAGGAACTCCGCCCCGGGCCATCCGGGGCGGAAGGGGAGGGAAGGGCTGGCGTGGAAGCTCCCGAAAGGGACGGGGTCGCCAGGGGAGCGGTCGCGTCGGGCGGCAGGCCCGCCCCGGGCCTCGGCAGACGAGCCGCCCTCGCGCGGCTCGCCCTCCTTCCCCTCCTCGCCTTCCTCGTCTGGCGCTCCTTCGTCGTCATCTCCCAGGTGCCCATTCCCATCCATCGACCCACCCCCCTCTTCGAAGACTCGAAGGGGGGCTTCCTGTCGGACGGCCAGGCCGTCTACGGCGCCCTCGGCTACTGGTCGATGCCCGATCCCCTCCCCGACAAGGTCACGAAGACCCTCGTCGCCATCGAGGACAGGCGCTTCTACTCCCACCCCGGCGTCGATCCCTGGGGCATAGCGAGGGCGGTGGCGCACAACGCGCGGGGTCGTCTCGAGGGGGCCTCGACGATAGCCATGCAGGTCGTCCGCCTCGGCCATCCGCGGCCCCGCAATCTCTTCGCGAAGGCCGAGGAGGCCGCCTCGGCCCTCATCGCCACGGCCTTCTACGGGAAGGAAGGCATCCTCAGGGCCTACCTCCAGATGGTTCCCGAGGGAGGTTCGATGTACGGCCTCGCCTATGCCTCGCGGCGGGTCTTCGACAAGCCCGCCCAGGATCTGAGCTGGGCCGAGACGGCCCTCCTCCTCGCCGTGCCCCAGGACCCCCGGGGGCGGGACCTCTTCGGATTCCTTTCCTTTCTCAAGGCCAAGGACAGGGCCAACGCCATCCTCGGCCAGCTGGCCGACCAGGCTGTCATCGACCGGGATGAGCTCGCGGCCTCGCGCTTCGAACTCGCCGGCATCAGACCCTTTCTGCGCGAGTCGAGGAGGGAGGACGCCTACCACTACATCTTTCGCGTCCTCGAGGATTACGGCGCCCGGCCCCTTTCGCGCATCGCGAAACCCATCAGGACCAGCCTCGACCCGGAGATCCAGGACAGGGTGGCGGCCCTGGCGCAGAGGTACATTTCCCACTGGCGCTCCCTCGGGGCCGACAATCTCGCGGTCATCGTCGCCGACGCGAAGACGGGCGAGGTCTTATCCTATTTGGGCTCCCTCGACTACTTCGATGTCGAGCACCACGGCGCCATCGACTTCGCCAGGGTGCCCCGCTCCTCGGGTTCGACCCTCAAGCCCTTCCTCTACGCCCTGGGCCTCCAGAGCGGGGCCTTCGGGCCGGGTAGCATCCTCTCCGATATGCCGCTGCGCCTCAAGGACGCGAGGGGCGAGTACGGCCTCGTCGACTTCGACGACTCCTACCTCGGCCCTCTTCCCTATCGCGTCGCCCTGGGCAATTCGCGCAACGTGCCCGCCATACGGGTGCTCGAGGGCCTCGGTCTCGACGAGGCCTGGCGCTGGCTCGGCCGTCTCGGCCTCCACGACTTCGAGTACCCCTCCTCCTTCTACGGTTACGGCCTCGCCGTCGGCGGCCTTTACACCAGCCTCGATCGCCTCGTTTCCGCCTACGGCTGCCTCGCCAACGACGGGTGGAGCCTCCCCCTCCTTTTTCTCGCCGACGAGGCCCCCCCGCCGCGGACGAGCCTCGTCTCGGAATCGGCCGCCCGCATGATCTCCCTCTTCCTCTCCGATACCGACGCCCGCCTTCCCTCCTTCGCTGGCACCGCCCTCACCCACTTTCCCTTTCCGGTGGCGGTCAAGACGGGCACCTCCAACGGCTTCCGCGACGCCTGGGCCCTGGGATACTCCCGGCGCTACGTCGCCGGCATTTGGACGGGCAACGCCGATGCCCTCGGCACGAACCACCTCGCGGGTTCGACGGTGGCCACCTTCCTCCTCGAACTCTTCAAGGCCCTCCAACCCGAGGCCGTGCAGGGCGTCGGCGAGGAGCCCTTCCCCCCGCCTCGCGGCTGGGAGACGGCGCGGATCTGTCCGGTTTCGGGGAAGCTGGCCGGTGACTACTGTCCCTCCGCCATAGTCGAGCGCTTTCCCCCCGGGGGCGCGCCCCGAGAGGAATGTCCGGTCCATCGCCGCGTCATCGTCGACGCTCGGACGGGCAACCTCGCGGACTTGGCCACCCCCGCGGAAGAAAGGGTGGCGCGCAACGTCACCATCCTCGATCCCGAATACGCCTCCTTCGCGGCGAGCCGGGGCTACAGCGTCCCACCGGGGGGGGCCGCTGCCCTGGCCCAGGCGGCCATCTCCCTTACCGCCCCCATCGACGGAACGAGGGTCCGCATCGATCCGGATACCCCCCGCCGCTTCCAGACCCTCGCCCTCCGCGCCACGGTGAGCCCGGCCGTGCCCGAGGTGGTCTGGCTCGTCGATGGCAAGGAATTCGCCAGGGAGACCTACCCCTACGAGGCGCGCTGGCCCCTCGCGGTGGGCAGCCATTCCTTCCAGGTCCGCTTTCCCCACGCCTTCATCGAGAGCCGCCCCGTCCGGGTGACGGTCCTTGCTAATTAGTATGATGTCGACCGACTTGCCGGATCCGAGCCGTGACCACGGCGCCTCCGCCCCCGGAAGTGGCACCGGCGGCGGCCCTGTCGGCGACGCCCCCGGCAGCGCCGCGGATGGCGGCGGGGCGGGGCGCGGCTTAGAGCCCTCCCTCGCCGAGGCGGCGCGGGACTACCGTTTTCTCCTCGACCGCGGCTACCCCGAGAGATCCTCGGGGGAACTCGTCGGCAACCGTCGTCGTCTCGAGGCCGAGGGAAGACAGATGCTCTTCCGGGGCGTGGCATCCTCCGCGGACTCGGCCCGCAGGCGCTCGCGCCTCGCGTCGCCGGCCGCCGGCGCCCTGATCCTCCTCGACGTCTACAACGTGGCCTTCACCCTCGTCCACTACTTCCTCGGGAAGGCCTGCTTCCTCTGCTCGGACGGCCTAGTCAGGGACGCGGGCGCCAACTACGGCCGCGTGCCCCGCGAGGAGCTTCTCCACCGCGCCTTCGGCGAGATCGCCTCCTACCTCGGGCCCCGCGGCCTCCGTGTCGAGGCCTTCCTCGACGCGCCGGTGTCGCGCTCGGGGGAGCACGCCGCGGCCCTCCGCGCGGCCTTCGCCGCCGCCCATCTGGAGTCCCTCGTCGAGCTCGCCGCCTCGGCCGACGGCGCTATCGCCGCTCGACTCGGAGCTCTCGCCGAAACCCCGGCGGCCGCCCATGGTCCAGTCCGCGTCCTTGTAGCTAGCTCGGATTCCGTCCTCGTCGACAGGGCCCCCGCGGCCTGGGACCTCGGCCGCGAGCTACTCGAGTCGCGCCACGCCGCCTTCTTTCCTGACTTCGGCGCCCTTCTTGACGCCGGGAAGTAGGGGGCTCAAGCTTCGATCCATCGGGATGGGTTGGGGAGGCCTGCGATGGAAATCGTCGACTTGAGCGATGAATACGTCGGAAGCTATTGCAAATGTCTCGAGGACTGGTCGGAGGAGATGCGGGAGGCCGGGGACCACAAGCGGGAGTGGTACGAGAGGCATCGCGCGAAGGGCCTCCGCGTGAAGATCGCGAAGGACGGGGAGGGGAGGGCCGTCGGCATGATCCACTACGCCCCGGCCGAGGAAGCCCCCCTTCTCGGCCGCGGGCTGTATTACATCTATTGCGTATGGGTCCATGGCTACAAGCGGGGTGTCGGCGACCATCGGAAAAAGGGCATCGGCAAGGCCCTCCTCGCGGCGGCCGAGGAGGACGCGAGGGCCCTGGGCTCGAAGGGCATGACGGCCTGGGGTCTTCGTCTTCCCGTCTTCATGCGATCTGCCTGGTTCAAGAAACACGGCTACCGCAGCGCCGACCGCGACGGGGCCGTCGAACTGGTCTGGAAGCCCTTCGCTCCGGATGCCGAGGCTCCCCGTCTTCTCAGGATGATGAAGAAGCCCACTCCCGGCGCGCGGAAGGTCGCCCTCACCTGTCTCCGCAACGGTTGGTGCCCCGCTCAGGACCTCGTCCACGAGAGGGCGAGACGGGTGGCGCTGGACTTTCCCACGATGGCCGAGTTCATCAGCATTGATACGGACGACAGGGAGGCGCTGGAGGAGTGGGGGGCAGCCGACGCCCTCTTCATCGACGAGACCCAGGTCAGGACGGGTCCTCCCCCTTCCACTGAGGCCATCAGGAAGCTACTCGTGCGGAAGATGAAGAAGAGGGGGCTTTTCGTCCGCGTCTCGGGCTGAGTTTCGCCTCGCCGCGGCTTGACCTCCTTCCGGTCTTCCGCTGTAATCGCCTCATGGACAGCCAGAGCGAACGCCGCGCGATCCTCTCTTTTTTGAAGGATCTTCGCGCCCATAACGACCGGGACTGGTTCGAGGCGCAGCGGCCCCGCTACGAGGCGGCCCGCTCCACTTTTCTCGGCCTGGTCGGCGAAATCATCGCCTCCTTCGGAGCCGTCGACGAGCTCGAAGGCGCCACCCCCAAGGACTGTGTCTTCCGCATCAACCGCGATGTCCGCTTCGGCAAGGACAAGTCGCCCTACAAGAGCACGATGAGCGCCCTCATCGGCCCCCTCGGCCGAAAGTCGGGGGTCCGATCCTATTACTTCCATCTGGAGCCGGGCGCCTCCATGCTGGCCGGCGGCCTCCACGCCCCCAGCCCGGCCCAGCTGGGGGCCTTTCGCGAGGCCATCGCCCATGACTCGAAGGCCTTTAAGCGCATCGTCGCCGCCAAGGATTTCAAAGCCTGCTTCGGCGAGCTCGCGGGCGAGACTCTCAAAACCGCCCCCCAAGGTTATGCGAAGGACCATCCGGACATCGATCTTCTCCGGCTCAAGACCATCCTTGCCATACATCCCATGGACGACGACTTCGTCTGTTCGGCCGACCTCGTCGCCCATTCCCTCGAGGTCTTCAAGGCCATGAAGCCCTTCCTCCTGTATCTCGAAAGGGCGGCGGGCTGAGATCCCGACGCGGTCCCGACGGACCGCGTCCCTCGCCTCATTTTTTCCCGGTGAGTTTGATGATGTGATAGCCGAACTGGGTCTGCACGACGTCGGAGACTGATCCGATCCCGATGCCCTTGCAGGCGTTCTCGAAGGCCGGCACCATCTTTCCTGGGCCGAACCAGCCCAGGTCGCCGCCCTGGCTCTTGGAAGGGCAGGTGGAGAACTCGCGGGCGAGGCCCTCGAAGTTGGCGCCCTGCTTGATGCGCATGAGGAGTTGCTGGGCCTGGGCCCTGTCCTTGACGAGGATGTGGCTCGCCTTCCATTCCATGTTGTTGCCTCCTTTAGGCTAAGGTACTTCTATCGCGCGGCGAGGGCGAGGGGGTCGAGGCGCCGCGTCAGTCTGTAGAGCTGGGGCCTGAATCCCCGCGCCGGCCAGAAGCTCGACGAGTGGGGATTGGCCGTGCGCCAGTCGGTGAAACAGGCCGTATAGCCCGACTTCAAGGCCTCCGCGACCCCTCGAGCGGTCAGGGCCCTGCCGAGACCCCGCCCTCTTTCGCCGGGGAGGGTCGCGCCGACCGACAACTCGACCGACAATGCGACGGCGCCACCCCTGTCGCCTTCGGCAGGTCCTTCGCCCGCGGGCTCGCCGGCCGTAGCGGCCTTCATGGGGAACCAGGCCTGGTAGCCCAGGGCCACCCCTCCCCGGAGGGCGAGAAGCACCATGGCCTCCTTGTCGGTGGCGAGGCTGGCGAAACCCTCGCGAAGGTCGGCGAGGTAGGCCTCGGGTGCCCCGGCCCAGGTCGGCGCTTCGGCCTGCGCGAGGGCGATGAGGGGCGAGAGCCCCGCGAGGATTTCCCCGTCGCCGGGCCCGGCGCGGCGGATGATGACCCCATCGGGCGGCGGAAAATCGCCCTCCATGTCGGCGAGTCTCGCCCAGGCGTAGGCCTGCTCCAGACCGAAACCCAGGGCAAACCAGGCTCGGAGGGAAAGGTCGTCATAGCTGGGGCAATAGATTTTGTGGGTCGCGGGCCTCGGGCCACTGTTCGGAGGGGCCTCGAGCCCCGGGCCGGTCGCCCGACCCTCGACCGGGCCGGTCGCCCGACCGAAGGCGGCTCCATAAAGACCCCCTAGGATTCGTCTGTCGGCCCCCTCCCCAACGGCCCAGCGATCGACATCGGCGCGGAGAGAGGAACCCCACACAGGATCATCCTCCCGTTTGGCGAAGAGGAAGCCCAGGAGCCTCCCTTCGGCGTCGAGGGCGACGGCGCCCCCCGCTTCCGCGCCGAGGAGTTCGCGATCCTCGGCGGTTTCGGGAGGGAGGAGGGGGCAGTCGGCGAGTCTGCGACGCCGAGTCGTGGCCAGGAGGGCCCTCGCCTGCCCGGAATGGCGCGGCGCGTAGCCTTCGATCCGGAAGTCATGCGGCATGTGAGGGTCCTTTTCGCCGAGGCGGCCGCGAAGGGCCACCCCGCCTCGATCGGTCGGGAGCTCCGCCTCCGCGGCCCGAGAGCCTCAGCGGTAGTTCGCGTGGAAGTCCGCGATGAGTCTGACCACTTCCTTGAGCTGCTCGGTCGGTGGAAGGATGGTCGTGCGGAAGTGGGCCGTCCCGGCTTCCTGTCCGAAACCCGTGCCGGGTACGACGCAGATGCCGGTCTTTTCGAGGAGGGCCATGCACCAGTCCTCGTCGGTCTTGCCGGCGGGCAGGCTGATCTTCGGGAAGGCGTACATGGCGCCGGCCACCTCGTTGCACTCGATGCCGGGTATCTTGTTGAGGCCCTCCGCCAAGAGCTTGGCGCGGGCCGCGAGTTCGGCGAGGATGGCCTCCCTTTCGGCCTTCCAGACGGCGTGGCTCTGGCTGCCAGCCGGGGGAGGGCTCACGAGACACCAGGTGGCGACCTGGCCGGGAAGGTTGGAGCAGAGGCTCACCGACTGGAGCTTGGTGATCTCGGTGATCACGTCGGCGGGGACGTTGCGGACTTCCATATAGCCGCCGCGATGGCCGCACTCGCCGAGATAGCCCTTTGAGCAGGAATGGAAGGAGAAGAGGGAGACGTCCCGCTCGCCCCTGTCGGCGAGGACCTTGGCGAAGGAGACGAAGCTCTCGCCCTCGCGGTAGACGTTTTGCTGATAGACCTCGTCGGCGAGGATGGACAGCCTATGCGTCTTCGCGAAGTCGAGGATCATCTCGATATTGGCCCGGTCGAGGACGGAGCCCGTGGGATTGCCGGGGTTGATGACGCAGATCGCCTTGACGCGGGTGCCCTCGGCCTTGGCCTTGGCGAGGGAGCCTTCGAGGAGTTCGCGCGAGAGCTTCCAGTCGCGCTTCTCGTCGAGCTGGTAGGGCACCTGGCGACCCTCGTAGAGGGTGATGGTGGCGGAGTAGAGGGGATACTGGGGAATGGGGATCATGATGCCGTCCGCGGCGCCTCCGGGCGCCGAGGGGCCGGCGATCAGGATGCGGAGGGCAGCCTGGACGCCCTTGGAGGCCCCGTCGGTCAGATAGATCGCCTCGGGATCGGCCTCGATGCCGTCGCGTTCGCGGATGAAATTAGCCACGGCTTCCCGAACGACCTTGAGACCCTTGGAATCGGAATAGGCGCCGAGGCCGTGGGAGCCCGCGAGGATCTTCTTGGAGGCCTCGATGGCCTCGGGAGGAAAGGCTCCGGGAGCGCGGGTGGCGAGCTCCGGCCATTCGCAGAGGGAGATGACCTGGCGGAGCCAGGTGAGGGGTTTCTGCTCGAGGGCCTGGGGATTGCCGATATTGCACCAGATGATCCGCTTGCCGGAACGCTCCAGTTCCTGGGCACGGGCCACGAGGGGGCCGCGGACGGCATATTCCGTCTTTCGGACTGCGCTGCCGAGATCCGTGAGCGAAAGGGACATGGGGACTCCTTGTGGGGCTCCGGGGGGACCGAAACGCCGAAGGATTCTAGCACTGGAAGGGCGAATTCGCAATCAGGAGGCGTTCCTGTAGCCCTCCCGCGCGGCTTGGCGGCCCCCTCCTCAGGGGGGCGCCACCAGGGGTACGAGGACCGTAAAGACGCTGCCCATGCCGGGGCCGTCGCTCTCGGCCGCGATGCTCCCCCCATGCAGTTCCACGATCCTCTTCGCGATGGCCAGACCCAGGCCGCTCCCCGAGTCCCGATCGCTGCGCGAGCGGTCGGCCTTGAAAAAACGGTCGAAAACGAAGGGGAGATCCTCCGGTGCCATGCCCTCGCCCTCGTCGATCATCCGAAGCCGGGCCCAGTCCCCCTCCCTTCCGAGGAGGAGGGCGACACGACCTCCCGGCCGAGAGAACTTGACCGCGTTGTGGAAGAGGTTGGTCCAAACCTGGACAAGCATGTCCTCGCTCGCCCTCACGCGGAGTTCCTCGAGCTCGAGTCTGAGCTCGAGCCTCTTCGCCTTCCATTGCGGCTCGGCGGCGAGGATGACGCGGCGGATCTGCTCGTCGAGGCGCCAGGCCTCGGGCCCGGGATGCGGCCTGCCTGCCTCGAGGGCCGAGAGGCTGAGAAGAGCCTCGGCCAGACGCGAAAGCCTGCGGCTTTCGCCTTCGATGACGTCGAGACAGTGTTCCCTCGTCTCTCCCGGCAGGCCCTCGTCGCGGAGGAGCCTGGCGAAGCCGACGATCGAGGTGAGGGGCGATTGGATGTCGTGGGAGACCGTCGCGACGAAATCCTGCCGCATCGCTTCCATCTGTCGGAGGGCCTTGGCCATGTCGTTGAATTCCCCCGCCACCTCCCCGAGGGGATGGCGTCGCGACTCGTCGAGGAGGGGAACGCTGGCCTCGAAGTCCCCCCTCGCTATCCTTCTCAGGGCCGCGTTGAGTTCGGCGAAGTGATCGTGGCGTTTTCCATGGGCGAAGAAGCGACCGACAAGGCCGAGGAGGAGGCCGAGGAGGACGAGGGTGGCGACGAGGAAGACGATCCCGGTCAGCGGGGCAGCCGGATCGAGGCCGCTTTTCGCGAGGAGGGAGCCGAGGAGCCAGCGGACGAGGAGCCAAAGCGCGGAGGTGAAGGCGAGGAGGCCGACGGCGAAGCCCGTCGACCTCGCGATGATCATTCGGCGCGAGAAGGGGGCCCCTCCCTTCCCCGCCGGTTGGGCCTCACTCACAACGGAAGCTCCAAACGATAGCCGAGGCCGCGGATCGCGGTGATCCGGTAGCCGTTTTCGGCTTCGGGGAAGCGCTCCCGAATCCGGTTTATGTGGACATCGACGGTGCGGTCCGTGCCCGAAAAGTCCTCGCCCCAGACCGCGTCGAGGAGCTGTTCCCGGGTGAAGATCGTCCCGGCCTGGGAGGCGAAGCGGAAGAGAAGTTCGAATTCCTTGGGCGGGAGAGTATGGGCCTTCCCCTCCACCCTCACTTCGTAGCGGAGGCGGTCGATGACGAGACGCCCCGCCTCGACCACCTGGGCCGCTTCGGCCCGATAGCGCCCGAGGAGGGACTTGGCCCGGGCGAGGAGCTCGGGGCCGTCGAAGGGTTTCACGACGTAGTCGTCGGCGCCGATTTCGAAACCCCTCACCTTTTGGGCGCTCTCCCCCCTCGCGGTGAGGAGGATGACGGGGCTTCCGTGGCGGCGCTTGATCTCCCTGCAGGTGGTCCAGCCATCGAGACCCGGCATCATCACGTCGAGGATGACGAGGTCGATCTTGGCCGCGGCCATGGCGGCGAGGGCGGCGTCCCCATCGCCGGCCTCGATGGCCTCGAAACCGAGGCCCGCCAGGCTGAGCCGCACCAGCTCGCGGATGTTGGGGTCGTCGTCGACCACGAGAAGCCTGCCCACCGCCACTCCCTCGCTCAGACCGGCGCCAGGGCCGCCGGATCGAGCCTGAACTGGCGCAGCGCGAAGGAACGATACAGCGCATGGCTCTCGAGGAGTTCCTCGTGTCTTCCCGTTCCCGTCAGTTCGCCCGCCTCGAGGAAGAGTATGCGGTCGGCGTCGACCACTGTCGAGAGACGATGGGCGATCACGAGGGTCGTGCGGCCCTTCATGAGGTTTTGCATCGCGTGCTGGACCTGCTCCTCGGCCTCGCTGTCGAGGCTCGAGGTGGCCTCGTCGAGCATCAATATGGCGGGGTCGCGAAGGACTGCCCGGGCGATGGCGATGCGCTGTCTCTGTCCGCCCGAGAGCTTCACGCCCCTCTCGCCGACCTCGGTGTCGTAGCCGCGCGGCAAAGCCTCGATGAAGGCCTCGGCATAGGCGATGCGCGCCGCCTCGCGTATCTCCGCCTCGGTCGGCGCACGGGGCACGCCGTAGACGAGGTTGTCGCGGATGCTCCCCGACATCAGGGGGCTGTCTTGGGGCACGTAGCCGAGCTGGGAGCGGAGGGCCTCCGGCGCCCAATCGCAGAGGGGCAGGCCATCGAGGAGGATAGCGCCGGAATCCGCTTCGTAGAAGCGCTCGAGCAGCGCGAAGAGGGTGGTCTTGCCCGCCCCGCTGGGGCCGACGATCGCGGCTACGGTGCCCGGCTCGAGTTCGAAGTCGAGGTGCCGAATCACGGGCTCACCGGGCCTGTAGGAAAAGGAAAGGTCCCGGAAGCTCAGGGCACCGCGGACGGGGGAGGGCGAGATGCCCCCGCGCTGCTCCTCCTTCTCGCCGAGGAGCTCGACGATGCTCTGAGTGGCCCCCCTGGCCTTCTGGAGCTGGTTGACGGCATTGGTCAGCATCGTGACGGGCACGACGACCTGGATGAGATAGAGGATGAAGGCCACGAGGTCTCCTGCGCTGAGGGCTCCCGATGCGACCCGCGCCCCGCCGTAGCCCACGACGAGGACGAGGAGGGCCATTAGTATGAGGCTCATCAGGGGGCCGACGAGGGAATTGACCGTACCCTCCTTCACCCCGAAGGAATAAAGGCGATCGATGGCTCCCTTGCCCTCGCGGAATTCCCTCTCCTCGGCGTTGGAGGCCTTCACGAGGCGGATTTCGGAGAGGACCCTCGCCAGGATCGAGGTGAGGACAGCGTTTTCGTCCATGGTCTTGCGGGCCACCTTCATCATGGTTTTTCCCAGGGGGAGGATGGCGAGGACGGCGAGGGGGATGGCGGCGAGCATGAGGAGGCTCATCTTCCAATCGAGGTAAAAGAGGAAGAAGATGGCGCCCACGGCCGAAATCGCCCCGCTCACGAGGCTCGTCATGTTCTCGGTGATAAAGTTCTTCACGACCGCGGTGTCGTTGGTCATCCGGGAGACCAGGGGTCCCGATCCGTAACGATCGAAATAGGAGACGGGGAGGACGAGTTGTTTCCTCCACAGCCTTTCGCGAAGGGAGGCGACGACGCCCTGGCCTATCCTCGCGAGGAGGTAGCTCGATAGGGCCCCTCCTCCCGCCTGGAGGAGGAAGGCGAGGCCGATGAGGAGGGCCTTGCCGAAATCGAGGGAGGCAAGGCTCTGGCTGGAAAGGCCGTTGACCACCCCCTTGGTGAGGAGGGGGACGACGAGGCCCCCTGCCGTCGAGACGAGGCTGAGGCCGAGGGCCACCGCCAGGGAGGGGATGGATGGCTTGGTGCCCGCGACGAGGGAGATGAACTCTCCGAGGCTCGCCTTGCTCTCGTACTTAATGTCGCGTCCGTGTTCGGACGGATGTCCGCCTTCATGTGCCATGCGTTTCGCTTCCTTTCGGACCTGAAGCTACTCAAGCTCGATAAACTGGCGATAAACGCGCATGATAGCCGCCCCGAAATCCGCCGGGCTCGCGGTTGGGCCGCGGCAAAAAAAAGAAGGGGGCCTTGCGGCCCCCTTCCCAGGGATTCGATACGAGGCGGAATTAGGCCTTGTATCCGGCGGCTTCGAGCTTGGCCTTCGCGTCGTCGAGGGCGGCCTGGAGGGCCGTCGCCTTGGTGGCGGCGTCGGCGATGTTGCCGGCATCCTCGGCGGTCTTCACGTCGGAAAGACCCTTCTGGGTGTCGGCGACGAGGGTCTTGTAGGGCTTGACGTCGAGCTTGGCCTTCTTGCCGGCCTTGAGAGCCTTGGCGAGTTCCTTCTGCACGACGGGGAGCTCGGCGGTGACGGCGGTGACCGAAGCGTCGAGGCTGGTCTTCATCGTGGCCTTGCCGGCGTCGACGGCGCCCTTGGCCGCCGTCGAGGCGTCGAGGAGGGCCTTCGCGTCGGTCTTGGCCTTCGCGTAGGACTTGGAGCTGAGATCGGCCTGGAGGGTCGTGTTGGCGGCGTCGGCGGCCTTGTAGGCGTCGGCGGCGTAGATATCGGCCTGGGCCGTCTTCGCGTCGTTGAAAGCGGCGGTGGCGGCGTCGACATCGGCCTGGGGAAGCTTGGGCGAGCAGGCGAAGGCGAGCGACGCGAGCGCGGCGACGGCGACAACCTTGAGGTACTTCATCTTCTTCTCTCCGTACGGATAATCATCCGCGGGCGGCGCGGCGAACTTCCAGGAAGTCCCCGATGCGTCTGCCCTTGATTGATGATACGCATTGGTATAAAAAAAAGGAAATCGTGTCAATGTGGTTACGTGTAAAAACAACGTAAAATGCGGGAAAATCGGTCGACATGGGCGAGACGCTGTGCAAAGGGTCGAGGGGAGCGGCCTGCTTGAAGCCGCGCGCCACCTGAGGGTAGGATCGCTGAGCATGAAAGAGCTTGAGGAAACCGCCGACAGGCCCGAGCGCAGCTGGCTCGTGGGCATCCAGACCGACCGGGTCGGCAAGGGCGAGGCGGAGAGTCTCCTCCGCGAACTCGGGGGCCTCGCTTCCACCCTGGGTCTCGAGCGTGTGGGGGAAACCCCGGTGCGCGTGCGCGAGCGCAATCCCGCCCTTTTCATGGGCACGGGAAAGGCCGACGAGGTCGTTGCCTCGGCCAAGGCGGCCGAGGCCGATTCGATCCTCTTCGACCATGTCCTCTCGCCGATACAGCAGCGCAACTGGGAAGAGCTCTCCGGTCTCAAGGTCTACGATCGCTCCGAACTCATTATAAGGATATTCGCGAGCAGGGCCCTCACCCGCGAGGCCTCCCTCCAGGTGGAACTCGCCGAACTCGAGTACGCGATACCGCGCCTCGCCCATTCCTATTCCGCCCTTTCGCGACAGCGTGGCGGGCGCTACGGCACCAAGGGCAAGGGCGAACAGAAGCTCGAGCTCGATCGCCGCGAGATCGAGCGCCGGATCCACGAGATAAAGGAAGAGCTCAAGACGGTGCGCAAGTCGCGCGACACCCAGCGCAAGCGCAGGGAAAAGCAGGCCATGCCGCGCGCGGCCGTCGTCGGCTATACCAACGCCGGCAAGTCCAGTCTCCTCAACGCATTGTGCGATTCCGGAATCCTCGCCGAGGACAAGCTTTTCGCGACCCTCGATCCGACGACGAGGCGCATGCCCGTCGGCAAGGGCGGAGCCCTCCTCCTCACCGACACCGTCGGTTTCGTCCGCAACCTTCCCCATGGCCTCGTCGAGGCCTTCAAGGCTACCCTCGAGGAGGCGGCCCTGGCCAATATTCTCGTGGAGGTCGTCGACGCCTCCGATCCCGAATCGGATCGACACATGGCGACGACGACCGAGGTCCTCCGCGAGATAGGCGCCGGGGATTTGCCCCGGGTCCTCGTCCTCAACAAGGTCGACCTTCTCGACGCGGAAAGCCTGGCCGCCCTCTCCTCGGCCCATCCGGAGGCCCTCGTGGTCTCGGTGAAGATCGGCACCGGGCTTCCGGAACTTCACGACGCCATCGAGGCCGCCCTCGTGGGCGGAGACGAACGCGTTCGGCTCCGCATACCCGACGCGGAATACTCCCTCGTGCCACTTCTGCATCGAGAGGCCCAGGTGCTATCCGAGGAGCGGGAGGACGATGCTACGATAGTGGAATGCCGGCTGCCCGAGAGGCTCGTCGCGCGCCTTTCGGCCTACGACGTCGATCGGGGAGCCTGACTCCCCGGTCTTCCGCGATGGTCCTTCCGATCGCCGAGGGGGATGCCGAGAGGCTCCGGCCGCTCGGCTCCCGCCTACTTCTCCATCGTGTCCTCTTTCTTGACGAAATTCTGGAGTAATTGCATCATATAGTAAATCTTCTTGTAGCTGTCGATGAGCTGGGTCTTGAGGTCGCCGGAACTCGCGCCCTCGATTTCCTTCCAATTCAGTATCACGACGTGGCGCCCCGACTTCGCCTGGTCCTCGATCAGGAACTTGAGCTGTCGCCCGAGCTGGATGAGGTTGACGGCCGATTTCGTGACGAGGGCGATGGCCTTGTCGTTGGCGTCCTTCAGCATGGTGCGGAGGTACTTGAGCTGCTCCTTGTCGCGGTCGCTCTTGGCCAGGGCGGTCCGGATCCTGTTGCCGAAATCGGTATCGTCGCCGATCGATTCGTCGAAGGAGAGAAGGTCGGAAGACACTTCCAGGAGGGCGTGGTAGGAATCGGATAGCTGCTGCGATTGGACCGTGGTGGACCATTTGCCCCTGATGAGGAGGATGTCCACTATCTCCCTGATGTCCTTCTTGAAATGATCCATCAGGTAGGCCTTCAGATAGTTGAGCGACTGGACCTGGGTGTAGCCGCCGAGCATCTTCTTGGCGAAGACGACATTGGCCTTTTCGGTATAGTTTTTCATCCGCACCACTACCGAGGTGCCGAAGATCTGGTTCGCGACCTCGTCTATCTTCGCGTTGCGTTTCTCGGCCCCTATCTTGTGGAGGAGGGTATCGACCTGGGCACGCATCTTCTGGAGGAAGGGTTCGACGATGCGCTCGGTCGGGAAGCGGGGCTGGGCGCTCCAATAGGGATCCTTCTTCATGTAGCGGACGAACTGCTCGAGAACCTGGCTCCTCCGCACCTCACCTGCCGGGTTGAGGATGCGGTTCCACGTGTCTATTTGGATGATTTCGGCCTTGCGATATTCCTTGAGGGCGGCGAAGACCCGGGGCCAGTCGGCCTCGAGATCGAGGGGAAGGAAGACCTCGAGGAAGTCGGCTAGATCGTCGGCGACATATTCAGCGTTGATGGCCTCGAATTTCGGCTTGTACGAGAAATTTCTTTCGGGCAGGCCGGAATCGAATTTCTTGAGGAGGAAGTAGAAATCGAAATTGACGAAATTCGCGAAGGAGACGAGGGTGGCGAAGGCCGAGTCGATCTCCCTCGTGCGCTCCGAGTCGAAGAAGGCAAGGAAGGTGGCGAGATCGGACTGGGAGTTCTCGGCGAGTGATTTTAAGTCGAGGTTCTTGGATTGCTCGAGGATCCAGGACTCCGTGAGGCGCTCGGAGAATTTCTTCTGCTCGTCGGTGAGATAGCTCTCGATGACGAAGGAGCGGAGCGAGGCCGAGCTGCTGGCGTTCTGGAGGAAGACCTGGGCCGGCGCCGTCACCTTGTAGAGTTCGTGGAAGAATCGCGCGAGACCCGGGAGGGCCTCGTTGCCCTTGGTCTTGATGAACTTGAAGCGGGACCGCGAAAGGTCCTTGCCGATTGCCTTGAGGATTTTCTTTTTCTCGGCGTCGGGGTCGCCCATCGAGGCGAAAACCGAGAGGAGCTTCTCGATCAGGTTCTGGCCACCGGCCCCTGCCTTGGCTGACGGACTCATGGCTTAGCTTAAATGATCGGCCCGGCCAGGGTCAACGCTCGTCGCGAAGCCGAGCTCGGCCGAGTGAAACAGGAGCATCGAACCGTCGAGCCCTTCTGCGAGTAAGGCGCCATCATCGCCCAAGCCGAGGATTCGCGCCTCGATGGACCCGCCGCCCTCCGGAAGACCG
Source organism: Rectinemataceae bacterium (assembly GCA_035531315.1). Taxonomy (GTDB): domain Bacteria; phylum Spirochaetota; class Spirochaetia; order Treponematales; family Rectinemataceae; genus CAIJMU01. The sequence goes on from DATKTD010000147.1 coordinate 16,402, forward strand.
GTGAAAATGCGTGTCGGGCGACCCCGCATCCAGAGTCTTTCCCCGATTTCGCTTTTCCAGTCCCTGTCCCCGCCGATGGAGGAAAGGCGCGAAAGGCAGGCTTCCGCGAGGCCGTCACGCCGGGCAAAAGCCGTTTCGAGCGCGGCGGAGGCACTCGTCGTGGCGGCCCCCGAATCGCCTGACCGCCCCTCCATCCGAAGGATCGCCCCCGTAAGGAGGGCGAGGCTCGTCGCCGTCGCCGCGAGGGGGCCGGGGAAGGAGGTCTGCGCGATATTGATGCCGAATCCCACGAGAAGACCTTCCGGGCCCGACTCGCACAATATCCCGCCGAGCTTCCGCCCGCCGGCCATGAGGTCATTGGGCCATTTAAGCTCGATTTCGAGGAAGGCTTCCCAATTCCGGGCGATGTCCTCGCAGGCCTTGGCGAGGGCGAGGCCGATCCTGAGGCTGAGGGCCGGCATGGTCTTCCACTCCTCTGGCGCCACAAGGGTGGCAA